>JBQGDO010000137.1:0-33941 GCA_052039105.1 Methyloceanibacter sp.
GTCGGCGGCAGGCTCGGCTTCGTCCTGTTCTACGAGCCCTCTTATTTCTGGCAGAACCCGATCGAGATTCCCGCCATCTGGAATGGGGGCATGTCGTTCCATGGCGGCCTGCTCGGCGTCGTGCTCGCGGTCTACTTCTTCTCGCGGGTGAAAGGCATCAATCCGCTGTCGCTCGGCGACGTTGCCTCGGCCGCGACCCCGTTCGGGCTGTTCTTTGGGCGGGTCGCCAATTTCATCAATTCGGAGGTGGTGGGACGCGTCAGCGACGTGCCGTGGGCGATGGTGTTCCCGGGCGCGGGCGACGATCCGCGGCATCCGAGCCAGCTCTATGAGGCCTTCCTCGAAGGGATCGTGCTGTTCACGATCCTGCGCATCGCCACGCACTATTATCACGCGCTGACGCGGCCGGGCACCGTGTTCGGCTTATTCCTGGTGTTCTATGGGCTGTTTCGCAGCACTGCCGAGTTCTTCCGCGAGCCGCATGCCGGTCATCCCCTCGATATCGGCCTGCTCACACCGGGTATCATCTACTCCATTCCCATGATGCTGATCGGCGCGTGGCTCATCTGGCGGGCGAGGCGAGAGCCGGCTTTGGCGGCGTGATGGGAGCGCAATTGAAACGCGAGCCGGCTACGGCGCCGCTTGCGGCGCGGCTGAAAGAGCGCATCGCGCGCGAAGGACCCATCAGCGTGCATGATTATATGCAGGCGTGCCTCGCCGACCGCGCGGCCGGCTATTATCTGACGCGCCAGCCGATCGGGCGCACGGGCGATTTCATCACGGCGCCCGAGATCAGCCAGGTATTCGGCGAACTGATCGGCGCCTGGGTTGCCACCGTGTGGCAGGGCATGGGCGGGCCCGAGCGCGTGGTCGTCGTCGAGCTTGGGCCCGGACGCGGTACCCTGATGGCCGATGCGCTTCGCGTCTTCAAGACCGTGCCGGGCCTGATCGAGAGCATGACGCTTGCGCTCGTCGAGACGAGTCCGGTATTGCGCGAGGTGCAACGTGAGACCCTGCGCGCCTCCCCTCTCCCGCAATGGTTCGAGCGCATCGAAGACGTGCCGCAAGGCCCGCTCATCCTCATCGCCAACGAGTTCATCGATGCGCTGCCGATCAGGCAATTCGTGCGCAGGGGCGGAACTTGGCGCGAGCGCCACGTTCGCGGCGCCGCCGATGGAGGCTTCGTCTTTTGCGAAGGCGCTTCCAGCGAGAGCGAGAGCGATCCGCTCCCCGCCGCGTTTGGCGCTTCCGAGCTTGGCGATGGCACCATCATCGAGACGCGGCCCGGCGCCCAGACCCTGGTGCAGATGCTTGCGTCGCGCGCCGAGGCGGCGCCCGTCGCGGCGCTGATCGTCGATTACGGCCATGCCGAGAGCGGCGCGGGCGACACCTTGCAAGCGGTGCGCGCGCATCGTTATGCCAATCCGCTGGCGGCTCCCGGCGAGGCGGACCTCACGGCGCATGTCGATTTCGCCGCGCTCAAGCAGACCGCCGTCGAGCTCGGGCTCTCCACCTTTGGGCCGATGCAGCAGGGTGAATTCCTGCTCAGGCTCGGGCTCGAGGCCCGGTTTGAGCGACTCAGCCGCGACGCGACGGAGGCGCAGAAGGACGCGTTGCTCTCAGGCGCGGCGCGCCTCGCCGATCCCCGGCAGATGGGCGCTCTGTTCAAAGTGCTGGTTGTGCAGTCAAGCGGGCTTGCCCCGCCGCCGCCCTTCGGAGACATTTAGACCGTCAAGCGTCCCGCCTCACCATGGTGACACAAGATAAGATGAAGTTTCAGGCCGCGAGCCTGGCCGCGCTTTCCGGCGTGCGCCACGGCTTCTTTACCCGGCTTGGCGGCGTCTCGACCGGCGTCTATGCCTCGCTCAATTGCGGGCCCGGCTCGCGCGATGACGCGGCCAATGTCGCAGAGAACCGCGCGCGGGTCGCGGAGCTCCTCGGCGCAGAACCCTCGCGCCTCCTCACCCTCTACCAAAAGCACAGCGCCGAGGCGGTGATCGTCGAGAAACCCTGGAAGGACGGCAACGCACCCGAGGCCGACGCCATCGTGACGGCAAAGCCGGGGCTTGCCATCGGCGTGCTCACCGCCGATTGTGCGCCGGTCCTGTTCTGTGACGGCGAAGCGGGCGTTGTTGGCGCGGCACATGCCGGGTGGAAGGGCGCGCTCGGGGGCGTCATCGAGGCCACGATCAAAGCCATGACCAAGCTCGGCGCGAAGCCCGGACGGATCACCGCCGCGATCGGACCTGCCATCTCGCAAGAGGCCTACGAGGTCGGCCAAGATTTCATGCAAAGCTTCGTCGCAGACGCGCCGGACAGCGCTGCCTTTTTCATCACCGATGAGAGCACCGGCGAGCCGCATTTCGACCTCCCGGCCTATGTGGCCGATCGGCTTGAGCGGGCCGGCATTGGGACCATCACCGATCTAGGATTTTGTACCTATTGCGAGGAAACCCGCTTGTTCAGCTACCGCCGATCGCAACATCACGGCGAGGACGATTACGGCCGCCAAATTTCCGCCATCCTGCTCGCCTGACCTGCATTCACCAAGTGAGGGATTGGCCCAAAACCCAGCCACGCTGAACTGGACGCAGGCGGGCGGGGACGAGTAAGCTGTTGTTCGGGATAGGGTTGGGAGTTCCGTCACGACAGGGCTGTCGCGAGCGGTGCTGTGCGGCCAACAGAGGGAGAGTTTTGTTGGGCGCGGACACACGTCACGTGCGCGGCTGGCTAGGGCGTATCGCAACATTGGCGCTCGCCGCTGTTGCGGTTGCCAGCCTCTCCGGCTGCGGCGGCGGTCCTGGTAGTCCGAGCAGCGGAGGCGGCTTCTTCAGCGGCGCCACCAGTTGGTTCGGCGGCTCCAAGACGATTGCGATTGCGCCAATCATCGGCGCGACGCCGCAGGTTGCCGATGAACTGAGCGGCGCGCTGGTCGCCGCCGGCAAGGATCGCGGGCTTAGCTTCGTTCCAGATGGGGGCAACGCGAATTATACGCTGCGGGGCTACCTGGTTGCCACGACCGAGGGGCGCGGGTCCAAAATCACCTATATTTGGGACGTCAACGATGCGCAGGGCTCTCGCGTCACGCGCGTGACCGGCGAAGAGGTTATCGCCAGCCGGTCGGGAAGCGATCCCTGGAGCGGTGTCGACAGCACGGCGATCCGCAGCATCGCAGGCAAGACAGCCTCACAACTCGCCGCCAGCGTGCCGCGCAGCCGAGGATCGGCGCCAGTGGTCGCGGCTTCCGATCCGGTACCGGCCGCCAGACCGCAGGCCGCGGCACCCGCCTCGACCGCGAGCGTAGCCAGCCCGAAGGCAAACGGCGTTTTGGTGCAACCGGTGGCCGGCGCGCCTGGAGACGGGCAGAGGTCGTTAACCGTGGCGCTCAAGAAGAAGCTCTATGCGGGCGGCGTAAAGCTCGCCAACGGCCCCGCCGTCAACGTCTACACCGTCAAGGGCAGCGTCAAGCTGGCCGATGCCAGCGGCGGCAAGCAGAGCATCCGTATCGACTGGCAGGTGCTCGATCCCAACGGCCGCAAGCTGGGCACGGTGTCCCAGCAGAATACCATCCCCAAAGGCTCGCTGAACGGGCCTTGGGGCGCCATCGCCGACGCCGCGGCCGGCGCCGCGGCCGACGGCATCTTAAAGCTCCTGCCGAAGTCGAGCTAAGCCTCATCCACAAGCTTGCGGCATCGCGCGAGTTTACAGCGGCGGCGACCGCTTGCTAAAAGCCGCCGTGGCTGGGCGCGAGTGGGGCCTGATCCGGGACCGCCTCGCTGGCTAAGGAGCGATCCGATGAAACTGGTTGCAGGCAACAGCAACCGCCCTCTCGCCGAGGCGATCGCAACCTACCTAAAAACACCGCTGGCAAAATGCATCGTCCGCCGCTTCGCGGACATGGAGATCTTCGTCGAGGTGCAGGAAAACGTGCGCGGCGAGGACGTGTTCGTGATCCAGTCGACCTCGGCGCCGGCCAACGATCACCTGATGGAGCTGCTCATCATCATCGATGCGCTGAAGCGCGCCTCAGCCCGGCGCATCACCGCCGTCGTTCCCTATTTCGGCTATGCGCGGCAAGACCGCAAACCCGGTCCGCGCACGCCGATCTCGGCCAAACTCGTCGCCAACATGATCGTCGAAGCCGGCGCCGATCGCGTGCTCACCCTCGACCTGCACGCCGGACAGATCCAGGGCTTCTTCGACATTCCGACCGACAATCTGTTCGCGGCGCCGGTGATGGTACAGGACATCAAGCAGGTGTTTCCCAGCGACAATTTGATGGTGGTGTCGCCCGATGTCGGCGGCGTGGTGCGTGCGCGGGGACTTGCCAAGCGCATCGACGCACCGCTCGCCATCGTCGACAAGAGGCGCGAACGGCCGGGCGACTCCGAGGTGATGAACGTGATCGGCAACGTGAAGGGCCGCACCTGCATCCTGGTCGACGACATCGTCGATTCGGGCGGCACCTTGGTGAACGCGGCCGAGGCCCTGCTCGATCACGGCGCCACTCAAGTCACGGCCTATATCACCCACGGCGTGCTGTCGGGCGGCGCAGTGGCGCGCATCATGTCCTCGCGACTGAAGGAGCTCGTCATCACCGACTCGATCCTGCCGAGCGAGGCGGTCAAGAATGCGCACAATATCCGCGTGCTGCCGATCTCGCCTTTGCTCGGCGAAGCGATCGCGCGCACTGCCGAGGAGCAGTCGGTCTCGAGCTTGTTCTACTGAGGTAGAGGACCTTATTTGTCGGGGTGGCCTTCATACTTGAAGGAGAGTTTGACCTTGGTCCGGTAGAGCTGGATCTTGCCCTCGTTAATGACCATGTCCATTTCGACGACCTCCGCCACGCGGAGTTCGCGCAGATGCTGGGCGGCGCGTTCGACCGCGATCCTCGCGGCTTCCTCCCAGGATTTGTCGCTGGTGCCGATCAGCTCGATGACTTTGTAGGTGCTTCGGGGCATGTGACGCTCTCCTTCGACTGCCGATGCTGCGACGCCCGGCGGAGTTGCGCTCCGCTCTCAATCGTTTATGCCCCCAAGCCACGAGCATAGCGCGTTGCGGAGCGTTTGCCACCTTTTCGCCGCTCGCGCGTTAGTCCGAACCGCAAACAGGAGATACCGCACCCATGCACGTCAATTTGGAGAATGCCGAGAAAGCCATCGCAGCCGCGCGCAAGAAGGCCATCGCGCTGAAGACGCAAATGTGCATTGCCGTAGTCGATTCCGGCGCCAACCTGAAAGCCTTTATCCGGATGGACGACGCCTGGGTTGGTTCCATCGACATCGCCGTCAAGAAGGCCAAGACGGCGGTGTTCTTCGGCATGGCAACGGGCGAGCTCGGCAAACTGTCGCAGCCGGCGAAGCCGCTATACGGCATCGAGCATTCCAATGACGGGTTGATCACCTTCCCGGGCGGCTTGCCGATCGTCGACGAAGACGGCGTGCTGGTCGGCGCCATTGGCGTGAGCGGGAGCTCGGTCGAAAACGACCATCAGGTAGCGCTGGCCGGCGTCGAGGTGCTCGGCGTGAGCGAGTTGCCGGCCCATCCCTGGCGCACCTAGAACTGGCAATAGGCGTTGTCAGGTGGGACCCTTGGGGCTATAAGCCTCCTCGATTTTCGGCTGCGGCCCGCGAGCCGCACCCTCGACCTTACGGGGCCGCTTTCCGGCCCCTCATTATTTGAGCATTTGGAGGCTTTAGATGGCTGAGGCGATCGAACTCAAGGCATGGACGCGGGCGCGCTCCGGCAAGGGCGGGGCCCGCGCCGAGCGTCGCGAAGGCCGCGTCCCCGGCATCCTTTATGGCGACAAGCAGACGCCGGAGCCGATCTCGGTGGATTACCGGGCGATCAATCAGCAGCTGCATACCGGCCACTTCCAGAGCACGATCTTCGTGCTCGACGTGGATGGCAAGAAGACGCGGTTGATCCCCCGCGCGGTGCAGCTGGATCCGGTGCGCGATTTTCCCATCCATGTCGATTTCCTGCGGCTCGGCAAGGATGCGCTGGTGACGGTGGACGTGCCGGTGCGTTTCCTCAACGAAGCCGCCTCGCCGGGGCTGAAGCGCGGCGGCGTGCTCAACATCGTGCGCCACGACATCGCCGTGCGTTGCCCGGCCGACGCCATTCCCGATCATTTCGAGGTCGATCTCACCGGTCTTGAGATCGGCGATTCGGTGCATATTTCGGCGGTCAAATTGCCGGAGGGCGTGCGTCCGACCATCACCGAGCGCGACTTTACCGTGGCGACCATCGTCGGGCGGGCCGCTGAAGAGCCTGTGCCCGGCGCGCCCACGGCCGAGGCCGTCGAGCCTGGCGCAGAGGTTGCCGCCGCCGCGCCTGCCGAGGGTGCCGAGGAGAAGGAGAAGCCGAAGGAGGAGAAAGAGAAGAAGAAGTAGCTTCTTCTCCACGGGGCACCGTCGCCTCGCGCGCTCCACGCGCCTTCGATCGGGACGATCTGATGAAGCTCTTTGTCGGCCTCGGCAATCCGGGGCGGGAATATCTGCTCAACCGCCACAATGTCGGCTTCATGGCGGTCGACGCCATTGCCGCCGCGCACGACTTCCCCACTTGGCGCAAACGCTTCTCGGGGCTTTGTTCCGAGGGCAAACTCGGGCGCGAGCAGGTGCTTCTGCTCAAGCCGCAAACCTTCATGAACCAGTCGGGACGCAGCGTCGGCGAAGCTGTCCGCTTCTATAAGCTCGGGCTCGACGACGTGGTGGTGTTTCACGACGAGATCGATCTTGCGCCGGGCAAGCTGCGGGTGAAGACAGGCGGCGGGGTCGCTGGCCACAACGGACTGAAATCGATCACCGCGCATATCGGCAACGACTATGTCCGCGTGCGCATCGGCGTCGGACATCCCGGGCAAAAGGACCTTGTCTCGGGCTACGTGCTGCACGATTTCGCCAAGGCGGACCGTGACTGGCTCGAGCCCTTGCTTGGCGCGATTGCGGCCGAGGCGCCTTTCCTCGCCGAGAGCGCGCCGGACAAGTTCCAGTCGCGCGTGGCGCATGCCCTTCAAGCTGAGGGCGCGGAGGAAAAGCCTGAACCGCCCGCCAAGAAGCCTAAGGGGCCGGCCCAGCGGCGCGCAGAGGCCGAGCCCGCGCCGAAGCAAGGCCCGTTCAGCCTCCTGCGCCGCTGGTTGAGGACGTAGCATGGGTTTCAAATGCGGCATCGTCGGACTGCCCAATGTCGGCAAGTCCACCCTGTTCAACGCGCTGACCGAGAGCGCGGCGGCCGAGGCCGCGAACTATCCGTTCTGCACCATCGAGCCGAATGTCGGCGAGGTGCCGGTGCCGGACGCGCGGCTCGACAAGCTCGCGGCGATCGCCAAATCAGCGCAGGTCGTGCCGACGCGGCTCACCTTCGTCGACATCGCCGGGCTGGTGAAGGGCGCCTCCAAGGGCGAGGGGCTCGGCAATCAATTCCTTGCGCATATCCGCGAGGTCGACGCGGTGGCCTATGTGTTGCGTTGCTTCGAAGACCCCGACGTGGTGCATATCGAGGGGCGCGTCGATCCAATCGCCGATGCCGACACGATCGAGACCGAGCTGATGCTGGCCGATCTCGAGAGTCTGGAGCGGCGCCTGCCGATCCTGGAAAAGAAAATCCGCGGTCTGGACAAGGAAGCCAAGAAGACATTCGACCTCGTGCAGCGCGTGCTCGAATTGCTGCGCGAAGGAAAGCCGGCGCGGCTTGCGGCGGTCGCCGAGGATGAGCGCGTAATCTTCAACGGGCTCGGCCTGCTGACCTCGAAGCCCGTGCTTTACGTCGCAAATGTCGACGAGGCATCCGCCGCTACCGGAAACCAATATTCGGCACTCGTCGTCGAGCGCGCGGCGCAGGAAGGCGCAGGCTGCGTGGTCATCTCCGCCAAGATCGAGGCCGAGCTTGCCGAGCTTTCGCAGGAAGAGCGGCGCGCTTATCTTGCAGAGTTGGGCCTGGTGGAGCCCGGGCTCAACCGGCTGATCCGCGAGGGCTACAAGCTACTGGGACTGATCACCTATTTCACTGCCGGACCGAAAGAGGCGCGGGCGTGGACCGTGCCGCAAGGAACGCGCGCGCCGCAAGCGGCCGGCGTGATCCACACCGATTTCGAGAAGGGCTTCATCCGCGCCGAGACCATTCCCTATGACGACTATGTGGCGCTCGGTGGCGAAGCCGGCGCGCGGGATGCCGGCAAGCTCAGGCTCGAGGGCAAGGATTACGTCGTCAAGGACGGCGACGTCCTGCACTTCAGATTCGCGACTTAGGCTTCTCGGCCGGTTTCGGTTTGGCGAGGGCGGGCTTGAGGCCGCCAGGCGGCATGGATTGCGGCGGGGTGACGCCCATCGACACATAGACGTTCATCAGCCGCTCGACCCCGCCTTGGGCCGGCTTGACCCAGGACGACGGAACATAGATCAGCGCGCCGCCGAACGGCACGGGCGCCGACGGCACGAGCAGGCCGAGATAGGAATGCTCGCCGATCACCACCGGCTCCGGCGACGGCATCAGCCCGAGCACGGCGGCGCCCCCCTCCCCGCCGAAGAAGCACCACACAGGCTGCATGGTCTTGAGGCTGTCTTCGCCGCCGGTGCGATCGACCAAGGACACGAAGCGCTTCGACAAATCGTAGACATTGGAGACGAGCGGGATGCGCATCATCAGCCAATCGACGCTGGTCGAGAAGAAATTGCGCAGGCCGGACTCGACCAACAGGCCGAGCGCAAAGATGGCGCCGAGAATGATGGCGAGCCCAAGCAGATAGGCGGCGATGGAACCCGGCGTTACATCGATGCCGACCGAGGCGCCGAGCCGGATGATCAGGCGGCCGACGAAGCTGTCGGGGCCGGCATAGCTGGCGATGAACGAGGCGATCCAGGCGACGACGAAGACGGTGACGGCGATCGGCAGAAGCGCAAGAACGCCGGCAAGGAAGGTGCGAAAGATGCGGCCCAAGCGTTGAGGCTCCCTGCGGCAGGCCTAAAGGAAAGGCCCGAGAGCTTCGCCGCACGGCACTCCGCCGTCAACTGGCTTCGGCGGGCTAGCCCGCGCGCTTGAGCTGATCGGCGGCCGCCACCTGGCGCAGGAAGTTCTCCACCGTGTGGCGGAGCTGCTCGGCCTGGCGCGACAGGTCACGGCTCACCTGGAGCATCTGCGTGGCGGATTGGCTCGTCTCGTCGACCGCCTTGGTCACGCCCGGCATATGCGCCACCACGTCCTCGGTGCCGCGCGCGGCCTGGCGCACGCTGTGCGAAATCTCCGAGGTCGCCGCCGATTGCTGCTGCACGGCGCCGGCGATCTCCTGGGTGTTGGTGTTGACCTCGCCCATGGTAGTGACGATCGACTGCATGGCGTCCACCGCCCCGTTGGTCGAAGCCTGGATCGCGGCAATCTGCTGCTTGATGTCCTCGGTGGCCTTGGCGGTCTGGTCCGCCAAGGTCTTCACTTCGCTTGCGACCACGGCAAAGCCCCTGCCCGCCTCGCCGGCGCGCGCCGCCTCGATGGTGGCATTGAGCGCAAGCAGATTGGTCTGCGCGGCAACGTCCTGGATCAGGCTCACCACGTCGCCGATGCGCTGCGCGGCGGTGGCGAGACCCTCGACCTTGAGATTGGCGGTGCGGGCATTCTCGGTGACCTGATTGACGATGCGGCTCGCGGTCGCCACGCGGGTGCCGATCTCGCCGACCGATACGGCAAGCTCTTCGGCGGTGGCGGCGACGGTCTGCACGTTGGCCGACGCCTCGTCCGAAGCCGAGGCGACGGTGGTCACCCGCTCGTTAGTGTCGCTCGCCAAGGTCGACAGAGCGCGCGCAGTTTCGTCCATCTGCCGGGCGCTCTCGGCAAAAGCGCCGAGAATGCCGGCGATCGAGCCGCGGAACTGATGGATCAGTTCCTCGGTGCGCTGCTGCGAGGCAAGCCGTCCCTGGATCTGGCTATCCTGCTCGGACTTGTGGCTCTCGCTCCAGCGGATCGCGTCGGCTTGGAACGCTTTCAGCGACTTGGCGATCTCGCCCACCTCATCGGCGCGCGCGGCATGCGGCACGACGCCTTCCATGTCCCATTTGATGAAGCGCAGGATCACGTTGTTGAGATCGGTAAGCGCCTGCGCGATGGTGCCGCCGAAAGCGTAGCCAAGCGCCGCGGCGCCCGCGCCGGCAATTGCCAGGGCGAAGATCACGGCAAGCGCCTTGGATGGCACGATCGAGGCCAGCACGAGGCGACGAGGACCGCCATCAGCGCCGTGACGACGAAGGCGAGCGTAATTTTCAAGCGCAGAACCATCTGGAATCTCTCTCGAATTTGGATTGACGCCGACGCACTCCCTCACGCCGCAGACGCCACCCCGCGGATGAGGAGCGAATCCCGCATGCGAACGATGCGGCGTAAGCCTCTCCGCTTGTGGTTAAAACTCCCTTAGGAGCGCGCGCTTTTTGGGCAGCTTCCTTAGCGCAGCGCGGCGGCAATATTGCCGCCATCCACCGTCTTGACGTGACCCGTCGTCTTGCGCGCCTTGGCGAGCGCGAGGAAAGCCTGGGCGACATCGTCGGCCGTGACCTCGGCGTGCAGCAGATTGCCGCTCATATATTCCGTCTCGGTGAGGCCGCGGGCCCGGGCGCGCTCCTTGATCATTGCGTCGGTCAGCAGGCCGCTCCGGATGCGGTCGGCATTGACGCCGTTCGAGCGAATACCGTCCTTGCCGTAATCGAGCGCATATTGCCGCATGAGCAGCATGGTCGCCGCTTTGGGCAGGCCGTAGGGCCCGAAATTGGCGCCGGGATTCACCGCCTGCTTGGAAATGTTGAACAGCAATACGCCGCCGGTGCCCTGCTTCAGCATGATGCGCACCGCTTCTTGGGCCACGGTCTGGTGCGCGAAGAAATTGAGCTCGAAGCTCTGGCGAAGCAGCGCGTCGGAGACTTCGCCGATGCGGCCTTGCCAGGCGGCGCCCGCATTCGACACGACGATGTCGACGCCGCCGAAGCGCTCGGAGACCGCCGCAAACGCCGCCTTCACTTGCTCGGGCTTGGTCACGTCGCATTGCAAGCCGAGACCTTTGACGGTCGAGGCAGCTTTTTGGGCTGCTGCGCCGTCGATGTCGAGGATGGCGATTGCCGCGCCGTCGGCGGCAAGCGCGCGTGCCGTCGCCGCGCCGATCGCTCCTGCGCCGGTAATGAAGGCAACCTGCCCGGTAAGCGGCTTCGCGACGGCGCCTTTCAGCTTCGCCTGCTCCAGGCTCCAATATTCGAGCGCGAAGAGATCGCTCTCCGGCAGCGGCTCGTAGCGGCCGATCGCCTCGGCGTCGGTGACGACCTTGACCGTGTTCTCAGCCAGGTCTGCGGCGATCGATGCGTCTTTCGCCGTGCGTCCGAGACCGAACAGGCCGATGCCGGGCACGAGCACCACGCGCGGGCTCGAATCGAGCTTGGTCTTGGTATCGCCGGCCGCAGCATTTTCGCGGGCGAAATAGGCGTCGTAATCGGCGACGAATTTGGCGATGGCCGCGCGCGTGGCCTTGGCGAAATCGTCGAGCTTGCCTTCTTCAGGCTGCGGCAACATCAGCGGCCTGTTCTTGGTGCGGATGATGTGGTCGGGCGTCACCACGCCGCGCTGGCTGTAGGAAGCAAGCTCGGCGCCGTTCACATAGGCCAGGATCTCCGGCCCAGTGCGAAGCTCGGTGATGAAACGGATCGGCTCCGCGTTCTGCTGGTTGATGGCGCAAGCGCCGCGGATGATCGGCGCGATCTCGGCGGCGCTGGCGGTCGCGGAAGCGAGTTGCCGCGCCGGAAATACGATGGGGCGCCCTTGCCGCAGACGGCTCTCGGCGAGCGACACCATCTCGATCATGCGCTCATAGGCCTCGCGCGCGCTGTTGCCGAAGGTGAAGATGCCATGCTTGTGCAGGATCAAGCCTTCGACGTCCGGCTTCTGCTCGAAAACCTCGGCGGCGATTTTGGCCAGTCCGAAGCCCGGAGCAATATAGGCGACGATCCCCATGCGCCCGTCATAGACCTCGCGCGCCAGCGCTTCGCCGGCCGGCTGGTCGACGATGGAAAGCACGGCGGCGGCATGGGTATGGTCGATGAATTTGTGCGGCAGGAAGGCGTGCAGCAAAGTCTCGACCGAAGGATTCGGGGCCGACGAGTCGAGCAGGTTCAGCCGCTGCACATTGACCATCGCCTCGTCGGACAGCGCATCGAGCGCGCGCAGCTTGCGCAAGGGCTCGAGCTTCACCGCGGGCAAGCCCCAAGGCTCGATGTCGGCCATGTCGGCGCCCGAGCCCTTGACGGCGATGACCTCGTGCTCCTGCCCTAGATCGTCGCGGGCGGTGGTCTTGACCGAGGTGTTGCCGCCGCCATGCAGCACGAGCAGCGGGTCCCGCCCCAAAAGACGGGTGGTATAGACTCTGAGCGCGATATCGGCACCCACGCCCTTGGCGGCGTAAGCCTCCACCGTCTCGCGCGCGGCGGTGTCGTTCCATTGGCTTTTCATGGCGCGCGTTGTTGCAAGTTTCTCGCGGCGCGGCAAGGGCTGCTTGATGCCGCGGAGTTATGTCTTGAGCGCCGCCTGCACGGTGTCGAGCACGCGCTCGAACTGGCCGAAGATCCAGTAATGGCCGGCGCCTTGGACCACGTCGAGCCGGCAATTGGGCAAGGTCTCGGCCAGCAGATAGGCGGCAGACGGCGGCACGATCGGATCGTCGCTCCCTTGCCAAACGACAGCCGGCACGTCGACCGCCTCGATCGCCAGCCGCCAGGGTGCGCAGAATAGCCGCAGGTCCTGCCGCGCCCCCTTGATTCCGGGTCGCAAGCCCTCCTTGAGCGCCGTCTGGAGATTGGCCTTCACCTCACCACGTTGCAGCAGCTCCCAGTCCGACGCGACGACGCGCTGCATCAATGCGCGGTAGGCCACGTCAGGTGCGAGGCGCACAACGGTCCGTACCGACCAGAAGAAAGACGCACAAGCCGGGTCCGAGCGGCCCATGCGGGTAAAAATCAGCCGATGCAGCTTCGACATGCGGATCCGGCTCGGGCAGTCCGCGACCGGTCCGACAGGACTGATCAGTGCCAGCAGGGCGGTGCGGTCAGGGGCGGCTGAGGCGATCGCCAACGCGTGCGGGCCGCCGCCGGAAACGCCAAGTACGGCAAACCGCTCAAGCCCAAGGTGAGCGGCCAGAGCTTCGACATCGCGGGCGAGCTCCGCGAGCGACGCCGCCCGGCGATAATCCGACATTCCATAGCCCGGCCGCTCGGGGGCGATGATGCGCAAGCCGCGCGCCCGCGCGGCCGCATCGGTGAGGGCGAACATGAAGCGGGAGCCTGGCGTGCCGTGAATGGCCAGCACCGCCGCGCCGCGCGGATCACCGAACTCGGCAAAGCCGAGACAGCGCCCATCGGCCAGTCGGAACAGGCCCGCGGTTCGGTCGATGTCGGGCGCCGGCGGGCTTGCGAGGATACGATGCATGATTCCGGACTACTGCAACCGCGACTCTGGGTCATCTCGAGCCGCCACGCCTATACCATATTGCTTCCTCACACCGGCTGCTAACGCGAGACAGATCCGAGGAGGCATCGCATGACGCAATGGGAGATCAGGGGCCGGGAATTCGGCAATTGCAATTGCGATTACGGCTGCCCCTGCCAATTCAACGCGCTGCCGACACATGGCGATTGTCGCGGGTTGGCGGTCTACGACATCGAGGAAGGTTATCACGGCGCGACCCGGCTCGACGGGTTGCGTGCCGCGGGAATTTTCCGCTGGCCCGGAGCGATTCACGAAGGCAAGGGGGAAGGCGTGCACATTATCGACAAGCGCGCCACACCGGCCCAACGGGAAGCGTTGGCGCGTATCTTACGCGGAGACGATACGGAACCTTTCGCCACCGTCTTTGCCGTGTTCGCCGGGACCTGCGACCGGCTGCACGAGCCGTTATTCGCGGAGATCGAGTTCGAGCTCGATGTCGACGCCCGTACCGCCCGCGCGCATATCGACGGCCTGCTGGAAATGCGTGGGGAGCCGATCCTGAACCCGGTCACCGGGGCGGTACATCGGGTGCGTATCGTGCAGCCGAGCGGGTTCGAATTCGCCGAAGCCGAGATCGGGCGCGGCTGGTCGAAGACGCAAGGCCCCGTCGCCTACGAGCTCGCCGACACTTACGGTCAATTCGCCAAGATCCATCTCTGCCAAAACGGCATGGTGCGCTGAGGACGGCATGACCAGCGTTGCGATCGAGAGTCTGTTCCGGCGCAAGGAAATTGCGGTTGCCGGTGCACTCGTCGCGCTTGTCGTGCTCGCGTGGCTTGCCGTCCTCGCCGGCGCCGGGACGGGCATGAGCCCCGTCGCCATGAGCGGCTGGTTCATGCCGATGGACTTGCCGCCTACATTGGCCGCCGAGTGGACCCTGTCCTATTGGCTGATCGCCTTCTGCATGTGGGCGACGATGATGGTGGCGATGATGCTGCCGTCGGCCTCGCCGACAGTGCTGCTCTACGCCCACCTGGCGCGGCAAGCCGAGCGGCAGGGACGCATGGCGAACGCCTCCCCGGCGATTGCCGCCTTCGCCTCCGCCTATCTCGGCTTATGGAGTCTTTTCAGCCTGTTGGCGACCGCGCTTCAATGGGGACTTGAGCATGCCGGCGCTATATCGGCGATGATGAGCTCCCGCAACGCAATGCTGTCAGGCGGCTTGCTGATCGCGGCCGGTCTCTACCAACTCACGCCGCTGAAGGCAGCCTGTCTAAAACATTGTCGCGGCCCGGCGCAGTTCATCGCGGCGCATTGGCGTCCCGGTGTTGGCGGCGCCTGGCGCATGGGGTGCAGGCACGGCCTCTACTGCGTCGGCTGCTGCGCCGTGCTGATGCTGTTGCTCTTTGTCGGCGGGGTGATGAATCTCGTCTGGATCGCCGGGCTCACGCTGTTCGTGGCGATCGAGAAGCTCGCCCCATTCGGCGAGCGTGCGGCCAAGGCGATAGCGACGCTCCTCGTCGCAGGCGGGGCGCTGCTGATCCTGACCTGAGTGCTAGGCCGTTAGCGCGAGTAGAACTCGATAACGAGGTTCGGCTCCATGACCGTGGGATAGGGCACGTCGGAGAGCGTAGGGACCCGCGCGAGCTTGGCCGTCATCTTGTTGTGGTCGACCTCGATATAGTCCGGGACCTCGCGCTCGGGGCTCTGCGCCGACTCCAGCACGATGCCCATGTCGCGTGCCTTGTCCCTCACCTCGATCACGTCGCCCTCGCGGCAGCGATAGCTCGGAATGGTCACACGGCGGCCGTTGACCTTCACGTGGCCGTGGCTGACGAACTGGCGCGCTGCGAACACGGTAGGCACGAATTTCGCGCGATAGACGATGGCGTCGAGCCGGCGCTCCAGCAGGCCAATCAGCTTCTCCGAGGTGTCTCCGCGCAGCCGCGCCGCCTCGCGATAGATCGCCTTGAATTGCTTCTCGGTGATGTTGCCGTAATAGCCCTTCAGCTTCTGCTTCGCGCGGAGCTGCTGGCCATAGTCGGAAAGCTTGCCGCGGCGGCGCTGTCCATGCTCGCCCGGGCCATATTCCCGCTTGTTGTAGGGGCTTTTCGGCCGGCCCCAGATATTCTCGCCGAGCCTGCGGTCGATCTTGTGCTTGGCGTGAACGCGCTTCGTCATTCTTCAAGACTCCAAAGCCAAATCAGGCTGTTCCGCGGGACCAACCCCCGCGCCTGTCAAAACCCTTGCTGGTGAAGGCGGCGGACGCCGGGACCTTCTCCGGCGTCCTCGAAACCAGGAAGCTCAAGGCTTCGCCCGCGCTCTGTTACACGCGAAAGGCGGAAAGTGTCAATCGCGGCGGAATGGGCTTAGCGGGGGGCCGCAGCCCCCTGCGTAGCGGACGGCGCCTGGGCCTGGACATACGCATTGATGGCGTTTTCCACCTTCTGCTTCTGCTCCGGCGGGCATTGCGGCCTTTTCGGCACGACAAGGTCGACGCCACTCGGTTGGTTATCGCCCTTGGCAGCCTCGGTGGCGCCATTCTCGGGTACCTCGGTGATCTTCGCATCGCCCGAGAAATAGGACGCCGAAAACATGTGCAGGGCGTTGATCATCAGCAGCTGCGGCTCGCTCCAGACCTTCTTGGCCATCTCGCTCTGCATCATGGCCTGGTAGTTCGCCCGCGCCAGGTTTTCGAGCTGGCAGGCTTCGGCATAGGCCGAGCGCGTGGCGGCGCGGATCACGCGGCGCGCGTCCTCGACCGGGATGAGAAAGACATTCGGATCGGTTTTGTCGATCTTGACGGGCTTGCCGTCCGGGCCGTTCTGCGTCTCGGGAATGATGGAGAAAGCATAGGTCATGAGCACTCGCACGGCGTTATCGCTCATGCCGCTTTTTTGCTGGGTCTCCGGCGGCGCCGCCCGCTGCCCAAGCTCCTCGGCAACCGGTCTGACGCCGGTCTGATCGGCCGCCTGCAACGCTTCGGCGGTCAGCAATGCCAAGACCGCCGCGGTGATGGCTCCGCCCCAATGAAACCCCAGCATTTTCATCGGCTGCCCCTCTTTTCCCGTGGCGGAAGCTAGCATCGTTGAAGCCCATCGCAATAGGAGAAACGGGGCGGAACTATGACGATTTTTTTTTGCGCGCGGCGCGGGCCTTGGAGAGCGCGGCGATCACACCGCGCCAGGTGCGGACGTCCTGCTCGGTGGCGCCCATGCGATGAAACATATTGCGAATGGCGCGCACCATGGTCGGCCGCTTTTCGGGCGGGCGCAGAAAGCCCGCGCGGTCGAGTTCCGCCTCAAGATGATGGAACAGACCGAAAAGTTCCTCCCGCGTGGCAGGCCTGGTGTCCCGTGGGGCGAGCCCCTCTGTCGCCGGCCCATCGAATTGCGTGGCGCGGCCGAGCGAAGGCTTCTCGCTCTCGCTCTTCAGCCATTCATAGGCGAAGACGAGCACGGCCTGCGGCAGACTTAGTGACGCGAAGTCCGGGCTGACCGGAGCGGTGAGGATGGCGTCGGCAAGTGAGATCGCGTCGTTGTCGAGGCCGCTCCGCTCCGGCCCAAACAAGATGCCGGTGCCCTCGCCCTTGGCTTGCCTCCGCCGCAACTCCTTCGCCGCGCTCTCCGGCGAAAGAACCGGCTTTACCATCTCGCGCGGGCGTGCAGTCGTGGCGATGACATAATTGAGACCGCCGATCGCCGCTTCGACGCTGTCATAGATCGTAGCCTGCTCGATCACGAAGACGCCCCCCGCAGCGGCGGCAATGGCCTTGTCGTTCGGCCAGCCGTCGCGCGGCGCCACGAGCCTGAGGTCGCCCAGGCCAAAATTGGCCATGGCCCGAGCGGCAAAGCCGATATTCTCACCGAGCTGCGGCTTGACCAGCACGATGACGGGTGGCGGCGCTACAGCGTTGTCGGGCTTGGGCCGGCCGCGGCTGGGTGAGCCCGGCTTGGCCGGCCGCTTCGCGGCGGTTCTTGCTTTCACCATCGCGGCACGATGCTATAGAGAGGCGGTTTTTCGCAATGGGGCGTGTGCGCGCCTTCGCCGGTTCGGAGACTTCGCAGCGTGAACAAGATCAAGGTTAAGAACCCGGTCGCCGACCTCTCCGGGGACGAGATGACGCTGGTCATCTGGGACATGATCAAGGAGAAGCTGATCTTCCCCTATCTCGATCTGCCGCTTCTCCATTTCGATCTGTCCATCCAGAACCGCGACTTGACCGATGACCAGGTGACCATCGATGCGGCGCGGGGCATCCAGTCCTGCGGCGTCGGTGTTAAGTGCGCCACCATCACGCCCGACGAAGCGCGCGTGAAGGAATTCGGACTGAAGAGGATGTGGAAGTCGCCGAACGGCACGATCCGCAACATTCTCGGCGGCGTGATCTTCCGCGAGCCCATCATCTGCCGGAACGTGCCGCGGCTGGTGCCAGGCTGGACCAAGCCGATCGTCATCGGCCGTCATGCCTATGGCGATGTCTATCGTGCCACGGATTTCCGCGTGCCGGGCAAGGGCAGGCTCACTCTGTCGTTCGAGGGCGAGGATGGAACCAAGCTCGAGCATGTCGTGCACGACTTCGACGGTCCGGGCATCGCGCTCGGTATGTTCAATCTGGACAGCTCGATCCGTGATTTCGCACGCGCCACGTTCAACTACGCGCTGCATCGGAACATGCCGGTCTATCTCTCGACCAAGAACACCATCCTCAAGGCCTATGACGGGCGCTTCAAGGACATTTTCGCCGAAATCTTCGCCGCCGAGTTCAAGCCGCAGTTCGAGGCGCGCGGCCTGACCTACGAGCATCGTCTGATCGACGACATGGTCGCCGCGTGCCTCAAATGGTCGGGCGGCTATGTCTGGGCCTGCAAGAATTATGACGGCGACGTGCAGTCGGATACGGTGGCGCAGGGCTTCGGCTCGCTCGGGCTGATGACCAGCGTGCTGATGACGCCCGACGGCAAGACTGTGCTGGCCGAGGCCGCACACGGCACCGTCACCCGCCACTACCGTCAGCATCAGCAGGGCCGCGAGACCTCGACCAACGCCACCGCTTCGATCTTCGCCTGGACCGGCGCGCTCAAGCACCGCGCCAAGCTCGACGGCAACGAGGAACTCCGGGACTTCGCCGAGACCCTGGAGCGCGTGGTGGTGGGGACCATCGAGGCGGGGTTCATGACCAAGGATCTGGCGCTGCTGGTCGGTGCCGACCAGAACTGGCTGTCGACCTCCGGCTTTCTCGACAAGATCGGCGAGCGATTGCGGCAAGCGATGGCCGACCGGGTCGCGGCTTGAGGGTCAGAGCGATTCGGAACTGTCCTGCTTGATGCGTGCGGCAGCCGCGCGCGGTTTTCGCGCGCTGTTCTCCCCCTTCAGAGCCTCCGCCGTTCGCTTGCGCTCATTGGCTACCTCACGCAGATATTTAAGGATCTCCGGGTGGCGCCGGGCGAGCCGCATCAGCGCTTCGGCGTCGAGCACGAGCACGCGGCATCGCGTGGTGGCGATGACGTCATGTTTGTGCCGCCTGCGCTCGAGCAGCGCCATCTCGCCGAAGAAATCGCCCTCTTTCAGCTCTCTGGTTCTGCCGCCGCCGAGCGACACGGCCGCCTCGCCGTTCTCGATGATGTACATCGCATTGCCGGCATCGCCGGACCGGACGATGGGCTGGTCCGGCGCATAGCTGCGGGTGTAGAGCATCTTGGTGATCTCGGCGATTTCGCCTTGACTCATCGAAGCAAACAGCGGAAGCCGCGCCACCATGCTCCAGGTCGCCACGAATTGGTGGCGCGCCGATTCCAGGCTGAAGCCGCTGGCGATGATGGCGATCGGCAGCGCGAACATGCCGACGCCGAGCAGCATGACCACGCCCCCGAGCACCTTGCCCCAGGGCGTGATCGGCGCCACGTCGCCATAGCCGACCGTGGTCAAGGTGGCGATCGCCCACCAAGCCGCGGCGGGAATCGAGCCGAATTTGTCGGGTTGGGCGTTGTGCTCCAGGAAATAGATGCCGGTCGAGGCGAACAGCAGAAGCACGAGCATGACCAGAAGTGCGCCGAGCAGCGCGCGATATTCCTCGGAGAGGACCCGGCCGAGGGTCTGCAAGGCGGGCGAGTAGCGCACCAGCTTGAGCAGGCGGAACAGGCGCAGCACGCGCAAGGCCCTGAGGTCGATTGGGATCAGCCACTGGAAATAGAAGGGGAGCACGGCGAACAGGTCGATCAGCATGATCGGCTTGGCCGCAAATCTGAGCCGCGCCTTCCACGGCTGCATGCGGCTCAACATCGGGATATCGACCGCGCTCCAGAGGCGCAGCAGGTATTCGACGCTGAACACCGCCACCGAGAAAATGTTGAAGAGATAGAAGAAGGTTGCGTAGCGAGCGGCGAGATGGTCGACCGTCTCGGCGGCGAAAGCGACGGCGTTCAGAATGATGAGGACGATGATGAAGCCGTTGACGAAGCGGCCGATCGGGTAGGCGTCGCCGCCGACTTCGAGAATGTCGTGGACCTCGCGCCGCCAGGTGCGCCAGAGGGACTCGGCGGCCATCAGCCTACGCGCTTCCGCTGCGCCGCTTTTCCGGCGCGGGCGCGGCGTTCGATCCGCCTCCACCAGCGATGTTGGCGGCAATAGCTTCCAGCGCCTGATCTGCGCGCGCCCCATCCGGGCCGCCGGCTTGCGCCAAGTCTGGTCGGCCACCGCCGCCCTTGCCGCCAAGCGCCTCGGCGCCCACGCGGGCAAGCTCGACGGCGTCGAAGCTCGACGTCAGGTCCGGCGTGACGCCGACGACGAGGGCCGCCTTGCCTTCCTCGCTCACGCCGATGATGGCGGCAATGCCCGAGCCCAATTGCTTTTTTGCGTCATCCACCAGGCCGCGCAGATCCTTCGGCGCGACGCCCTGCACGACGCGGGCGAGCAGCTTGGTCTGGCCGATCTCCTGGACGGGCGACGCAGCAGTGGCGGCGCCACCGCCGCCGAGCGCTAGCTCGCGCTTGGCGTCGGCGAGCTGGCGCTCGAGCTTGCGGCGCTCGTCAATGATGGCGGCAAGCCGCTCGATCACCTCGTCGGGCGTAACTTTGAGCAGCTCGGCCGCCTCCCGCACCCGCTCGTCCTGGGTGGCGAGGTAATTGCGCGCGGCGTCGCCGGTCAGGGCCTCGATGCGGCGCACGCCGGAGGCCACCGCGCTCTCGCTGACGATTTTGAGTAGGCCGATATCGCCGGTGCGGCTGACATGCGTGCCGCCGCACAACTCGATGGAGTAAGCGTGGCCCGCGCGCTCGCTGTTGGCATCGACGCCCATGGAGACGACGCGGACCTCCTCGCCATATTTCTCGCCGAACAGTGCGAGCGCGCCCTTGGCGATGGCTTCGTCCGGCGCCATCAGATGCGTCTCGACGGCTGAGTTCTGCAGGATCATGGCATTGACCAGATCCTCCACCGCGCGGATCTCTTCATGCGTCATCGGCTTCTGGTGGGAGAAGTCGAATCTGAGCCGCCCAGGCTCGACCAGCGAACCCTTCTGCGCCACATGCGTGCCCAGCACCTGGCGCAGCGCCTCGTGCAGCAGATGGGTCGCCGAATGATGCGCACGGGTAGGCGTGCGGCGCGCATGGTCGACGTCGAGCAGCAGCTCCTCGCCGAGCTTGAGCGCGCCCTTCTCCACCACGCCATCGTGCAGATAGAGCCCGTGCAGCTTCTTCTGCGTATCCTCGACCTTGAAGACAGCGCCCTTGGGCCCGGTCATGGTGCCGCGATCGCCGACCTGGCCGCCCGACTCGGCATAAAACGGTGTCTGATTGACGAGCACGATGCCGCGCTCGCCCGACTTCAGTTCCTTGACGCGCGCGCCGTCCTTGATCAGCGCGACGATCTCGCCCGAGGCGGCCTCGGCCTCGTAGCCCAGGAACTCGGTGGCGCCGAGCTCCTCTTTCAGCTCGAACCAGAGCGCTTCGGTCGCCGCCTCGCCGGAACCGGCCCAGGACTTGCGCGCGTCGGCGCGCTGGCGCTCCATGGCGGCGGCGAAGCCTTGCGCATCGACACCGATGCCGCGCGCCTTCAGCGCATCCTCGGTCAGGTCGTAGGGGAAGCCGTAGGTGTCGTAGAGCTTGAAGGCGACCTCGCCCGGCAAGGTAGCGCCGCGCTGCATGCCCTTCGTCGCATCGTCGAGCAGGCGCAACCCGCGCTCCAACGTCTCGCGGAAGCGGGTCTCCTCGAGCTTCAAGGTCTCCTCGATCAGGCTTTGGCCGCGCTCGAGCTCGTGATAGGCGCGGCCCATCTCGGCGATCAGCGCCGGCACCAGGCGGTAGAGCAGCGGCTCCTTGGCGCCGAGCAGATGCGCGTGGCGCATGGCGCGGCGCATGATGCGGCGTAGCACGTAGCCCCTGCCCTCGTTGGAAGGGAGCACGCCGTCGGCGATCAGGAAGGACGAAGCGCGCAGATGATCGGCGATGATGCGGTGCGAGGGCGCGTGCTCGCCTTCGGCCGGAACTCCGGTGAGATCGACCGAGGCCGCGATCAACGCGCGGAACAGATCGATGGCATAGTTGTCATGCGTGCCCTGCAGCACGGCGGCGATGCGCTCGAGCCCCATGCCGGTGTCGATCGAGGGATGCGGCAGGTCGACGCGCTCGCCGACGGCAAGCTGCTCGTATTGCATGAAGACGAGATTCCAGATCTCGACGAAGCGGTCGCCATCCTGATCGGGGCTGCCGGGCGGGCCGCCCGCGAGCTGCGGCCCGTGGTCGTAGAAGATCTCCGAGCAAGGGCCGCAGGGGCCGGTATCGCCCATCGACCAGAAATTGTCGGCGCCGGCGATGCGAATGATCTTTTGGTCGGGGAAGCCGGAAATCTTGCGCCAGAGCTTGGCCGCCTCCTCGTCCTCGGCGAAGACGGTGATCAGCAGGCGATCCTTATCGAGAGCGAAGTCTTTGGTCAGCAGCTCCCAGGCAAGCAGGATGGCGCGCTCCTTGAAATAGTCGCCGAAGGAACAGTTGCCGAGCATCTCGAAGACGGTGTGATGCCGGGCGGTGTAGCCGACATTGTCGAGATCGGTGTGCTTGCCGCCGGCGCGACCGCATTTCTGCGAAGACGCCGCGCGCAAGTCAGCCGGTTTCTCGGCGCCGGTGAACACGTTTTTGAACGGCACCATGCCGGCATTGGTGAACATCAAGGTCGGGTCGTTGCGCGGCACAAGCGGCGCCGACGGCACGATCGCGTGATCGTTCTTGGCGAAGAACTCGAGGAAGGCCGAACGGATGTCGTTGCTGCGAAACGGCACTACATGCGCCGCGCGCGCCCCATCCTTCGCCACGCCGGCGGCTGGGGCGGCCGTTCCTTTGTCACGATTGGTTTTGGCGGAGCTCATAACAAGTTGGCTGGGAGACCTTGATGCGCGAAGGGACCCGAGCGCCGGTTAGCGACACTAGCCGATTCGGACCAGCGCCATGCGCATAAGGCCCTCTCCCGCACAGGAAAGAGCCCCCGCGTCCCCGCCAGACATAGAGTGGGGAACAAGGGCTTGCAAGCGCCCCTTCGCGCCGCCGTGAAGCCGGCGCGCGCAGCGTGCAGGCAGTTTACCTTGCCAATCGATGCCCGCTCAGCCGCGGCGCCCGCGGCGGGCGCTGCCGGGAAGCGGGGTCACGCCCGCCTCGCCCTCGGCGAAACCGCTCTCGGCGCCCTCGGCAGGCTCGGCCTCACCCTCCAGGATCTGGCCGGCGAGCAGTCCGGCGCTCTGACGGATGGCGCGCTCGATGCGATCGGCCAGTTCACGGTGCTCCTTGAGATAGGCCTTGGCGTTCTCGCGACCCTGGCCGATCCGCTCGCTATCGAACGAGAACCAGGCGCCGGACTTCTCGACGATGCCGGCCTTGACCCCGAGATCGACCAATTCGCCGGTCTTGGAGATGCCCTCGCCATACATGATGTCGAACTCGATCTGCTTGAAAGGCGGAGCCACCTTGTTCTTCACCACCTTGACTCGGGTCTGGTTGCCGACCACCTCCTCGCGCTCCTTGATGGCGCCGATCCGCCGAATATCGAGCCGCACCGAAGCGTAGAATTTCAGCGCATTGCCGCCGCTCGTTGTCTCCGGCGAGCCGAACATCACGCCGATCTTCATGCGGATCTGATTGATGAAGATCACCATGCAGCGCGACTTGGAGATCGAGCCGGTGAGCTTGCGCAAGGCCTGACTCATCAGCCGCGCCTGCAAGCCCGGAAGCTGGTCGCCCATCTCGCCTTCGAGCTCGGCTTTGGGCGTCAGCGCCGCAACCGAATCGACCACCAGCACGTCAATGGCCCCGGAGCGAACCAGCGTGTCGGCGATTTCCAATGCCTGCTCGCCGGTATCCGGCTGGGAGATCAGCAAATTCTCGAGGTCAACGCCGAGCTTGCGCGCATAGACCGTATCGAGCGCATGTTCGGCGTCGATGAAGCCGCAAATGCCGCCGCGCTTCTGCGCCTCGGCCACGACATGCAGCGCGAGCGTGGTCTTGCCCGAGGACTCCGGCCCGTAGATCTCGATGACCCGGCCGCGCGGCAGGCCGCCGATGCCGAGCGCGATGTCGAGGCCGAGCGAGCCGGTGGAAATGGCCTCCACCTCGACCGCCTGCTCGTTCTGGCCGAGCCGCATGATGGAGCCTTTGCCGAAGCCGCGCTCGATCTGCGAGATCGCCGCCTCAAGGGCCTTCTCTCTGTCCATCTCAGCTCCTTCGACGAGGCGCAGCGCGACATTCAACATGGAGGTTCTCCCTTATTTCACAAGCCCGATCTGAGTCGCAATTGAAGTGCTCCCGCCGCATCCCCGCCCCGGGGGGATCCATTCAGCCTTTGGGGGGACGGCTTGGGGCGCGGGGCGGAGATGCGAACCAGGCACCTACTGTACACGTTTTGTTCTTGTTCTGCAATTGTTCTTTTTACCGGCAAAGAAAAGGCCGCCTTGGAGGCGGCCTTTTCGGCAATTCGGCGAGCAGCCTAGCGCCAGCAACGCGCGCACCAACAACCGCGCAGCGGCCGGCAGACCAAGGTCCGGCCATAGCCGCAAGCAGGCCCCGCCACCCGGCAGGCGACAGTGTCGACCGGCGAGAAGTTCTTGGCTGCGCCCGGCAGATTGAGCGTGCCGATCGAGGTCGTGGCCTCCGCCGTGGTCAGAGCTCCGGCGAACAGCATGAGGGCCGCCGCCGCAATCGCAAAAGCAACTTTGCGCATGATTCCCTCCTAATGTGTCTTGAGCCCGCATCGCCCCGTCTTGCCCCTGCGCGGAGATCGATGCTGACCCGAGCATAGCGCAGTTCCGGCTCGACTTCACTCCAGATGATCCGATTTTGTGCGTTTCCGTCCGGCAGCGTCGCCAAATCGCCACGGAACCGTCAGACAAGGCAGCATGAACGAGTCCTCCCACGCCGACACAGACATCGTCGCTTCGATCATCACTTCCGGGATGGCGGACATTCCCGTCGCCAGCTTGATCGAGGGCGCCATGTTGCGGCTGGTCGAGGCCGGAGTTCCCTTGCATCGCATGCAGGTCGGCTTCCGCATCCTGCATCCTCTGTTCGACGGCATGAGCATCTTCTGGACCGAGGAGGCCGGCGTCGAGGTCGAGTATTTCGAGTCGATCGACGAGGACGGCTCGGTGTTCCGCCTCAGCCCGTTCTATTACATGCTGACCAACGATCTCACCGAGCTCAGGCTCCGGCTCGATCGCGACGCGATCGTCGACCGCTTTCCGCTGCTTGCCCAGTTCCGCGGCAGGGGCCTGACCGACTATCTCGCCATGATCGTCGCCTTTGGCGGTGGGCCGATGACGCCCGAGACGCATAACGGGCTCGGCATCTCCTGGTCGACGCGTCGGCCTGAAGGCTTCAGCGCCGTCGATATCGCCACGATGCGCCAGGTGCTCGCGCCGCTTGCGCTGGCGCTCCGGGTGGTGATCAAGGACCAGATCACCAAGAACGCGCTCAACACCTTTCATGGGGAGCTGATCGGCGAGCGCATCCTCTCGGGCACGATCAAGCGCGGCGCCGGCGAGCGGCTCAAGGCGGCACTCTGGTACAGCGATCTGCGCAACTCGACGGGGCTTGCCGACACGCTGAGCGTCGAGCGCTTCCTCGATTTGCTCAACGTCTATTTCGATTGCGCGGCGGGCGCGGTGATGGCGCAAGGCGGACAGGTTCTCGACATTATCGGCGACGCCATTCTCGCTTTCTTTCCCGCGGCGGAAGCCGGCGGCGAGGCCGAGGCCTGCGCCCGCGCGCTCGATGCGGCAAGCGACGCGCATATGCGGCTTGCGGCCCTGCGTGAGAAGGGCAACCAGCCGGCGCAAGCCATTGCGTTCCGCGTCGGGGTGCATTTCGGCGATGTGGTGTTCGGCAACGCCGGCACGGCCGAACGGTTGAAATTCGGGGTGATTGGCCGCGCGGTGAACGAAGTCGCCCGCACGGTCGATGCAGCCAAAGCGCTGGGGCTGCCGATCGTGGTGAGCGAGGAGACGGCCAAGCGCGTGCGCCGCCCCTTCACCGATCTCGGCGAGCATGATCTGCGGGGCATCCCCGCGCCCCGCCGGCTCTGGGCGCCGGAGATCGCCGGCGTCACGCCTGCCCAAACCGCTTAGCGCACGCGGCCGAATTTTTCGAGATCGATTTCGATACGCGCGGCAAACTCGGGGTGCGCTGCGACAGCAGTGTTTAGCAAAGCATCGTTGACTGCATCGATCGCCTGCGAGATGCGCCCGGCATAGTTCCGATAGTCCTCGGGGCTGCACTGCTCCTTTAGCAGACCAAGCAAGTCCTGCAGCTCGCCTGCCGTGCGGAAGGAGACTCGAACCATCTGCCACGCGAGTTCTTCATCCATGTCGATATCCACCTAAAGGTTCCGTTGGAGACACGCGTTCATGCATTTGTGAAAGTCCCACGTGTTGCGATCACTGCTAGGATGCTGAGGCCTTTCTAGGAGCGGAAAGCAAAGGTCCAGACATCTTTGATAGCTCAGCGGACTGCCCGCGACACGCTTCCGCGTTGCGAACGCGATAATTCTTTGCACGTCCGCCGAGCCGCTAATGGAAGATGATCGTGAGCTGTCTCCAGGCCCTCCGCCACCACCAGCGTCGGTCTACTGTCCGCCGTCAGGGTTGCCAGCCGGCACACGCGGCTGATTAGGGTCGTATTTGGTCTCGACGGCGCGTGCGAGTTCTTTGAGTTTCGCTTCGGCATTGCTCGCGTGGATGAGCCAACTCATGCGACGAAGACGTAATACGAGATCCTTGTTGCCAAGCGCGGGGATAATTCAACTCTAGGACGGCTCAGTTTCGCGCACGGGCGCAGATGGCTTGGCGAGCGCGGCGTCGACGGCGGCGCGATAGCCGTAGCGGTCGATATAGGGCTTTAGCCGCTCGGCCACTTTGCGCTTCAGCTCGAGCGGAATCTCGTAGCGCGAGACTTTGTGCTCGGAGCGCTCGGCGAGGAACGCGCGCATCGGCGCTTCCGCCTGCTCGAAGCCTGGAATGTCGAGCCGCCGATAGATGTCGCGCATCGACTCGACCGGGTCCTTGACGAAATCTTCGTAGCGGAGCTCGACCAGCCGGTCCTTGGGGATCAGGTGGCGATCTTCTTCATAGTCCTCGGTCAGCCGCGCAAACATGTCGAGCACATAGTCGTCGAGCCAGGGATCGAGCTGCGGCGGATTGTGCAATCCCTGCACCGAATAGAGCGCGCGCCAAAGCTTCACCGTGGAGGGAAAGACATTGAGCGGATTGCGCGCGAGATAGACATAGCGCGCCTCCGGGAAGAGCTTGGTGAGCAGCTTCAGCCGCGCGGCATTGGCCGGCGTCTTCATCACCAGCCGCTTGCCGTGTTTCAGCAGCAGCCTGCGGTAGAGCCACATATAGGCGTCGGCCCATTTCTTCTTGTCGGCTTCGGAGACACCCTTGAAGTCGAGATACTCGGTGTCGGATGGGCCGAAGCGCGGCCACGCGCAGGTGGTGTAAGGCGTCCCCTCGCCCAGCATCATCATGCCGAATTCTTCTTCCTGGGGGCGGTCGAAGCCGACCGGCACGTCGTCCTGCGGACGCTTCTTCGGCAAGAGGCCTTTCATCACCTTGGGCAGCACGCCCTCGGTCAGCAGGAAGTGGTGCGGAAAGAAGCACTCGAAGGTCGTGGGGTAGGCGAGGTTGGGATCGACCGAGAACAGGTCGTGCAGCAAAGTCGTTCCCGTGCGCCAGTGGCCGATGACGAAGATCGGCGGCGGTTCGAGCGCGATCGCCTCGGCTTTCTTTTTGTACTTTGCTTCCGAGATCCAATAGAGCACCGAATTCCACGGCACCCAGAGAAAGAGGAGAAGCGTGTCTGGGATGCAGTTGAGCGTGAAGGAATAGCGGCCGCGCTTGAACAATTTCATCAACGCGCCGAAGCGCATGCCGAACCAGAAATAGATCAGCCTTCCGCCATAGCGCTCGATGGTGAGCGTCGGCATGCGCGGCTTGGCGCGGCGGCGGCGCGTGAACTTGCCGACTTCTTCATCCGGGACGAGTTCGTAATCCGGCACGCTGCAACTCCAAATGATGCGTCATACCCGCGCACGCGGGCATCCAATAGGCGCTGCCCTTGTAGTCGAATTTTCGTTGGTGGTTACTGGATTGCCCGGTCAAACCGGGCAATGACAAGGAAAATGTGAAAACAGCAAGACGATCGCCTTAATCCTGGAGGGCGGTCTTGACTGCGGCGGCCAGTTCCTTGAGGTCGAAGGGCTTCTGCAAGAACATAAAGTCCTCGTTCTCGGCGAGGTGCTGGCGGAAGGCGTCTTCGGCATAGCCGGAGATAAAGATCACCTTGAGGTCCGGCCGTTTGTGGCGGAGCTTTTCGAACAGGGTCGGGCCGTCCATCTCGGGCATCACCACGTCGCTCACCACGAGATCGACCTCGCCTTCGTGCTTGTCGAAGACTTCCAATGCCTCGGCGCCGGTGGTTGCCTGGAGTACGTTATAACCGCGCTGGCCGAGCGCGCGCGCGGCAAAGCTCCGGACCGCATCCTCATCTTCGACCAGGAGCACGGTGCCCTGCCCGGTCAGGTCCCTGGGTTTCTCCGGCCGGCGCTCGACCGGCGCCTGCTCGGCTTCCACCGCCTCGATATAACGCGGCAGGTAGACCCGCATGGTGGTGCCGCTGCCAATCTCGCTGTCGGCGAAGATAAAGCCTCCGGTCTGCTTGACGATGCCGTAGACGGTGGAGAGCCCGAGCCCGGTGCCGCGGCCAATCTCCTTGGTGGAGAAGAAGGGCTCGAAGATCTTGTGCTTCACCTCCGGCGTCATGCCGCAGCCGGTGTCCTTGACCTCGATCGACACATATTCGCCGGGCGGCAGCTCGGCGTGACCCATGCCGCGCGATTCCGCTTCGCCGAGATTTCCGGTGCGGATCGTAAGCTTGCCCCCGTCCGGCATGGCGTCGCGCGCGTTCACCGCGAGGTTGATGATCACCTGCTCGAACTGATGCAGATCGGCCTTTACGGGCCAAAGATCCGACGCCTGATCCAAAGTCAGCTCGATATTCTCGCCGAGCAGACGCCCGAGCAGGATGGAAAGCTCGGACAGCACGTCGCCGAGCTGGAGCACCTGCGGGCGCAAGGTCTGCTGACGCGAGAAGGCAAGCAGCTGGCGCACGAGCCCTGCGGCCCGGTTCGCATTCTGCTTGATGTTCATGATGTCCTGGAAGGCGGGGTCGGTCGGCCGGTGGTTCATCAACAAGAAGTCGGAGAAGCCGATGATCGCGGTCAGCATATTGTTGAAGTCGTGCGCGATGCCGCCCGCGAGCTGGCCCACCGCCTGCATCTTCTGGCCTTGGGCAATCTGCATCTCGAGCGCGCGCTGCTCGGTAATGTCAATGGCGTAGGCGATCGCGGCTTCGTTGTCGCCTTCGCTCTGCTCGATGGGGCTCAGATAGATCCTGCCGCTCCGCTCCCGGTCGCCCACGAAGGCAATATCGACAGGCTCGATCAGGCTCTGGCGAGCGAGCGCCGCCTCGAGCCCGCGGCGGAGCGCCGTATGACTCTCCGACTCGACCAGACTTTCCAGCCTGACCTTGCTGCCTTCGGCGGCGGATCCGAACAGGCGCATGAAGGCGGCGTTGGTCGCGCTGATATAGCCCTCGTTGTCAATAGTGGCGACGGCGATGGGCGCCGAGTGGAACAGGCGGGCAAATCTAAGCTCGGCGGCCGCGGCTTCTTCCGCTTCGCCCGGGCCCCGATTGAGCACGAGTGCATTGGCCAAGGAACTGCCGGCGCCTGAGCGCGGCATCCGGTGCAGGATGCGCACCGGAAGGCTGGTTCCGTCGGCTTTGACCAAGTCGATGTCGAAGCGGCGGGTCGCGTTCTGTCCCGGTGCGCGGCCGGCGCCGGCAAGCAGCGCGGCGCTGTCGGCCGACATGATCTCACCGAGCTTCAGCGCTCGCCCTGCCACCTCCGAGAGGTCGAGGCCGAGCCACTGCGCCAAGGTGGCGTTGAGATATTCGATATTGCCGTCGGTATCGGCGGTGAAGAAGCCGGCGGGCGCGCTGTCGAGATAGGCGATCGCGGCCTGCATTTTGGCGAAGTTCGCCTCCTCGCGGGCGCGGTCCATGGTGATCTCGTCGAGTTGCCACACGGTGAGCGCCGATTTGCGGCCAGAGCGCGGATCGGCCGGCATGGGCTGGACTGAGATGCGGAACCAGCGGGGCGATAGGTCCGCCTCCTCTTCGGCTTCGCCGGGTGGCGGCAGGCGAAATTCTTCCTTCAGGCTCCTCCCCTGCTGGGCGGCGCGGCAGAGGCGGAAGATGGGTTCGGCGAGATGCGGGTTGCCGGCAAAGGCGCGGTCTGGCGCCGGCACGGCCGCGCTCGCATCGAGCCCGAGAAGATCGCGATAGGCTTCATTGGCGTAGAGCACGCGCCCGGCATGGTCGGCGATCAGGGCGCCTTGCGGCAGGTTGTCGACAAAGGCTCTGGTCAAGTCGTTGCGGGCCTGCCGTCCGCCGAAATGCAGGATGCCGACCGCGCCGGCGAACAGGCAGAACACCCCGACCACGGCAAGGCCGCCGAGGATGGTCAGCACGAACGGCTCGGCCATCTCGCGCGAGACCATGGCAAGCCCGACCGCGGCGGCGGCGAGCGCAAGCGCGAGCAGGATGACGAGACCGACGCTGCCTTCGCGCTCGGTACGGTCGGCGGCGGGCGGTGCATAGCGCATGGGCGCGTCGATATCAGTCATGACCTGGCAAAATAGCCGATTCGAGTTGTCTTGGCCGGACATTGTCGCAGCCGCCCCGAACCAAGCCGAGGCGTCGCGCCGGCCGGAACGAACGCCCGGCCCGGCGCCTTAATCGTACCCCGGCATGTGGTTAATGAGCTGTTAATGCCGACCGGAGTAGGACGCTAGCCATGGTCGATCTCAACACGCTTGTGCTCGCCGTCGCGGCCATCCTTTTCGTGATCGCGCTCGGCTCGCTCACCATGTGGGCCTTCAGGACCTTCTTCGGGCGCTCGGGCGCGCATGGCTTCACGCGGCCGCGCGAGAAACGCCTCGCCGTGGTCGAGACGGCACCGGTCGACGCACGCCGCACGCTTCTCCTGGTGCGCCGCGACGACACGGAGATTCTCATCATGACCGGCGGCCCCGTCGACATGGTGCTGGAAACGGGAATCAAGGGGCGCCCGCATCTCGAGCCGCCGCTCGAGGACGTAATCATCGCCAAGAGCGAGACCCGGCCTGTCCCGGATTTCGCAAAAAAATAAATGCGAACTGGCGGATTTCTGTTGACTGTGGCGGATTTGCCACGGTCGGTTTCACTTGTGGCAGGCCACCAATTGAGGTAAACAATGGCTCCGAGCTTACGGCGGCCCTGTGTAGTTGGGGCAGGTGGATGAGGCGACGCCGGTACTCTCAGCCGCTTATGCCGTAAGAACGCCGGCAGTTCCCTGCTAATGGTCCGACACCGACTGGCTCATGCCAGTCATGTCAGTCCCCCAAACCTCTCCACTCCCCGCCCTCCAGCGGGGAGTTTTTTTATGCAAGTAGGCGCAAGGATCGCGGATGGCTCGTCGCGTCGCATGGTTCCTCGTGATTGCACTCGGCGCGGCGCCCGCGCTCGGGGCGGAGGGGATGCCTGAGGATTTCGTCTATCTCCGCGACGTCGATCCGACCATTCGGCAAGACATGCGCTATGCCGGCAGCAAGAACTTCACCGGCAAGCCCGTGCCGGGCTACGACGCCGCCGAATGCGTGCTGGTGCGGCAAGCGGCCGAAGCGCTGAAGGCGGTGCAAGCGAATCTCAAAGCCAAGGGGCTCGGACTCAAAGTCTACGACTGCTATCGCCCCGAGCGCGCGGTCGCTAGTTTCGTGGCCTGGACGAAAAAGCCCGACGATCCCGCGGCCAAGGCCATTTATTATCCCAATGTGCCGAAAGGCGAACTCATCCCCGACTACATCGCCGCGCGCTCAGGTCATTCGCGCGGGGCGGCGGTGGATCTGACTTTGGTGCCGCTCGGGAGCGACTTAAAGGACTCGCCGGAAAGCGGACCTTGCACCGCGCCGCAGGGGAGCGAAGCGCCCGACGGCAGCCTCGCCATGGGCACAACCTTCGACTGCTTCGATTCCAAGTCGGGCAAACTCGCCTCGAACTACACCGCGGAGCAGAATGCGAACCGCAATACGCTCAGAGACACCATGCAGGCGCATGGCTTCAAGGACTACTTTTCCGAATGGTGGCACTTCGTGCTGGCGGACGAGCCCTACCCCGACACTTATTTCGATTTCCAGATCGTGCCGCGGCAATAGCGCGGAGGGGTTACTCGTCGCGGTAGACGCGCTCGCGCCGCTCGTGGCGCTCCTGCGCCTCGACGCTCAACGTGGCGATCGGCCTGGCGTCGAGCCGCTTCAGGCTGATCGGCTCGCCGGTCTCCTCGCAATAACCATAGGTGCCGTCATCGAGCCGCATCAGCGCCGCGTCGATCTTGGCGATCAGCTTGCGCTGGCGGTCGCGGGCCCTAAGCTCAAGCGCCCGCTCGGTCTCGGAGGTCGCCCGGTCGGCGATATCGGCGTGCTGGGCCGAATCGTCGTGCAGATGCTGGAGCGTCTCCTTGGTCGAGCGAAGGATTTCGTCGCGCCAACTGAGCAGCTTGCGGCGGAAATAGGCCCGCTGGCGCTCGCTCATAAACGGTTCGTCTTCCGAGGGGCGATAATCTTCGGGAATCTTCTTTTTGGCCCGCATGAGAGTCGTTTCCTGACGCATCCGTTTCGTCATTGGACCGGTTAGGCCCTGCTCCCCTCGACCGGCATGCATGGTTCGCAACGATCCCGCCGGGCAGCCCCGTATTTACGGAAGCGAGTCCCGAAGTCAAGACGACAGAGACGCTTGACAAAAGCGCGAAGCACGGTCAGCGCAAACATGGCAAATCCGTCATGTTTGCCGGGGTGGGGATAGCTTATTTCCTAGGCTATTCCGCGTGGGCGGAGCAATTTCCCCCGATTGTAAGGACGGGTGAAAAGGACGGTCTTTAGGCGTGCCAATCTCCTCCTATACGCAGGCCGTGGGCGACGCTTGGCGAAGTGCCGGCGACTTCGCCAGCGGGCTGGTCAGGCCCACCTTGAAGCTCGGCGTGACCGGGCTCGCGCGCTCCGGCAAGACGGTGTTCATCACCGCGCTGGTCCACAACCTCATGGCCGGCGCAAGGCTGCCCTTCTTCGAGGCCGCGGCGCAGGGCCGGCTGGTCCGCGCCTATCTCGAGCCGCAACCGGATGAGATCGTGCCGCGCTTCGAGTTCGAGAAGCATCTCGCCGCGCTCACCGCCACGCCACCCCGTTGGCCGGAGAGCACGCGCCGCATCAGCCAGCTAAGGCTCACGCTCGAATATGTGACGACCAGCTTCTGGAAGCGGCAGCTCGGCCGCGAGCTCTTGCATATCGACATCGTCGACTATCCCGGCGAATGGCTGCTCGATCTGCCGCTGCTGCAATTGGATTACCGGCAGTGGTCGCGGGTCGCGCTCGAGCAGAGCGAAAAGCCGTTCCGCAAGAAGGCCGCCAAGCCCTGGCTTGCATCTGTCGCCGTGGTGGAGCCGGCGGATCCCGCCAACGAGGCGGTGGCCGAGCGCCTCTCGGATCTGTTCAAGACCTATTTGCGCGAGGCGCGCTCGGACCAATACGCAATCTCGACCCTGCCGCCGGGGCGCTTCCTCATGCCGGGCGATCTCGCCGGCTCGCCTGCGCTCACCTTCGCGCCGCTCGACGACCGCGGCACGGAGAGTTTTCCGCGCGGCTCGCTCTGGGCGATGATGGAGCGGCGCTACGAGGCCTACAGGGCGCATGTCGTGCGGCCCTTCTTCCGCGATCATTTCGCGCGGCTCGACCGGCAGATCGTGCTGATCGATGTGCTGACGGCGTTGAACGGCGGCAGACCCGCCGTCGCCGACCTCGAACGCGCCATGACCGAGATCCTCGAATGCTTCAGAGCCGGATCGAACAGTCTCTGGTCGAGCCTGTTCGC
>JBQGDO010000138.1:0-5275 GCA_052039105.1 Methyloceanibacter sp.
GGCCAGGCCGAGACCGCCGAGCGCAAATTCGAGATCTGCAAGCGCGCCTACAAGCTGCTCACCGAGAAGATCGGCTTTCCGCCCGAGGACATCATCTTCGATCCGAATATCTTCGCGGTCGCCACCGGCATCGAGGAGCACAACGACTACGCTCGCGCCTATATCGAGGCGACCCGGCGCATTAAGGCCGAACTGCCCTACGTGCATGTCTCGGGCGGCGTGTCGAATCTCTCCTTTGCCTTTCGCGGCAATGAGCGCGTGCGCGAGGCAATGCATTCGGTGTTCCTCTATCACGCTATCCGAGCCGGCATGGATATGGGCATCGTCAATGCCGGTCAGCTTGCGCTTTACGACGACATCGACCCGGAGTTGCGCGAGCTTGTCGAGGACGTCATTCTCAACCGTCGCCCTGATGCGACCGACCGGCTGCTCGAAGCCGCCGAACGCTTCAAGGGCGAGGGGGCGCAAAAGAAAGAGGTCGATCTTTCCTGGCGTGAGAAGCCGGTCGAGGAGCGGCTGATCCATGCGCTCGTGCACGGCATCGGCACCTATATCGAGCAGGACACCGAGGAGGCGCGGGCAGCCGCGGAGCGCCCTCTGCATGTCATCGAAGGTCCGCTGATGCAGGGCATGAGCGTGGTCGGCGACCTGTTCGGCTCGGGCAAGATGTTCCTGCCGCAGGTGGTGAAATCGGCGCGGGTGATGAAGCAGGCCGTCGCCTATCTCATGCCCTTCATGGAGAAGGAAAAAGAAGAGCTCGGCCTCGCCCAGGGCGAGCCCGCGGGGCGGATCGTGCTCGCCACGGTGAAGGGCGACGTGCACGACATCGGCAAGAACATCGTCGGCGTCGTGCTTCAGTGCAACAATTTCGAAGTGATCGATCTTGGCGTCATGGTGCCGTCGCAGAAGATCCTCGACACCGCCCGCGAGAAGAAGGTCGACATCGTCGGCCTGTCCGGCCTGATCACGCCTTCGTTAGACGAGATGTGCCATGTCGCTGCCGAGATGGAGCGCGAGGGCTTCGACCTGCCGCTGCTGATTGGCGGTGCCACCACGAGCCGCGTGCACACGGCCGTCAAGATCAGCCCCAACTATCACCGGAGCCAGGCAATTTATGTGACCGACGCATCGCGCGCGGTCGGCGTGGTGTCGAACCTGATGTCGGCCGTCGAGCGGCCGAAGATGATTGCCAAGGTGCGCGAGGAATATCGTGATATGGCTGCGTCTTACGCGCGCGGCCAGGCCGAGAAGGCGCGCAGCTCGCTGGCTGAGGCTCGCGCCAACAAGCTCAAGCTCGATTGGGCCGGTTACACGCCGCCCAAGCCGACCTTTCTCGGCACGCGCAGCTTCAAGGCCTACGACATCGCGGAGCTTGCCCCTTATATCGATTGGACACCGTTCTTCCACGCCTGGGAGCTGAAGGGTAGCTACCCGCGCATCCTTCAGGACGACAAATACGGGGAGGCGGCGCGCCAGCTGTTTGTCGACGCGCAGGCCATGCTGAAGCAGCTGATCGCGGAGAAATGGCTGACGGCGAATGGCGTGGTCGGCTTCTGGGCGGCCAACAGCATCGGCGACGACATCGAGCTTTATACTGACGAAACCCGCACGAAGCGGCTGGCCACCTTGCACACCTTGCGCCAGCAGATGGCGCGCGAGTCGGGGAAGCCGAACATCGCGCTCGCCGACTATGTTGCGCCCAAGGACACGGGACTTGCCGACTATGTCGGTGGCTTCGCCGTCACCGCCGGTATCGGCGAGGAGGAGGTGGCGCGGAGATTCGAGCGGGCCAATGACGACTATTCCAAGATCATGGTCAAGGCGCTCGCCGACCGGCTGGCCGAGGCCTTCGCCGAGGCGCTGCACAAGAAGGTGCGTAAGGAGCTCTGGGCCTATGCACCGCAGGAGGGGCTCACGAACGAAGAGCTGATTGCCGAGCAATATGCTGGTATCCGGCCCGCCCCTGGCTATCCGGCCCAGCCCGACCACACCGAAAAGCGCACCCTGTTCGATCTGCTGGGCGCGGAAAGGGCCACCGGCATCAAGCTGACCGAGTCCTACGCCATGTGGCCCGCTGCCGCCGTCTCAGGCCTCTATTTCGCGCATCCCGAGAGCCGCTATTTCGGCGTGGGCAAGATCGGCCGCGACCAGGTCGCCGACTACGCCGCCCGCAAAGACTGGAGCCTGGAGGAGGCCGAGCGCTGGCTTGCTCCGATCCTCAACTACGATCCGAAGCTCACCGTCACGGCCGCCGCCTAGGCACCCGCAAGTTCGGCCGCCGCTGGCGCCTGGCTGAAGCGAGGAAATGTGGAGTTTCGACCTAGAAGCCGTCGGCCGCGGCTAGATCATCCCAAGGATGACCGCCGCGAGGAAGCCAAACGACATGATCGCCATGATGGCGGTAACTGTGCCTGTGAGTTCCATCGGAAGCTCCTTTCCGATTGGAGGGCCCCTTCTAGCCGTCCCGAACAGTGTAGAAGGCCCCTCCTACGTCGCCAAGACGAATCCTTGTTGCACTCACAAAAGCCTTGTGGCTCAAGCCTGCACTGCCAAACGCGCTCGGAGCCAAAATGGTTCACGCAGTTACCGAGGACTTTTTTTGACGCGGCATAACAGGGTGCAAATGCGGTGTAATGCGGTGTAATTGCGGCGCATTGCGGTGCAGTCGGCTCACGACTCCAGCCCCGCGCGGAGCGTCAGTCTGCGGCACAGTTTGGCCGCTGCGGCAACACAATCCGGGCGCGGTTTTGAGTTAAATCCGGCTCAAGCATGGATCTGCGGGGGAAGAGACCTGCGTCCGGAGTTGAGCCGCCCACGAGAGGGAACTCGCATATGAGGATCGCCACCATTCTAGGCCTTGGCGTTCTGGGCATCGTCTTAGCCGCTCCGGCGCAGGCTCTCACCATCGCCAATAGCGACGAAGCTTCACATACCGTGGTCGTTAAGGCTGGCGGCGACAGCACGGAGCTGGTGATCGAGTCGCAAAAGACGGTGGAGGCGCCATGCGCCTCGGGCTGCACCCTCGAGCTCGACAACGGCGAGATCTACGAGATGAAGGGGGGCGAGCAGGCCGCGATCGAAGGCGGTGTCCTCTTCGTGGATGCCGTATCGGGCGTCGACTAGCGGCGCCGCCGCCTCCCCCCAAAGATCCGCAAGCGCCGTAGCTCCCTTGGCGGAGAATGCGCGCCGCAAGCCAGCTGCAAGATCGGCCCAAAACCTTCTCAGGACCTTGTATCATTTCCCGGCCTCGCGCGTTTGATCTCGGGCTGAGCCTGTCAAACCTATGGAGGAAACCATGCTGAAAGCATCACTGCTCGCGACCCTGCTGACGGTCTTTGGCCTGAGCCAGGCCCTCGCCGCGCAGGATCTCTGCAACGATGCGCATATGGCGCAAATGGACAAGATGATCGGCGAGATGACCGATGCGGCGAAACAGAAGGAAGCGACCGCGGCCTTGGATAAATCCAAGGCGGCGATGAAGGCGGGCAATAACGCGGAATGCATGAAATACATGGATGAAGCCCACCAGGCGATGGGCCTCTAAGTCTCTAAGGGTGCTGCCATGAGGGACGCGCTGAAGGCTGCGGTGTTTGCCGCAGCCACGTGCATCGTTACGCCGGCGGTCGCCGCGGATATCCCCAACCTGGTCGGCGAATGGTCGGGCACGGCCGAGGCGGTCGTGATCGGCTCAGGCGGTTATCGGCCCGGAAAGCAGACCTTGAAGGATCCGCCCTTCACCGACGAGCGTGTGTTCAATTACGCGATCAAGGGACAGGATGGCCGCCGCTTCTGGGGCGAGATCAAAAGCGGGGACCGCACCGAACCGCTCGCCGGGGCGCTGTCGCTCGACGGCAAGACTGCTTATGGCGCGGATACCGACGGACATTTCCACTTTACCGTGCACTCAGCCGACGAGATGGAGCTTTGCTACACCCAAGCCGGGATTAGCCCCGACAACCAGATCGTGGCGACCTGCTTTCTGATCAAGCGGAAGTAGTGCCGGCCATCAGGGCCTAGCGATCGGGAGAGCCAGCGGCGCCTCCGAGATCATCGGGCAGTCGAGCGTCTTCTGCAGCGCATCGATCAGCTCACCCTCGGAATTGGCCTTGGCGAACACTCCTTTGTTCTCATCCGCGAGGCACCTCAGCTCTCCCACGCTGTCGCCGCCGGTCCAGGAGAATCCTTCGTAGCGAAAGGCAATCACGTGAACCGTGAGTTGGTCGGCTGTCAGGCGGAGCTGCTTGCCAAGGGCGCATGGCGACCGCCCGCAAGTCTCCTCGCCATCCGTGACCACGACGATCACGCCCGGCTTGCTGCGATAGTTGAGCACCTCTGCGGCCTGCTCGACCGATGACGTCAGCGGCGTCTTGCCGGCCGGCACGAGCCTGTTCACCGTCCGCAGGATGCTATTTGCGGCATCGGGCTTCGGCGCGAATTCGAGCTTGACGTTGCACTGATTGTAGGGGCCCGGGCCGTAGGTTATGAGGCCGATCCGCCGATTTGCGGCCGCCGTCGGCAAGACCTCGGCCAGCGCGGCGCGCACTTCGTCGATCCGCGCCCGCGAATTCGGGATGCCGAGAACCTGGTTACCCGACATCGACCCCGAAGCATCGAACACGATCATGGCGTCCTCGGTGCAGGGCGAGGGTTTCTTGTCTTCCTCTGCGCTGGAAGCAGAAAGGGTACCGGTGAGCAGACCGACTAAGACGAGAATACCGAAGCGAAAATTCCGACTTTTGGCGGATAAGTTACGGACAGACCCTACGACCATTGCTTAAATCTCCCGAACGGCCTGCCGACTTTACCGCAAGAATTCGGGATGCGAAGGGGATTTCGCGCTGCAGCTCGTACGCGCGGTAACCCTGATCGGGCGGCCTAGCCCTTGCCCTTGGTCCTGGTGTGCCCGGGCGCCGCGTTGCGCTCGAGAAATTCGATCATCGCGGTGGCGACATCGACTCCCGTCGCCTTCTCCAGCCCCTCGATGCCGGGCGAGGAATTCAGCTCGACCACAAGCGGGCCGGCCTTGGAGCGCAGCATGTCGACGCCGCACACATTCAGTCCGAGCGTGCGCGCCGCCCTTACGGCAGCGCTCCGTTCCTGCGGCGTGATGCACACCGCCTCGCCCGAGCCGCCGCGATGCAGATTGGAGCGAAACTCGCCCGGCGGACCCGACCGCTTCATCGCCGCCACGACCTTCTCGCCGATCACCAAGGCGCGAATATCGGTTGCGTCGGCCTCCTTGATGAACTGCTGCACCATGATGTTGACGTTCACG
>JBQGDO010000139.1:0-23601 GCA_052039105.1 Methyloceanibacter sp.
CGAGGTCGCGGTCACGCAGATCGACGAAGATATAGAGCGCAAGCTGGGCATTCTCGGTGCGGATGCTGGACGGCCCTTGCGCCAGCTCGACCTTCGCCACTTCGCCGAGCGGCACGGTGCCGCCATTCGGCAGCGGGATCAGCACCTGGCTGGCGATGTCCTCGGGGCTGCTGCGGTAGTCGCGCGGATAGCGAATGCTCACCGCATAGCGCTCACGGCCCTCGACGGTGGTCGTCACCGGCTCGGCGCCGAGCGCCATGGCGATCACGTTCTGAACATCGCCGACCATCAGCCCGTAGCGGGCGAGTTGTGCGCGGTCGGGATCTACGTTCAAGTAATAGCCGCTGATAGCGCGCTCGGCATAGGCGCTGGTCGTGCCGGGTACTTTGCGGATCGCCGCCTCGATCTTGCGTGCAAGCGTCTCCATCTCGCCAAGGTCCTTGCCGTAGACCTTGACCCCGACGGGCGTGCGAATGCCAGTCGAGAGCATGTCGATGCGCGCCTTGATTGGCATGGTCCAGGCATTGGAGACGCCCGGAAATTGCAGCGACCGGTCCATCTCGGCGATCAGCTTGTCGACGGTCATGCCGGGACGCCACTCGTTCTCGGGCTTCAGATTGATCACCGTCTCGATCATCTCGGTCGGCGCGGGGTCGGTGGCCGTCGAGGCGCGCCCCGCCTTGCCCCAGACGGACTCGACCTCGGGGAAGGACTTGATGATCTTGTTTTGCGTCTGCAGCAGCTCGGCGGCCTTGGTGACGGAAATACCGGGCAAGGTCACCGGCATGTAGAACAAGGTGCCCTCATTGAGATTGGGCATGAATTCGCTGCCGATCCTCGACGCCGGCCAAAGGCTCACGACAAGCGCGGCAAGCGCGGCCAGGATGGTGGCTCCTTTGTGCTGCAGCACGCCTTGGATCGCCGGCCGGTAGATCCAAATGAGGAACCGGTTCACCGGGTTCTTGCGCTCGGGCATGATGCGGCCGCGCACGAAAATGGTCATCAGCGCCGGCACGAGCAGCACGGAGAGAAGCGCCGCGGCCGCCATGGCGAAGGTCTTGGTAAAGGCGAGCGGCTTGAACAGCCTGCCTTCCTGCGCTTCCAGCGCGAAAATCGGCAGGAAGGAGACGGTGATGATAAGCAGGCTGAAGAACAGCGCGGGTCCGACCTCGACCGCAGCCTCGATCACGACTTCGGCTCTCGATTTGCCAGGCGGCGCGCGCTCGAGCCGCTTATGCGCGTTCTCGATCATAACGATGGCGGCGTCCACCATGGCGCCGATGGCGATGGCGATGCCGCCAAGGCTCATGATGTTGGAGCTGAGCCCCAAGAGCCACATGCAGATATAGGCGATCAGCACGCCGAGTGGCAGGGTGATGATGGCGACGAAGGCGCTGCGCGCGTGCATCAGGAAGATGACGCAGACCAGCGCCACGATGAGGCTTTCTTCGATCAAGGTCCGTTTCAACGTGTCGATGGCGCGATAGATCAGGTTAGACCGGTCGTAGACAGTTTCGATCGTCACGCCGGCGGGAAGACTCGGCGCAAGCTCGGCGAGTCGGTCCTTAACGTTCTGGATGACCGACAGGGCATTCTCGCCGAAGCGTTGCAGGGCAATCCCGGAGACGGCCTCCCCTTCCCCGTTCACTTCGGTAATGCCGCGCCGCTCGTCTGGTGTGAACTCGACGCGCGCGACGTCCTTCAAGAGCACGGGAACGCCGCCCTCGTTCTTGACGACGATCTGCTCCAAATCGGCAAGCGATTTGATATAGCCGCGGCCGCGCACGGCGAACTCGGTCTCGGTCACCTCGACGGTGCGGCCGCCCACATCCATGTTGCTCTCGCGGATGACGTCGCGAATTCTGGATAGCGGGATGCCCAGCGCCTGCAAGCGGCGCGGATCGATCACAACGCTATATTGCTTGACGAAGCCGCCGACGCTGGCGATCTCAGAGACGCCTTGCGCCTTGGCCAACCCGAAGCGGACATACCAATCCTGAATGGTGCGGAGCTCGGCGAGACTCTTCTGTGCGCCGCGTACGACATATTGGTAGACCCAGCCCACCCCGGTGGCGTCAGGGCCGAGGCTCGGCGTCACCGCCGCCGGCAGGCGTGGTGCCGCGGCGCTGAGATTTTCCAGCACGCGCGAGCGCGCCCAATAGATGTCGGCGCCGTCCTCGAAGAGGACATAGACGAAAGAGACGCCGAAGAAGGAGAAACCGCGCACCACCCGCGACTTCGGCACCGTCAGCATGGCCGTGCTCAGCGGATAAGTCACCTGGTCCTCGACGACTTGCGGGGCCTGGCCCGGATATTCGGTGTAGACGATCACCTGGACGTCGGAGAGATCGGGGATCGCGTCGAGCGGCACGCGTGTGACCGCGTAGATGCCGACGAAGGTCAGGAAGATCGCGGCAAGCCCGACGAGAAAGACGTTGCGGGCCGACCAGCGAATGATCGCCGCAATCATGGCGACGATTCCCGGCTAAAGGCCTGAAGCGCCGCGCGCAGATTGCTTTCGGCGTCGATCAGGAAGGTGGCGGAGGTCACGACTTCCTCTCCGGCGTTGAGGCCCTCCACGACCTCCACAAAGCCTGCACCCCGGCGGCCGAGCTTGACCGCGCGGGGCTCGAACCGGCCCTCGCCCTTGACGACGAGCACCACCTGGCGAGTGCCGCTATCGATGACCGCGCTCTCGGGCACCGCCGCAACGGCTTCGCCATTTCCAACCTCGAACACGACATCGGCATACATCCCAGGCTTCAGCAGTCCCTCCGGATTGGGCAGCTCGATGCGGACGGAGACGGTGCGGGTTTCGGGCTTGAGCACCGGATAGATGAAGGTGACCTTGCCTTCGATCGGCTGCATCGGCGTGGCGCGCAAGGTTGCCGCCGCTTTCATGCCGAGCTTGATCGAGGCGATGTCGGCCTCGGCCACGTCGGCGATCAGCCAGACACGCGAATGGTCGGCGATGCGGTAGAGCTCGTCGCCTACAGCGACCCGCTGGCCGTTGACGATCATCTTCTCGATCACGTCGCCGTCGGCTGGCGCCGGCCAGTCGAGCGTGCGCGAATTGACTTCCGTCTTGACGATCTCCTCGATACGGCTTTCCGGCACGCCGAGATTGCGCAGGCGCTGCATGGCGCCTTGCACGCCTCGCTCGGCGTCTTGCCCTTTGCGTGCTTCGGCCCTGAGCGCCACGATCAGATCGGTCTGGGCCTGCTGGATTTGCGGGCTATAGATGCGGAAGAGCGGCTCGCCCTTTTTCACATGCTGCCCGATCTTGTTGACGAACAGATCCTCGACATAGCCGTCAGAGCGCATGGCGACGACAGTGAGAAGCGTCTCATCGTGATCCACCATGCCCACGGCGCGCACCGTGCGCGACAGGTTCTGCGCGCCGACCTTCTCGGTGCGGACGCCGCTCCGCTGAACCTTGTCGAGGCTGACGTTTACCGTGTCGGGATCGTCGGCCTCGTCGGCATAGACGGGGATATAGTCCATGCCCATCGAGTCCTTCTTCGGCACGGGCGAGGTGTCGGGATGTCCCATCGGATTTCGGTAATAGAGAATCTTCCGCCCCTCATTTTCGGACGGAGATTGCTCCGCGACAGCGGGGTTTCCGATTGGCTCAGACCGATGCTCGAGCCAATAGAAGCCGGTGGCCCCGGCAAAGATGCCGACGGCCAAGATCAGCAGATTTTTGAGACGCCTCATGGCGCACCTTCCGAATCTTCATTGATCCAGTCCTGCGAAAGCGGGCAGTGGACCGGCGTGTTGCTTGGACACGAGCACGCGCTCGCGCTCAGACAAGACGAGTGTCAGTGCGGATTAGGCGCGGGGAGGCGGTGAAGGGGGATGGGGCGATTGCGTCTTGGCGGTTCCTGCCATGCGCATTGCCTTGTCTTGGTCCAATGGACCAAGCGGTGCACCCGAATCTTCCAATTGGTTGGCGGAGAGGTTTGAGCACTTAGATAGGCATTCAGTTTGCCCGCAATCGCCTTTACGCTGGTGTTCGCAGTGCTGCCCTTCAGGGCAGCACTCGGCAGTCACGGCAAGGTGGGAGGTCTGGGGCACCAGAACCAATGCGTGGGCCCCGGCCACCGGAAGCAGCGCAATGGAGAGGGCCGTCAAGGCCACAACGATGGCGCGCATGAGGCTCATAGTGCAGAAAGGCTAGCCGTCACCCCGAGCCGCCGTCAAGTGACAGTGCCGTGAGCTTAAAGTGCCGATGTCTAGTGCGCAGGCGCGAGATGCCCGGTCAGGTCGTGATCGGGAACGTTGGTCAGGTCTTTTTGCACGTCGTTGACCACGCGCTCAGCCATCGCCTTGCTCAGGTGGTTTTTGAGCTCGGTCAGCACGCCGGGCGGCGCAACCAGCACCAGATTGTCGAACTGCCCGCGGCCGTGCTCCACATCGATTTGCTCGGCCACCAGCTTGACGAAGTCCTGCTTGGCCGCATCCTTCAGATCGCGGCGGGGTTCGATGGCGGACCGTCCGGGGGTCGCGCTCTCCATCACGCGCGCCGGGCGATCGCGCCCGAGATCGCTCGCCTTGGCGTGCAACTCGGTCGAAACGAAGCTCGAGACGGTGCGGAAGGCGCCCCGCTCATCGCGCTCGACGAAACGAGCCCTGCCACCGTCGGCGATGACATACCAGATTTTGGCTTTCTTCATGGGTTGGGTCGCTCTTCTGGATCACGCAGGCTCATTATATAGGCGGCGAGATCGGCAAGCTCGCTCTTGGTAATGGGGATCGTCGGCATTGGGTGCTTGGGCAGGACGATATGCGCCATGATAGCGCCTTCGGTCTGGGCGCTTTTGTTGGCAATTTCCCGGAAGCTCGGGATATCGACATTGGCTTGCTTCTGCTCGGTGCTGACCAGGTGGCAATTCGAGCAGATCCGCTCCGCCAAACTCTTGCCGCGACCCGGATCGGGGGCACTGGTCACCGGGCCGGCGGCGGCAAGGCACGAGCCGGCCAATGAAAACCCCGCAACAATCAAACCAATGCGTCGATACATCGGATTCCTCGCCGCACAGCTCGGTGCTCCTCGGCTTAGATAGCCGGTTACCGATAACGTTTGAAGGCTTGGATTGGCTCCCGGAAGCGGCTCAAGCGCGCAAGGCTTCGAGCTTGCCGGTATCGAGCAAATGTACCCGTCTTGCCGATTCCAGCTTCAGCGCTCCCATCGCTTTCAGTTCGGCGAACATGCGGGACACGGTCTCCAGGGTCAGGCCGAGATAATCGGCAATGTCGTGACGCGGCATGGCGAGGTCGAGCACGTGCTTGAAGCCGGTGCGAGCATCCATTTCCAGGAGGAAAGCAGCGAGGCGCTCAAGCGCATTCTTGCGGCCGAGCAGGAGCAGATGATCCTGCGTGTGCCGAAGTCCCCTGACCGCAAGGTCCAGCAATTCGCGCACGACGCTTACCGACTGCCTGCCCTGATTCACCAGCCCGTCCCATTTATAGGCAATCACTTTGGTCGGGACGACTGCCTCGGCCGAGGCATGGTGCACGTCTTCCGCCTCGAAGCCGAACATCTCGCCCGGCATGTGGAAGGCGCTGATCTGCCGGCGTCCGTCAGGCAGCAGCTTGGACACGCGAACCACGCCGGAGATGACCTTATAGACATAGCCGGAGGTTTCGCCTTCGGCGTAGATCTCGGCGTTCCGGCCGAAGCTCATGACCACGCCAATGGCAGCGGCGTCGGAGGCGGCGAGCTTGCGGCTCCCCGCAATGGCGAACGGGGATTGAGGATGGGGGGTTTGCGCAATAGCACTCTGCGTCAGCATGTCGGGTCTCCTGGCGAGTGGTTCATCTGACGCAAATCAGTACGCGCGACGCCGCAGCGCGGAAATTCGTGTTCTCCCCCTAAGGGGAATTACGGAGTTGAAGCCGGAAACGCTGAGGAAAGCGGGGTAATTCGCTAGGCGGGCCGTTGCGGCGAGCGCGAATAGCTTGCGTCGAGGACCGATCTGATCGCCTCGAACAGCACCCCGCCGACGAGAGGCGCTTCCACGACCTTCGCCACGCCGGCCGCTTTGGCGCGCGCGGTCACGCGCGCATTCTGATGCCCGACGATCAAGACGACGGGTATGCCTTCGACGAAAGGCCAGCCGCCAGCATCGAGCCGCGCGAACACGCCCTGATCGAGGACAAGGCAGACATTGGTCGCGCCTTCAAGCAGTTCGCGCGACAGCGAATATTCGTCGCAAAGCCTGACGCGAAAGCCTTCGAGCTCAAGCGCAAAGCGCAAGGAATCGGCCAGCACGCCGTCGCCGACGCCGATAAGAATGGTTGCGGGCTCAAGCAAATCACGCTCCTTCAAACGATGCGGCAGTCGCGTCCCACCGCTGTCCGGAAGCTAGGCAACCGCGCAAGGATGGGCCTTGAGCTAGGTCAATCGCGTGAGCAGGATTGTTTCAGCCGTCCCGGCGTGCGGGGGCGACCTTGGCGAGAATCGCCATGCGGATCAGCTCGGAGAGGCTCTTCGCTTCCATCTTGGCCATCAGGTTGGCGCGATAGACTTCGACAGTGCGCGGGCTGATGCCGAGATCGTAGGCGATGGTCTTGTTGGGATGGCCGGCGATCAAGCCTTCGAGCACTTGGCGCTCGCGCTCCGACAGCGAGGTGAGCCGGGCCGCGATCGCGGCGTCATCGCCACCCTCGCCTTTGGCACCGCGCTCGAGCGCAGACCGCACGGCGGTCAGGATCGCGGTATCGTCGAAGGGCTTCTCGATGAAATCGACGGCCCCTGCCTTCATCGCCTCCACTGCCAAGGGAATGTCGCCGTGCCCGGTAATGACGATGGCGGGCAGCGTGCAGGCCTTGGATTTGAGGACGCCGAGCAGCTCGATGCCGGTCATTTCCGGCATGCGGATATCGGTAATCAAGCATCCGCCGTTGCTGTTGGAAAGATCGCCGAGAAAGGCGGTCGCGGAGTCGTACAGGCGCACTGCATGGCCGGCCGAGCTCAACAGGAAGGCCAGCGATTTCCGCACGGCCTCGTCGTCGTCGACGATATGAACGATGCCCCTATCCGGCATCGACGGCGCTCCCTTCGTTGGCCGACTGCAGGGTGAAGCGGAACACGGTCCCGCCGCCCTCATTCGGCTCGGCCCACATCTTACCGCCATGCGCCTCGACGATGCGTTTGGAAATGGACAGGCCGACGCCCATGCCCGCAGGCTTCGTCGTCACGAAGGGCTGAAACAGGCGATCGGCGATGTCCTTGGAAAGGCCATGACCGGTATCGGCAACGCTGACCTCGATCATGTCGCCGTCGACCGGCGCGGTCGTCACCATGAGTTCCCTCCGGTCACAACCATGCATCGCTTCGATGGCGTTGCGCATGAGATTGAGCAGCACTTGCTGAATCTGCACCTTTTCGACCAAGGCCGCGTCGGTGTGGCTAGCGAAGCGGAACACTGTCTTGACCCCGTCGTCCTTGGCGCCGACGAGAGCCAGCGCACTCGCTTCCTCGACGAGTTTGCTCAAATTCTCGGGACGCTTTTCAGTCTCGCCGCGCGCCACGAACTCGCGAAGTTGGCGGATGATATGACCCGCTCGCAAGGTCTGCTTGGTGGTTTCGGACAATGCATCGCGAATCTTGGGCACATTGGGGTGCTCGACGGGCTCCAGCAGCCGGTTGCAGCCCTGCAAATAGTTGGAGATGGCGGAGAGCGGCTGATTGATTTCATGCGCAAGCGTGGAAGCCATCTCGCCCATGGCGGTCAGCCGCGACAGTCGCGCAAGCTCGGTTTGCAGTTCCTGAAGCTGGTGCTCGGTCTCTTGCCGCTCGGTCAGGTCGCGGATGAAGCCGGTGAAGAAGCGGCGCTCGCCCGAGCGCATCTCGCCGACTTCGAGCTTCATCGGGAAGGTCGAGCCGTCCTTGCGCTGGCCGGTTACTACGCGGTCGATGCCGATAATGCGCTTCTCGCCCGTGGTCAGGTAGCGCGAGATGTAACGATCATGCTCCTCACGATAGGGAGAGGGCATCAGCATGGAAACATTCTTGCCTGTGACTCCCGACTGTTTGTAGCCGAAGAGACGCTCGGCGGCTGCGCTGAAAGACTTGATGATTCCCTTTTCGTCGATGACCACGGTGGCGTCGGGCACGGCGTCGAGAATCGAACGGAGATGCGCTTCGCGGGCGACCAGGTCTTCGGTGAGTTTGCGATCACGGATCCGGCTGCGGCGAAGCTGCTCGCCGAACCAGGAGATACCGCAGCCAACAACGGTGAAGATGGCGGCGACAAGCACGTCTTGCCCAGTCAGTGATTCGGCGCCGATGAGGAGAAGTCCCATGGCGAGACTAAGCACGGTGGCGACAAGTCCGGGCCCTAGGCCGCCGAGACCCGCGGCGAATAGGATGGCCGGTACGAAAATCAGAAAAGCGCCGCGTCCGTGCAGCCAGGGGTAGAGACCCCAGGACAGCAGGAGCATGGCGCCTACGGCGAGCGCTGCGCTCCAATAGTGAGCGGGCAGCGTCGCCGGGCCGAGGAGCACGGTCAGGAACCGCTCCACGCGGCTACCTTCAGGGCGCGCTGCAAGAGGACCATGCATACCGAAGTCTAGCCCTTCGCCCGGCGCTGCGGAACATGGGGCAAAAAGCTAGCCCTTTTCGGCAAAATAGGGCTTGGCCTCGGCCCAGCTGTGCGGCCGCACGATGATGTGGTTCTTGACCGAGACCACGCCGGGGGCATTCTCCGCAGTCACGCCTGCGGCCGTCTTTGCCTCCATGCCATTGGCGATTCCCCATAGTTCGGCGATGCCGTCATGCACCGTGACGTTGAGGAGCCAAGGACGCCACGGGGCGCCTGAGAGGCGCGCCAGAATCTCCTCGCGAATCTCGGCATCCTTGCCGGCCTTGGAAGCAGGCGCGGCGAGCTTCAGGCCGGCAAGCGCTTGCAGCAAATTGGCCCGCGCCACGATGCCGACCAGCTTGCCACGATCGAGGATCGGTACTCGCTTGATGGCATGTTCCTCAAGCAGTACGGCAATCTCGTTGATCGGCGTGTTGGGCGAAGCGGTGATCGGCTTCCGGGTCATGACCTCGCCAACCTTCCGTCCATGCGCCTTCACATAGTCCTCGGCCAGATCGCTGTTGGCAGTGATCAGTTCGAGCCACCAGGAGCGCTCGCGCTCGGTGCCGAGCTCGGCACGGCGCATCAGGTCGCCTTCGCTTACAATGCCGACGAGCTTGCCGGAACGATCGAGCACCGGCAGGGCGCTGACGCGATGGCGCAGCATCAAGGCGGCCGCCTCCTCCACGCTGGCCTCCTCGTCAACCGTCACGACATTTCTGGTCATGAGATCGGCAGCGCGCATGGTTCGTCTCCCTTTGGCGGCAGCAGGATGCTACCCTTGGCCGAGAGCCGCCTTGATCCGTCTCAAGCGCTCCCAAGGGCCTTAAGTTGCTTGATCTTGGTCAACGCGCAAGGCCGTCTTGACGGGCGAGGCTCGACGCGCGCCAATATCGCGAGCTTCAAATTGATCAAGGAGAGAGTACATGGCCGCAAAAGACGCCGAAATGCCGGACCATTACCCCCTGAACGACGAGGTTAAGGAAATCGCCAAACATCTGGCCGGCTTGCGCAAGGAGATCGAGGGCCTGACGGGCTCGATCGCGCGCGCCGGCGGTCACCAGGCCGAACGCGCGGAGAATGCAATAAAAGAGGCGGCCGCAGCGGTCGAAGCCGCGGTCAAGCGCAATCCGGTCTCAACCCTCGGCATCGCCGTTGGAGTGGGGTTCCTGCTCGGCATTATTCTGCGGCGCTAGTGGCCGCCCGGAGCGGTTCATTCGCTACGGATTGTTTGACCCGCCTCAATGAACATTTAGCCAGTGCCGAGCATTGTAGATAAGGCGGAGGGTGTCGGAGGTTCGTCATGAAAGTCAAAGAAATGATGCACGCGGGCGCCGAATATGTCGCGCCGAATGCCAAGCTCGAGGTAGTCGCCAAGAAGATGCGCGACTATGACGTCGGTTCGATTCCGGTATGCGACGGCGAAAAGTTGATCGGTATTGTCACGGACCGCGATATCGCCATCCGTGCCATCGCCAACGGCAGGGACGTCGGCAAGCTCGAGGCGAAGGATGTCATGAGCAAGGACGTGATCTTCTGCCGCGACAATGAGAACGCGGAGGATGCCATTCGCATCATGGAGGACAACCAGATCCGCAGGCTTCCGGTGCTGAACGAGGCCAAAAAACTCGTCGGCATGGTGAGCCTTGGTGACATCTCGCATGCCTTGTCGCAGGATCTCACCGGCGAAGTGACCAAGGCCGTGTCGGCGCATCACATATAGTCAGCAAGTGGAGCAAGAGTCGCGCCATGCAGATACCGTTGCAGATCAGCTTCCGGAACATGGACCCCTCCCCCGCCGTCGAGGCACGCATTCGCAAAAAGGCGGAGAAGCTCGAACGCTTCCACGACCGCATTATCGGCTGCACGGTCGTGGTCGAGGCGCCGCATCGCCATCAGCATAAGGGCAAGCTCTACAGCGTGCGCGTCGATATCAGCGTGCCGGGCAAGGATGTGATTGTCGATCGTGCCAAGCCCGAGGATCACGCGCATGAGGACGTCTATGTCGCGATCCGCGACGCCTTCAACGCGGCAGCGCGGCGGCTTGAGGACCAAGCGCGGAAGATGCGCGGCGACGTGAAGACGCATGGGGCGCGGCCCCGTGCGGAAGGATAGCGGTCAGCCTTTCCAGAAGGCCTTGGTCCCGGCAAATCGCGCGTAAGCCTGCTCGGCTTTCCGCATCAACGACTCTTCCTGCGCCTGCACCGGGGCAAGATGCGAGACTGAGAGCTTGGCCTCCCCGTCGCGAACCGCTTGCTCGGCGTGATCGGCGATCAGGGCATGATGCGTGGCAAGATCGTTGAGGCCGCCTAAGGCGTCCTGCAAGTCCTTGAGCGCGCTCAGCGAATCGGTTCGGCGCTTGGCCCTCCCCTCGCCCGGAAATGTGCCGGCAAAGAATTCGGTCGCGTAGCGCAGCCGCTTGGCGGTGATGCGCAGGCGATGGCGCTGCGCCACGTTCAAATGGCGAAGCTTCGCACCCTTGCGCTTGATCTTCCGCCGCAGCTTGGCAAGTTCGATTGCCGCGTGCTCGGCGACAGCTTGTTTCCGCGTCGGCTCTTGCTTCCCAGGCTTCGTCCAATCGCCGGTCTCGATCCACTCGACGACGTCGAGCAGAGCCGCGCGGAACCGGTCCGATTGAATCGCCGCGGTCGCGCTGAGATAGGCGGCGGCACGTCTTTGTTCGAATGCGTCATGCGCGGCGGCCAATTCCACGGCATCCGGTTGCTTGCCGCGCAATGGTTCGAGCACGTCAGCGGCGAACACATCCAGCTCGCGCGCGGGTCCGAGCTGTTGGGTGATCCATTTCAGCTCGCCCTTGATCGTCTCCATTTTCTCGTCGGCAACGATTTCAGCGAACAGTGCGATCGCTGCGCGCAACCGCCTCAGTCCAATCCGCATCTGATGCAGCGCTTCGGCCTTGCCCGCGCACACGGCCGGCTCGTTGGCCACAATCTGCCTGACGCAAGCCAGGGCGATGGCGCGAAAGGCCTCACCGGCGGGCATGTCGGGGGCGATATGGATCGGCGTTGCGCGTTCGGCCGTGAGCCGCAGTCCGGCAAGCAGCTCATAGCCGCGTTCCGCCTTGGTTTTGACTTCGAGCCTGAGCGGCACCTCCGCGGCGAGGACGCGCGCGAGGCGAAACAGCTCCTTGATCTCGCCCCGCTTCAGCTCGAGCTCCAGCTCGCAGATCGGGCAGCTATGCGTCTCCGTCGCAATCTCGCCGCGATCGATGGCGACTTCGATTTCCGAGCCGTCCCGCTCGATCAGGTGAATGCGCCGCGTGATGCGGGTTTCGAACACCGGACGAAGCGCGGCGCGCGTCTCAGGCGTCAATAAAGGCTCGAGCGCCGTGCCTTTGGCGGCCTCGAGATCGGGAATGCGGCGGGGAAGCTCGCATTCCCATTCATGGCGCGCGAGGAACTCGGCCTTGCCTTTCGCCGCCTTGATCGTCTGCACGACACGGCCGCCGGTATCGCGCAGACGGAGATAAACACCCGCCTTGTGCAAAGTGCCATCGGGCGCGTCGAAATAGGTGGAGATGAGGTCGCGCTCCTCCGGCGGCACGAGACAGGCTTGCAGCGCCGGATGCGCGGCAAGCCTGCCCGCGCCGGCAGGAGAAAATTCCAGCTTCAGCTCGACCTCGCTAGCCGGGCGCGCGGAACGACGAGCGGCGACCATACGAACTCCCAATGCAGCTCTTGCGCGAAACGCCGGGCTCAACCCAACGGGGAGCGGCGAGAGAGGCTACATCTTACTGTCACAATCAAGGGTGTTTTTGCCCGCGCCCGCGCATGACAACTCGGCGCGTGCCGGTGCGTTACCAGATTGCCAGCGTTCAGGCTCTCAGCTTCGCCGGCAACGACTCCGCGAAGTCGAGTAGCGCGGCCTGTCTTGCGGCGCGCAACGCAGCTTCGACTTCGGCCAGCGGGCTCGCATCGTCGGGCCCAAGCATTTCAATGCGATTGCGGCCCGAACGCTTCGCCACATAGAGCGCGGCGTCAGCGCGCCGGAACAGTGCGCTGAGATCGCCGGTGACCGACTCGTCCCAGGCGACGCCGACGCTGACGGTGGCGCCGACCGGTAGCCCGTTGACGAAAGCGGCCGACTTGGCGAAGGCGTGACGCACCGCCTCTGCGGCGCCCGTTGCCTTCAGCGGATCGGCTCCGGGCAGAATTGCGGCGAATTCCTCCCCGCCCAGCCGCGCAACGATGGTGGAGCGATCCAGGCGGGTCTGCGCCGTGTCGGCGAACAGCTTCAACACGCGGTCACCGAGATCGTGACCGAACCGATCGTTGATCTCCTTGAAATGATCCAGGTCGAAGATCAGGACGGAGAGTGCATCGCCGCCGACGTCGCGATCCTGGCTGGCGGCATCCGCGGCCTCGAACAGGGCGCGGCGGTTGGCAAGCCCCGTCAGCGGATCTGTCAAGGCATCGATGCGCTGCTCGAACTCGCGGCGTTCCTTGGCCATAGACAGCACGCTGAAGGCAAGCGCAACGCGGAGAAGCAAGGTGAGGAGGATGGTGGCGGGGAACCAGAAGCTCACCAGCACCGACTGCGCTTCCTGGATCGGCATGGCAATATTGAGCGGCAGCCAGGAGAGATAGCCGAGGCCCACGATCAGGAGCAGGACAACGGTGGGGCGCCGGGAGATGAGCTGCTCGACATTGCCACGCGCAAATTCGCCTGCCGCCGCGAAGTTGTAGACGGCGAGAATGGTGCAGACCGTGTTGAGGCGGCTGTCGAAGGTTTCCAGATAGCCCAGCTGCACCGCCAGCAGAAAGCCGACTGGGCCGACCAGCAGCCAAAGCAACCACGCCTCGCGATAGGCAAATTCGCGCGCCGCTTTCCATTTCAAGGCATCGCCGAAAATGATTGCCGCCGTGCCGAGAGCGACGAGTTGCTCGGCATTGGCGGGGGAGGCAAGCGCGGCGATGGAAACGCCGCCGGCTTGCACGAGCAGCGCCAGACCCCACCAGCCGACGAGCGGGCCTTCGCGTTCGCGCATCCACGTCAGAAGCAGGATGCCCCCGAGGACAGCCGTCACCGCGACATTCACAGCCGAGACCGTCTGCATGTCGAGATGCATGGGCGACCCCCCGATTTCCCGCGCTTGCGAAAGGAGGAAACCCTAAGCGGGGTTCGTCACGACAAGTTTTAATCGCCGCGCGAAATTTCAGTGAAATTTGAACGATCGCGCGGCCATGCGCCCGGCGGGACGCAGGCGAAACATGGCGCCAGCAAATTTGATGATATGCGCGCCGAAGGCCGTCCACTCCACCTAACCTGCCGTTAAAGGCGTTTTGGTTGGATTTGGTCGCGAGAGGATACAATGACCGGCTTCAAGACAGACGACCCTAATGCAGCGGCCGAACAGTTGAGACGCCGGTTCCGCGCGGTGACTCGTCGAATCGAGTGGCGGAACTTATGGCGGGGATGGTTTCCGTGGGTCGGTCTCTCAACTGCGATTGCCGCCGGCGCGATAGTAGGTTTCTTCGTGCTGCCTTAGATTCTACTCTGGAATGAAGCATCCAAATTGGCGCTATGCCCGGCTTAAACGGTCAAGCCAGGCCTTCCACCCGCCGTAGGCGGTGATGTCCTCGGCGTCGCGCGTCGCATGTGCCTCACAGAGAAAGCCTTTGACGATACGCCCATCGGCAAGAGTCACCGTGCCGATGCCCAATGGTGGGGGAATCAACGAGACGAACGAGCCGAAGACCGCTTCATCCATGCGCCAGAGCTCGACCTCGATGCCGCCGGGACCGGTGCCATCGAACACCAAGCCAGGCTTCGGGATGGTGCCGTTGGTGAGGGCATAGAGACGATACCCCGCGCCGGTGCGCGCGGTTTCGAGGAGCTGGGCTTCGCGCTCGACGAGCTGCCCGTTGAGTGGCTGGCCGGAGAGATGCGCGCCGACCACGGCAATTTCGACGGACTTGGCGGGCGTTTCTGGCGGCTTGAGCGGCGGCGTGGATGACAGCGGCGTTGACGTCGCCCCGAGGCTTGCGCCGGTTAACGAGCGGTGCAGGGCATCGCCCACAGACGCGAGCATGCCGTCGGAGAGTGCCGGGCCGATCAAGGTGACGCCGAAGGGAATGCCGTCGGAGCGGAATCCTGCCGGCACGGCGATGGCGGCGAGGTCCATCAAGTTCACGAAATTGGTATAGGCGCCCAGCCGCGTATTCAGTTCGACCGGATCGGCAAGCATCTCGTCGATCGTGTAGGTCGTCCCGGCAGTCGGCAAAAGAAGACAGTCCATCTTCCTCCATTCACGCTCCGCCTCGCGGATCAGGCCGGCCAGATCATAGAAGGCCTGAAACGCCTGAGATGCGGTCTTCGCCCGTGCGTCGTGCAGGATGCCGCGCAGGACGGTGTGGATCGCCTCTGGCTTTCGCTCAAGCAGCTCGCCCGCAGCAACCAGGCGCTCGGCGACCCATGGGCCGCCATAAAGCAGGCTGGCGGCTTTGGCGAAGGGAGCGAAATCGATGGGCACGATCTCGGCCCCCTCGCCGGCCAAGCGCTCGACGGCGCCCCAATAGAGCGAGCCATATTCGTTGTCGCCGAAGAAGGGAATTTCGCCGTTCGGCACCCCGACCTGCAACGGCCAAGGCGGCGCTTCGAGCAAGAAGGCGGGTGCGCCGCTGCGCGCGAAGGGATCGCCGGCATCGAACGCCATGCAAACGGACCCAACGCGCGCGGCGTCAGCGGCCGTCGACGCAAGGATTGAGACGGTGTCCTGCGTGCGGCAAGCCGGCACGACTCCCCTCATGCTGATGCGGCCTTTGGTCGGCTTTAGACCGACGATGTTGTTGAAGGCGGCGGGCACGCGGCCAGAACCTGCCGTGTCGGTGCCGAGCGCGAAAGAAACGAGGCCCATCGCGACGGCCACCGCGGATCCCGAGCTCGAGCCGCCGGAGAGGTAGTCCGGATTGAACGGGCTCGCCGGAATGCCATAGGGCGAGCGTGTGCCGTTCAGGCCGGTGGCAAATTGATCGAGATTGGTCTTGCCGATCAGGATCGCGCCGGCTTGTTGCAACCGTTCGACAACCGTCGCGGAACGCTCCGGAACATAGGCGAAATCGGGACAGGCGCAGGTCGTCGGCAGCCCAGCGACGTCGATATTGTCCTTCACCGCGAAGGGAAGGCCGTAGAGCGGTCCGCGCGGCGCCGCGCGCGTGGCGGTCGCCGCCGCCTCTTCATCGACCAAGGTAATCCAATCGGGCCGGGCGCCTTTGGCCCGGATACGTGCAAAGACCTCGCCGACGATATGCTCCGGCGTCGTCTCGCCCGAAGCATAGAGGCGTTCGAGATTGGCGATATCGAGTGAGACGGTCATGCCGCCGTCTCCCCCATGATGAGCAGCGCTTGGCCGAGCTGGACCGAACGACCCTCGGCGCAGCGGATCTCGCGCACCAAGCCGCTCGCCGGCGCCACCACCGAAATCTCGGTCTTCATCGACTCGACGATGATCAGGGTCTCGCCCTCGGCGACCCGGTTGCCGGGCTCCACCAGGATCTTCCACACGCTGCCGGGAACGGGGCTTTCGATCGCGGTCGCTCCAGGCGGAATTACCGCCTCGCCGTCGATTCCGCTTTCGCCATCAAAGGTCGCGCCGTTTACCTCATAGCTCGCTTCCTGCCAGCGCGAACGCTCAGCCTCGAAGGCGGCCTGCTGACGTGATTTGAAGGCGGCGATGCTTGCAGCATTCTCGTCGAGGAAGGCGAGATAGTCCTTAAGCCTGAACCGTCCCGGGACGATTTCGACTTGGCGCTTGCCTTCGAGAAAGCCGTCGCGGAAGTCGCGCAGTTCTTCGGCCGAAACCGGATAGAATCGAATGCGATCGAAGAAGCGCAGCAGCCAGGGCTTGCCTCGAGCGAAGTCGGCGGTCTCGCGATAAGTGTTCCACATCTGGCAGGTGCGGCCGAACAACTGGTAGCCGCCCGGACCCTCCATGCCGTAAATGCAGAGATAAGCGCCGCCGATGCCGACGACATTGTCCGGCGTCCAGGTGCGCGCGGGATTGTATTTCGTGGTGACGAGCCGGTGGCGCGGATCGATCGGGGTTGCCACCGGCGCGCCGAGATAGACGTCGCCGAGACCGAGCACGAGATAGGTCGCGTCGAAGACGATGCGATTCACCTCCTCGACCGAGTCGAGGCCGTTGATGCGGCGGATGAACTCGATATTGGACGGGCACCAGGGCGCGTCGGCGCGCACGCCGCGCATATATTTGTCGATGGTCGTTTGCACCGCCGGGTCGTCCCAGGACAGCGGCAGGCGCACGATGCGCGAGTCGACCTCCATGTCCGATAGGTCGCCAAGCGTGTCCTCGATCGATTGCAGCGCGGCAATGAGATCGTCGAGCGGGAGCGCGCGCGGGTCGTAATGGATTTGCAGCGAGCGGATGCCCGGAGTGAGATCGAGGATGCCTGGAAGGTTATTGGTTTCAATGGCTCGAGAGACGGCCTGCATCAGCGCGTGGACGCGGAACCGCAAGCTGAAATCGAGCACGATCGGCCCATACTCGACGAGCAGATAGGCGTCGCCGGCACGGCGAGAGGCGACGCTTGGCCTGCCGTCGGCGGCGGGACGGAAGGCAACGATGCAATCGTCCGCGCCCCATCTGGTGTGCGGCAACGGCGGCGGCGGAACGGGCACAAGACCAGCGATTTCAACATCTTGCTGCGCCAAGCGGCGCGCGGCGTCTTCCGGCGTGAGGCGGATGAAGCGGATTTTGTCGCCGGGGCGGAGCTGGCCGATCTTCCATAGCTCGGCCTGGACGATGGTGGCGGGGCAGACGAAGCCGCCCAAGGACGGGCCGTCGGGCCCGAGAATCACCGGCATATCGCCGGTAAAATTGATGGTGCCGACGGCATAGGCGTTGTCGTGGATGTTGCTCGGATGCAGCCCCGCCTCGCCGCCGTCTTCGCGTGCCCAGTTCGGCTTCGGGCCGATCAGGCGGATGCCGGTCGGATTGGAATGATAATGCACCTCCCACTCCGCGGCGAAAAATGTGTCAATGAATTCAGGCGCGAAGAAGTCGGGCGCGCCATGCGGGCCGTAGAGAACGCCAATCTCCCATGCATGCGACAGCACCGGCAGCAAATGCGGTGCAATCGCGTTCTTTTGCGGTTCTTTGCGGCGCTTTGCGATCACATGCAGCACGTCGCCCGAGCGCAACGCGCGCCCGGCATGCCCGCCGAACTTTCCGAGGGTGAAGGTCGAGCGGCTGCCCAAATAGGCCGGCACATCGATGCCGCCTTGCACCGCAAGATAAGCGCGCAAGCCCGGGCCCTGCACCGTGCCGAGACTCAGCACTTGTCCCGTCTTGACTTGGATCGGCTGCCAATAGGGGACCGGTTCGCCGTCAAGTGTCGCGGCAAGTTCAGCCCCGCCGAGGCAGATCGCTGCGTCGCAGTTGAACTTCAATGTCGGACCGGAGAGCGTGGTTTCGATCGCGGCAGCGCCCCCATCGTTGCCGACCAGCCGGTTGGTGAGACGGAAGGACAGCGAATCCATCGGCCCTGACGGCGGCACGCCGACCGCCCAATAGCCGATGCGTCCCGGCCAATCCTGAATCGTCGTCTGCGTGCCGGGCGCAAGCACTTCAACGGTGTTTGCCCGATAGGCGAAGCTCTGCAGGCTGCGCGTCAGCATCTCACCGCGCGCCAGTTCCAAGTCCCGCGAGAGCTGGCGGAGATAATCGAGATTGGTCTCGATCCCGCCGATCTCGGTCGTATCGAGCGCGGATTGAAGCTTGCCGAGCGCCTTGCCGCGCGTGGTGCCGGTGACGATGATCTTGGCGAGCATCGGGTCGTAGAACGGCGATACCTCGGACCCGCTCTCGACCCACGTCTCGATGCGAGCGTCCTCGGGCCACGCCACATGCGTCAACAAGCCTGAGCTTGGGCGGAAGTCGCGCCCCGGGTCCTCGGCGTAAAGCCGCGCCTGGATGGAGGCGCCTTTCGGCTCGATGCTCGCTTGATCGAGCAGCGGCAGTTCGCCGGCCGCTTGCAGCAGCATCCATTCGACGAGGTCGATGCCGGTGACCTCTTCGGTCACGCCATGCTCGACCTGGAGGCGCGCATTGACTTCGAGGAAGTAGAACTCGCCCGTCTCAGCGTCGTAGAGATATTCGACGGTGCCGGCGCTCGCATAGTTCACCGACTGGGCGAGGCGGCGCGCCGTGTCCCACAGCGCCGCGCGAATCGCGGCTGGTAGGTTCGGCGCCGGCGTCTCCTCGATGACTTTCTGATTGCGCCGCTGCGCGGAGCAGTCGCGCTCGCCGAGCGCCACGACCTTGCCCTTGCCGTCGCCGAAAATCTGCACCTCGATGTGCCGGCCGCGCGCGACACATTTTTCGATGAAGATGCCCGCGTCCTCGAAATTGTTCCGTGCCAGGCGCTGCACCCGCTCGAACATCGGCGCGATCTCGTCCGGCGCGGCGACAAGCTGAAGGCCGATGCCACCGCCGCCGGCCGTGCTCTTGAGCATCACCGGATAACCGATGCGCGCGGCTTCCGCTTGCGCCTGGGCGACATCGCCAATGAGGCCGGAGCCCGGCGCGAGCGGCACGCCGGCGCGGCGCGCCAATTCGCGCGCTTCGTGCTTCAAGCCGAAGGCGCGCATCTGCGCAGGGCTCGGCCCGATGAAGACGATGCCGGCCTCGGCGCAGGTCTCGGCGAACTCCGGGTTTTCCGCGAGAAAGCCATAACCCGGATGGATCGCCTCGGCGCCCGTCAGCCGCGCCGCGCCAATGATCGCGTCGATCTTCAGATAGCTTTCCGCCGCGGACGAGGCGCCGATCGCCACCGCCTCTCCTGCCCGCGCCACATGCATGGCGTGCCGGTCGGCCTCCGAATAGACCGCGACGCTTGCCACGCCCATCCGGTCGAGGGTGCGGATGATGCGGCAGGCAATCGCGCCCCGATTGGCGATGAGCACCTTGCCGAACATGTCAGGCGTCCGCGCTCCAGATCAGCAGCTCGATGGGCGTAGGGTTGTAGGCGTTGCAGGGATTGTTGAGCTGCGGGCAGTTGGAGATGAGCACGATCACGTTCATCGCCGCGACCATCTCGACATATTTGCCGGGCGCGGAGACGCCGTCGGCAAAGGTGAGCTCGCCGTCGGGAGTGACCGGCACATTCATGAAGAAATTGATGTTGTGGGCGATGTCGCGCTTGGAGAGCCCGTAATGATCGTTCTCCGCCACCGCGAGCAGGAAGCTGTCGCGGCAGGCATGCACGGTTTTCTTCTCCAGCGCGTAGCGGACGGTATTGCTCTCGGTGGCGCAGGCGCCGCCAATCGTGTCGTGGCGGCCGCAGGTGTCGGCGGTGATGGTCAGCATCGGCCGGCAAAGGTCGGAGAGCAGCACCGAGCCGGTGCTCAGATAGAGGTTGCCCTGCTCTCGGATGGTGTCCGACGCCGAATAGTGCTCGGCGGGATCGTCGGCATTGTAGAACAGCGTGTCGACGGCCTGGTTGCCTTCGAGATCGACGATGCGGAAGGTCTCGCCGCCTTTGACGACATGCATGAAATAGTCTCCGGCCGGCACGGCCTTGCGGTAGTGCGCGAGCGCGGGATCGAGCGGGCTTTCCCTGAGCATCAGTGTCCCCCGGCGCGGCATCCGGCGTGGAAGATGCGGTTGTTCTCGAAGCCGCGCATATTTTCCGGCGCCGACGAGCGGCACGGATCGTCGGCCAACGCCGGCGTCCCCTCCAAAATCTCGTAGCGCACCGGTTTGCGCGGATAGGCGGCGCTTGAGTTCAGCGGATGCGGGCAGGTATGCAGCAGGACGAGCGTGTCCATCTCGAAGCGCAGCTCGACCGAAGCGCCTTGCCTCGCCGCACTCATATCGAGCGACAAGGCGCCGTCATCGGCCACTACGACCTTGCTGAACCAGTTGACATTGGCGGGAAGGTCACGCCGCCCAAGCCCATATTTGGCGGCTTCGATCAGGAAGCTGTCGTAACCGTTTTGCAGCCAATCATTGCGGTCGCGCTGATAGTCGCGATCGCCCCATTTCCTTGACGTCGAAACCTTGGTGGTGCTGCCGCACACCGACTCGTGCCAGCCGAAATCGTCGGCGACGATCGAACAGAAGATGCGCCCCATATCCGAATAGAGGCAGTGACCTTCGGTGAGCTTGAAGCTGTGCTGGCATTTCAACGTGTCGGGCGCGTTGTAGCGTTCGAGCAGGTTCAAGGGATTGAAGAACAGCATGCCGACATTGGCGCCGCCCTCGAGGTCGGTGAGCCTGAGGCGATTGTTGCGCCACAGAATCATCGACCAATGCTTCCCGGCAGGAAGCGTGTCGGACGCGATCGGCATGGTCATGCCGCGCCGTTCTGCGCCCGCTTGGGCTTGTCGATGAAGGGGTGCACCTGGGGAATGAACGCGGCGACGAGGTGCATGCGCCCCGAGACCACGCCGCGGCGCGAGGTCATCTCGTCGGCGATCATCTGCAAGGCCCGCGCCGGGCCCTGCACCAGGATCACCTCCATGGTCTGATTGTTCATCAGATGCACGTGGAGGGACGAGATCACCTCGTCGATGTAGCGCACTTGCAAATCGGCGAGCTGCTTCTGCAAGCCGGGAACGGCGTTGTTGTAGAACAGCGCGATGATGCCGACCATGACGTCGTCGCCGAGCTCATGCTTGTGCTCCACGAGAGAGCGGTGGAGCATGTCGTTGACGGCCTGCGAGCGGCTGTCGAAGCCGCGCCGCTCTACCATGCGGTCGAGGTCGCACAGCAATTCCTCGGGCAGCGAGATGCTGATGCGGCTGACCGGCCGCTCGCGGGTGCGGGCGACCACGCTCATCTCACGCTCCTAGAAGAGATGGCTGTAGCGCTCGACCTCCCAGGGGCTGATCGACAGATGATAGGCATTCCACTCGTCGGTCTTGTAGGTGATGAATTCATCGCGTAGCTCCTTCCCCAGAGTTTCCTCCATCAGCGGGTCGGCGGCGAAGGCGGCGACCGCTTCCTGCAAGGTCTGCGGCAGGAAATCGATGTTGCGCGCCTTACGTTCCGCTTCCGAGATCGTGTAGAGATTGTCGTCGTTGGGATTGCCGGGATCGATCTTCTCGCGGATGCCTTCGAGCCCGGCGGCAAGCACCAAGGTGGCGGCGAGATAGGGATTGACCGCGCCGTCGGCATTGCGCGACTCGCAGCGCCCGCCACCCATCGGCACGCGCACGGAGTTGGTGCGGTTGTTGGAGCCATAGGAATTGAACACCGGCGCCCAAGAGAAGGTCGCCATCGCGCCCTGGCGCACCAGCCGCTTATAGCTGTTGACGGTCGGGGCGAAGACGGCGCAGAGCGCGCGCCCGTGCTTGAGGACGCCGCCGATGAAGTTGTAGCCGAGCTCGGTCAGCCCGAGTCCGCGCTGATCCTCCGACGGCGCCCGGGCGAACAGATTGCGCCCGCTTTCGAGATCGTAGAGCGACATGTTGAAATGCGCGCCGCAGCCGGTTTTGTCGGGGAAGGGCTTGGGCATCATGGTGGCGACCAGCCCCTCCTCCTTGGCGTAGTGCTTCGCCATGGTGCGGAAGAAGATCAGGCGGTCGCAGGTGGTCAGCGCCGGCGCGTAGCGGAAATCGAACTCGTATTGGCCGTTGGCGTCCTCGTGGTCGAACGAGTAGAGGTCCCAGCCGAGCGCGTTGATGCAGGTGGCGACCTTGTCGAGCCAGGTGAAATTGTCGAGGAAGCCGCGCAAGTCGTAGCAAGGCTTGGTCAGCTTGTCGTCGGGGTTGGGCACGGCGAGATTGCCGTCGCCGTCCTTGCGCAGCACGAAGATCTCGCACTCGATGCCGAGATTGAAGCCCAGGCCGAGCTGCTCCGCCTGCTTCAGCACGTTCTTCAGCGCGACGCGCGTGCTCAAGGGATAAGGATTGCCCTTGAAGGCGATGTCGGCAGGCATCCAGGCGACCTTCGGCTCCCACGGCAATGGAATGACGTGGTCGAGGTCGGGGATCGAGGCGATCTCGTCGTCGTTTGGCGCCTGGCCGAGCCCGTCAAGCGCGTAGCCCGTATAGAGCTCGGAGCCGTGCGCCATGTGATCGAGGTGATCGAGCGGCACGACCTTGCCCTTGGGCACGCCGTGAATGTCGACCTAGGCGCCGATGCAATATTTGACGCCCTTGGCGCGGAGCTCCTCCTGCACCCGTTTGATCTTGTCACCGACATGCGCTTCCATCGTGAGTTCCTCCCATGCAGCCAGCTTCTGTCTCGTCTGCAGCATGGCTATTCTACATTGTCGGCGACGTCGGTGAGCCGGGGCACGAGCGGATAGATGTCGGCCTCTTCCTCCTCGCCGTGCGGACGCGAGCGGTGGATCAGCTCTTCGAGCCTGGCCTTGGTGGCGAGGAATTCGGGCACCATCATCTGCGCCGCAGAGCGCGGGCGCGGCACCGGAACCTCGATCAGCTCCTGCACCTCGCCGGGATGGGCGGAAAGCACGAGGATGCGGTCGGCGAGATAGATCGCCTCGTCGAGATCGTGAGTGATGAAGACGATGGTGACGTCGATCTTGCGCCAGATCTCCAGGAGATGCGCTTGCATGCGGCAGCGGGTCTGCGCATCGAGCGCGCCGAACGGCTCGTCCATCAAGAGGATGCGCGGCTGATTGGCGAGCGCGCGGACGATGGCCACCCGCTGCTTCATGCCGCCGGAGAGCTGGTTGGGATAGCAGTCGGCGAATTTCTCCAGGCCGACGAGCTGGAGCCATTGCCGCGCCTCGCGCTCGGCGTCGGTCCGGCTCGCGCCGTTGACCTGCGGCCCGAACATCACGTTCTTCTTCACGGTCAACCAGGGAAATAAAGTGTAGCCCTGGAACACCATGCCGCGATCGGTGCCGGGCTCCGTCACCGGATGACCCTCGAGCAGGACCTCGCCCGAGGTGGGCTCCTCTAGGCCGGCGAGAATGCGTACCAAAGTCGACTTGCCGCAACCGGACGGCCCGACCACGCAAAGGAACTCGCGCCGATGGGTGACGAAACTGATGTCGTTGAG
>JBQGDO010000140.1:0-4643 GCA_052039105.1 Methyloceanibacter sp.
GTCGAATTCGGTGTCGTTCAGCGCCTTCACCACGTCGGCCGAGGCGATCGACGCCGCCTTCTCCACCGCCTGTTTCCACGCCTGGATCGCCGCATAGGTGTAGAGCACGTAGCCCTCAGGCTCGATGCCCTTGTCCTTGAAGCGCTGCACCACCTCGGCCGCCGCCGGGTTCTTGCGCGGATCGGGCGAGAAGGTCATCAAGGTGCCTTCGCCCGCCGGCCCGGTGATCGACCAATATTCCTGCGTGACGAGCGCATCGCCGCCCATCAAGACCGTGTTCATGCCCTGGTCGCGCATCTGCCGCGCGATTAGTCCCGCCTCGGTGTGATAGCCGCCGAGATAAAGCACGTCGATATTCGCCTGTTTCAGCTTGGACACCAGCGCGGAGTAGTCCTTCTCGCCGGCGGTGATCGCCTCGTAGAGCGCCTCCTGTTTGCCGGCCGCGTTGAGCGCCTTCTTGGTCTCGTCTGCGAGTCCTTTGCCGTAAGCCGTTTTGTCGTGAATGATGGCGATGTTCTTGTCGGCGAAATGCTCGGCGAGATATTTGCCGGCCACGCCGCCTTGTTGGTCGTCGCGGCCGCAGACGCGATAGATGTTCGGGCCGGCGCGATCGTCGGTGAAGGCCGGGTTGGTCGAGGCCGGCGAGATCTGAATCACGTCGTTGTCGGCATAGACTTTCGAGGCCGGAATCGACGAGCCGGAGCAATAATGCCCGGCGACCAGCGCCACGCCGCTGCTGGTCAACTGGTTGGCGACGGCGACCGCCTGTTTCGGATCGCAGGCATCGTCGCCGATCGACAGCGCGAGCTGTTTGCCGAGCACGCCGCCCGCCGCATTGAGATCGGCAACCGCCAGTTCCGCGCCGCTCTTCATCTGCGCGCCGAAAGACGCGTACTGGCCGGTCACGGGTCCGGCAATAGCGATTGGCGTCGTATTGCTGTCGCCGCCTCCGTCGCCGCAGGCGGCCACGGATACGGCCAGCGCGAAGGCCGCGACTAGGCCGGTGATGTGCTTCATTACTGGACCCTCCCCAGGGGAAACTCGCGGTAGCTTACCTAATTGCAGTGAACCGCGCGAGCCTCATGCCTTGCGGTCGCGCCAGCTCAGCGGGCTCGTCCGCTGGTAGAGCCAGGGATATTGCGTGACCATTTGTTTGGTTCGCATCATGCGGTAGCCGAGACTCGCCGCCGCCACCAGCACCGCATAGGTGACGAGGTAATAATAGAGCGACAGCAGCCGCCCTTCGAACAGCGCATAGTGGAAGAAACGCACTGCGCCGGCCAGCAGCGCCATGTAGAAGAACACGCGCCAATGGGGCTTCCAGCCCTTCGCCAGGCCGCGTCCGGCAAGAAAGGCCGCGCCCCCGCCGATGATCACCGTCAGCGCGAGAAACACGCGTAGCCCGTCGTCGGACAGCCACTCCACTAGCGTCCTCCTTGCAGCGCGGCCTTCTTGCCCCCACCGTCGAGATAGGCGCTCTGCACCTCCTCGCGTTCGAGCAGCTCCTTGCCGGTTCCGGTCAAGGTGATCCTGCCGTTCACCATCACGTAGCCGCGATGGCAAAGCTTGAGCGCGTGATAGGCGTTCTGCTCGACGAGAAAGACAGTCAAGCCGTGGCGGTTCAGCTCTTTGATGGCCTCGAAGATCTGCTTGACGATCAGCGGCGCGAGCCCGAGCGACGGCTCGTCCAGCAGAAGCAGCTTGGGTCGCCCCATCAAGGCGCGAGCGATCGCCAGCATCTGCTGCTCTCCGCCGGACAAGGTGCCGCCGCGCTGATCGTGCCGCTTCTTCAGCACCGGAAACAACGTGCAGACCGTCTCCAAGTCCCGGTCGAAGCCCGCCGGATCGCCGGCGATGATCGACCCCATCTGCAAATTCTCCATCACGGTCATGCGCGGGAAGATGCGCCGCCCCTCCGGCGACTGGGCGATACCGAGCCGGGCGACGTCGTGGGCGGGCAACGCGGTGATATCCTTGCCGTCGAATAGGATGCGCCCTTCCGATGCGCGCGGTCGGCCGAAGATCGTCATCATCGTCGTGGTCTTGCCGGCGCCGTTGGCGCCGATCAGTGCCACGATCTCGTCCCGACGGACGTCGATGCTGACGCCGTGCAGCACGGGAATCCTACCGTAGCAGCAGGTGACCTTGTTGATCTGTAGCAGGGTATCGCTCACGGCCGCGCCTCGCGCGCGTCCGGCAACTCCTCGTCGGGAACGCCGAGATAGGCGGCGATCACATGCGGGTCGTTGCGGACTTCTTCGGCGGTACCGTCGGCGATCTTCTTGCCGTAGTCGAGCACAATGACATGATCGGAGATGCGCATCACCACGCTCATATCGTGCTCGATCAGCAAAAGGGCGATACCTTCGCGCTCGCGGATCGAATAGAGCAGCTCGTTGAGCAGCTCGCTTTCCCGCGCATTCAGGCCGGCGGCGGGCTCGTCGAGGCAGAGCAGGAGCGGCCGCGTGCACATGGCGCGCGCGATCTCGAGCTTGCGTTGATCGCCGTAAGGAAGCTCTCCGGCCGGCTCGTCGGCGCGCTCAAGAAGGTCCACCCGCTCGAGCCAATCTTGCGCGAACTCGACCGCCTCGGCCTCGGCCTGCGGAAAGCCGCCGATCCCGAGCATGGCGCCGAACGTATAGCCCGAGGCGCGCATCAACACGTTGTGCTGCGCCACCATCAGATTTTCCAGCGCCGTCATACCCGGAAACAGGCGGATGTTCTGAAAGGTGCGCGCGACCTTGGCGCGCCAGTTGATCTCGTGGTCATCGAGCCGCTCCAGACGGAAATGTTCGCCGTCCGGCTGGCGCAAGATGATCGTGCCCACGGTCGGCTCGTAGAAGCCGGTGATGCAGTTGAATACCGTCGTCTTGCCGGCGCCGTTGGGACCGATCAAGGCGGTGATCTCGCGCCGCCCGGCCTCGAACGAGACATCGTCCACCGCGGTGAGGCCTCCGAAGCGCATGCTGAGGTGCTCGACCTTGAGGATCGGGTCTTTCTGCCACGGCCTCATGCGCGCCCTTCCTTGACCAGATCGGCGCTGATCGGCCGCGCCTCGTCGAGCGAGATGGACGGGGTGCGCGTGCCGACCAGACCGCGCGGGCGCCACACCATGATCGCCACCATCGCGGCGCCGAACAAGAGCATGCGGTAGAGCGCCGGGTCGAAGCCCGTCCCAAAAATGCTCTGCAAGCCGGCGGTGTGCCGGAGCGCTTCGAAGCCGCCGATCATGACGATGGCGGCGATCGCCACGCCGAGCTGGCTGCCCATGCCGCCGAGCACGACGATGGCGAGGATGATCGCCGATTCGATGAAGGTGAAGCTCTCCGGGCTGATGAAGCCTTGCCGCGTGGCGAAGAAGCTTCCGGCGAGACCGCCGAACATGGCGCCGATGGCGAAGGCCGAGAGCTTGGTCATGGTGGTGTTGATGCCGAGCGAACGGCAGGCGATCTGGTCTTCGCGCAGCGCCTCCCAGGCGCGGCCGATCGGCAGGCGCCGCAAGCGCAGGGTCACGAGATTGGTGGTCAGCGCCAGCACCAGGATCACGTAATAGAGGAAGATGATCGCGTGCATCGGATCGAACTTCAGGCCAAAGAACGCGCTGAAACTGTCCGGGGCGGTCGGCGAGAAGGGGAGGCCGAAGAAGGTCGGCTTGGGAATATTGGAGACACCGTTCGGCCCGTTGGTCACCTCCGTCCAATTGAGCAGGACGATGCGGATGATCTCGCCGAATGCGAGAGTGACGATGGCGAGATAGTCGCCGCGCAGCCGCAAGACCGGAAAGCCGAGAATGATGCCCCATAGCGCCGCCGCGGCTCCGGCAATCGGCAGGCAGATCCAGAAGCCCATGTCGAAATGCGTGGCGAGCAGGGCGAAGGTATAGGCGCCGACCGCGTAGAAGGCGACATAGCCGAGGTCGAGCAGGCCGGCGAGGCCGACCACGATGTTCAGGCCCCAGCCGAGCATGATGTAGGTCAGCACCAGGATCGACAGGTCGAGTAGATAGCGCATCGGCAGGCCGAGGCCGAATGCCTTGTTGAGGAGATAGCCGCCGATCGGAAACAGCACGGCGAAGGCAATGCCGCCCAGGGTAAAGATGCGGGCATAAGGCTGGTCGGGAAAATACGCGACGATGAGCCGGCGGATGATCCCGGCGCCGATCAGGATCAGCACGGCCTGGGCCACGAGCTGCATGCCCGCGTTTCGGGCGGCGAGCCCCGATGCAAACAACGCCGCCGCAAGCAGCACGGTGCCCCCGAGCACGACGATGTCGAACCGGTCGAACGCTTCGCTGGTGAATAGCTTGGCGAAGGGCCGCGTGGCGGGATAATCGGCGGTCCATACGAACAGATTGAGCAGGAAGCGCCCCAGCATGACGATGCCGACGGCGTAGGCGAGGACCTGCGGCCGCGGCTGAAGCGTGAGCCCGGACACGGTGTCGACGGTGCGAAAGCCGAGCAGCAGGCTGAACAGCGCGAAGGCGATGATGCCGGCGAGTAGCGAGTCGATGAGGGCCGCCTGGAGCCTCTGGCCGAACGATGTGCCGGGCTCCGCCAAGGCGCTCAGACCTTTTCCACCTCGGGACGGCCGAGCAGTCCGGTCGGGAAGAAGATCAGCACGATGGCGAGCATCGAGAAGGCGGC
>JBQGDO010000141.1:0-7012 GCA_052039105.1 Methyloceanibacter sp.
GCGATCTCGCCCGCGCGGTCAACGAGCGGCTCGACCGCATGACCCACAAAGTGGGGACAGACCTCAACGAGACATCGCGCAAGACGCATGAATCGATCGCCAAGCTGAACGAGCGGCTGGCGGTGATCGATACGGCGCAGAAGAACCTGACCGAGCTCTCCACCAACCTGGTCAGCTTGCAGGAGATCCTCGCCAACAAGCAGGCGCGCGGCGCCTTCGGCCAGATGCGCATGGAAACCATCGTCCAGGACGGCCTGCCCAAGGGCGCCTACACCTTCCAGGCGACGCTCTCCAACGGCAAGCGGCCGGATTGCCTTCTGCACATGCCGAACACCAAGGCCGGCGTGGTGATCGACGCCAAGTTTCCCCTGGAAGGCTTCGAGGCGTTCCGCACCGCGCGGCGCGACGAGGAGAAGAAAGAGGCGGCGCGCCGGGTGCGGGGCGATGTCGGCAAGCATATCGACGCGATGGCCGAGCGCTATTTCATCGCCGGCGAGACGCAGGACACCGCCATCCTGTTCGTGCCGTCGGAGGCGATCTACGCCGATCTCTGCGAGCATTTCTCCGACCTGGTGCAGAAGGCGCATCGCGCCCGCATCGTCATTTGCGCGCCGAACATGCTGATGCTCGCGGTGCAGACCATGCAGGCAATTCTCAAGGACGTGCAGATGCGCGAGCAGGCGCATCTTATTCAGCGCGAGGTGGCGAAGCTGATGGACGACATGGGGCGCTTGCGCGACCGCGTGCTCGATCTGCAGCACCATTTCGGCCAGGCGAATGACGACATCGACAAGATCCTCACCTCCTCGGACAAGATTGCCGCGCGGGGCCGCAAGATCGAGGCACTGGAATTCGAGGACGGCACCCCGGCGGCCATTGAACAGGCGGCTTCCCCCTCACCTGCCCCGGTGGCACGGAGCGAGGAGAAAGCGCGTCTGCGCGGGATGGAGCGCAGTCAGGTTGGGGGCTACCGCCAACCAGACCTGCTCGCCAAGGACGCATGACGCCCTCGCCCCTTCTCGGCAGCGGCATCCTGCTCGACCAGGTCGTGGTCGGCGGCGGGGCGAGCCTGCTCAACCTCATTATCCATGCCATCCTGCTCGGCATCGTGGTCTGGACCGTGCGCCGGCTGGAGGTGAAGGACACATTCGTTCCGGCCTTCCTCCAATACACCGTGATGATCGTTTCGACCGGTACGTTGCTGGTGGCGGGACATTTTCTCGAAGTGGTGATCTGGGCCGTGACCTACGATTTGGTCGGCGCCGCGCCGCCCGGCACTGATCTCGTCTATTTCGCCTTCGGCAATTACACGACGCTCGGCTACGGCGACGTTCTTCCCCTGCAGCAATGGCACATGCTCGGTCCGATGACGGCGTTGAACGGCATCATGCTGATCGGCTGGTCGACGGCGCTGATCATCGAGGTGTTGCGCCGCACCGGGCATGCCCCGAGCCAGAAGATCCAGCCTCAGACCGGAACCGCCAACTCACCGTCCTAGGGAATGCCCTCGGAGTGGGCCGTCTCGGTGGCGGGCTGTTCGACACGCCCGCGGCGCCAGGCGGCGAGAAGCCCGTGCTTCGGCGCGAACAGGAAGGCGAGCACGAAGACCGCGGCCTGCACCAGCACGATGGCGGCGCCGGTCGCCGCGTCCATATGGAAGCTGATGATGGTGCCGAGCGCGGCGGAGGCAATTGCCACTACCACGGCGATCAGCAGCATGCGCTCGAAGCGGTCGGTGAGGAGATAGGCGGTGGCGCCCGGCGCTATCAACATGGCGATCACCAGAATGATGCCGACGGCTTTCAGCGCGCTGACGATGGTGATCGAGAGCAGGATCAAGAGGCCGTAATGCAAGACGCGCACGGGCAGGCCGACGGCGCGTGCCTGGTTCGGATCGAAGCAATAAAGCAGGAGATCGCGCCGCTTGAGCAGCACGATAATCAGCGTGCCCCCGGCGATGATCGCTGTCTCCACGAGATCGCGCACCGAGACGCCGAGCACATTGCCGAACAGAATGTGGTTCAGATGCTGATCGGTCTCGATCTTGGTGAATAGCACGAGGCCGAAGCCGAACATGCCGGAAAAGACGATGCCCATCACCGTGTCTTCTTTCACGCGGCTGTTCTCCTTGAGGTAGCCGGTGAAGAGCGCGCAGGAGAGCCCGGCAGCGAAGGCGCCAATTGCGAGCGGCACGCCGAGCACATAGGCAATGACGATGCCCGGCAGCACCGCGTGCGAGATGGCGTCGCCCATCAGGGACCAGCCCTTCAGCACCAGATAGCAGGACAGCACGGCGCAAACCGCCGCGACGAGAAGCGAGACGCCGAGCGCGCGCTGCATGAAGTGATAGCTGAGCGGCCCCGCGATCCAATCGATGAGCGTGGTCATGCCAAAGCCTCCTCCGGCGCGGCGCTGCGGCGGCGCGCGGCGACAAGCCCGTGTTTCGGCGCGAAATAGAAGGCCAGAAGGAAGAGCAAGGTCTGGAGCGTGACGATCACCCCGCCAGTCGCCCCGTCGAGGAAATAGCTGAGATAGGCGCCGACCAGGCTGGTCGCCGCGCCGAGCGCCACGGCAATGACGATCAACCAGCCGAAGCGGTCGGTGATGAGATAGGCGGTGGCGCCGGGCGTCACCACCATGGCGATGACGAGGCAGGCGCCCACCGTCTGCAACGCCGCCACGGTGCAGGCGCTGAGCAAGGTGAAGAACACGATCGTGAGCAGGCGGGTATTGATGCCGATCGACCGCGCATGATTCTCATCGAAGAAGGTGACCATCAGGTCCTTCCAGATGAAGGCCATGATCGCGAGCGAGACGGCGGCGATGATGACCACCTGGACCACGTCCTCATCGGAGATGGCGAGGATGTTGCCGAGCACGATGGTCTGGATCGAGACCGAGGTCGGCCAGATTGAGGCCAGCAGCAGGCCGAGCGCGAACAAGGTGGTGAAGACCAGCCCGATCACCGCGTCCTCGCGCAGCCGGGTGTGCGCCTTGACGAAGCCCATGGCGAGAGCGGCGAGAATGCCGGCAAAGAAGGCGCCGATGGCGAACGGCGCGCCGAGGATATAGGCGCCTGCCACGCCCGGCACGATGGAGTGCGCCAGGGCATCGCCCATCAAGGACCAGCCCTTGAGCATGAGATAGGCGGAGAGGAAGGCGCAGACCGCGCCGACCAGCGCGCTGACCCACATCGCCTTCAGCATGTAGTCATAGCCGAAGGGGACGAGCAGCTCGGCGAGCAGCGCGCTCATTTGGTGCCGGCGTCTTTGCCGCCGTTCTCGGTTTCTTTGCGGCGCCGCGCCTTGCCGCCATAGAACACGAGCGGGCGCTCGTCGTCGGTGAGCACGGTCACGCGGCGGGTGTCGTCGTCTTCGTGCAGCGCGCGGCCGCCGAGCTCGAAATCGCGCAGAACGCCGCCGAAGGCGCGTTCGAGATTCTTCTGGGTGAAGACCTCGGCGGTCGGACCAGCGGCAATTACCCTGCGGTTCACCAGCACCACCTCGTCGCAAAAATCCGGCACGCTGCCGAGATTGTGGGTCGACACCAGCATCAGCTTGCCCTCGGCGCGCATCTCCCGTAGCACGCCGATGATGGCGGTCTCGGTCTTGACGTCGACGCCAGTGAAGGGCTCGTCCAGCAGCACGATGCTGCCCTCTTGTGCCAGCGCACGGGCGACGAAGACGCGCTTGCGCTGGCCGCCGCTCAGTTCGCCGATTTGGTGATGGCGGTAGGCGGCAAGCCCGACGCGCTCCAGCGCCTCGGTGACCTTGGCGCGATCGGTATGCGAGGGCCGGCGTAGGAAGTTCATGTGGCCGTAACGGCCCATCATCACCACGGTCTCGACCAGCACCGGGAAGTTCCAGTCAACCTCCTCGCTTTGCGGCACATAGGCGACAATGTTCTGCTTGAGCGCCTGATCGACCGGCATGCCGCAGAGCCGCACTTCGCCGGAAGTCGGCCTGATGAAGCCCATGATCGCCTTGAAGATGGTCGACTTGCCGCTGCCATTCGGCCCGACCAGCGCGCAGATCGTGCCGGGGCCGAGATCGAAGGTGGCATCGCGCATGGCGGTGACGCCGTTCGGGTAGCTCACGGTCAGGCGATCGAGGGCAATCGAAGGGCAGCGCGCGGCGGCCTTCCGGCCGAGCACGGGACTAGGTGCGTCCATCCTCGAACCCCTTGACGATGGTCTCGACCGTCACCTTGAGCAGATCGAGATAGGTCGGAACTGGGCCGTCGGCAGCGCTCAGCGAATCCACGTAGAGCACGCCGCCATAGCGCGCGCCGGTTTCCTTCGCGACTTGCTTGGCGGCGCGGTCGGAGATCGTGCTCTCGCTGAAAACGACCGGGATATCCTTCTCGCGAACGAGATCGATGACCTTGCGCACCTGTTGCGGCGTGCCTTGCTCGTCGGCATTGATCGGCCAGAGATAGGCTTCGTTGAGGCCGTAGTCGCGCGTGAGATAGGAAAAGGCGCCCTCGCTCGTCACCAGCCAACGATGCCCCTCCGGAATGGCGGAGAGCCGCTTGCGCAGCGGCTCGTCGAGGGCCTTGATCTTGGCGGCATAGGCTCCTGCATTGCGGTTATAGCTGTCGGCATTGGCGGGATCGTATTTGACGAGCGCCTTGCGGATGTTCTCGACATAGACGAGCGCGTTCGACGGCGACATCCAGGCATGCGGGTTTGGCTTGCCCGTATATGGGCCCTCGCGGATGCCCATCGGCTCGATGCCTTCGGTCAGGACCACGCTCGGGACGTCCTCGACATTCCCATAGAACTTCTCGAACCAGCGCTCGAGATTGAAGCCGTTCCACAGCACGAGGTCGGCCTCCTGCGCCTTGACGATGTCGAGTGGGGTCGGCTGATAGTCGTGGATCTCGGCGCCGGGCTTGGTGATGGAGACGACCTCGGCTTTGTCGCCGGCGACGTTCTGGGCAATGTCCTGAAGCACGGTGAAGGTGGTCACCACCTTGAACTTGCCGCCGTCCGGTGCGGGCTCGGCAATGGCCGCGCTCGCAAAACTCATCGTCGCGGCAATGAGACAGGCCCCAAGCCGCGCGACCCAATTTCCCTTCAACTTGCTCCTCCTAATGGCCAATCCCCCAAGCTCCCTCACCATAGATGCAATTGCGAATTAATCGCAAGTAAATAAATGGCCCCCCTTTGCCGGGTTTCAAGGAGACATTATCGCTGGCGAGCCCCGCGCTTCTTCGCAGCGGCGCGTTTGCGCGCGGCGGCTCGATGGTGCTCTCCCCATTTCATGCCTTCGAGCTTGATGCCGTCGGGATCGAGAAAGAACACGGCGTAATAATCGTCGTAATACTCGCCGGCGGGATCGACGATCTTCGCACCCTCTTTTTTCAGAAAGGCTTGCAGCGCGTCGACGTCCTTCCGGCTTCTGAGCTCGAAGGCATAGTGGTGCAGGCCGATATCGCCGATGCGGTATTTGCGCGTGCGGGCTTTTGCGTCCGCTTGCCCGATCCAGAAGCGCGTCTTGCCGTTGGTCCAGCCGATCGCGTCCGCGTATTCGTCGAGCACCTTGAAGCCGAGGAAGGGCATCAGCTTGCTGTAAAAGGCCTTCGATTTTTTATAGTCGCCGACCCTGATCGAGATGTGGTCGACCCCGACAACGCGCACCATGGCTTTCTCCTTCGTCATGCCCGCGAAAGCGGGCATCCGGTAACCCCGGCCTCGGCAGACTAACTCTCTTCGCCGGTTACTGGATCGCCGGGTCAATCCTCGGGTCAAGCCCGAGGACGGCGATGGCAAAGGTAATTGTGGCACGCTTCCACCGCCTTGCGCTCGATCAAGCCGCAAGACGCAGGCGCGGCTTCCTGCTATCAGAGGGCGATGACGGCGGCAGAGGGAAGCCCAGGGCCGACACCTGGCGAGCACGCCGCGGGCGAAGCGCGGCGCAGCTGGACCGAGATCCTGTTCACCCGGAAGATGCTGACCTGCATCTTCCTGGGCTTCAGCTCGGGAATGCCCCTCTATGTCCTGATCTCTCTGATTCCCGCCTGGCTGCGCAGCAACCAGGTGGACCTCGCCACGATCGGCCTGTTCGCCCTGATCGGGCTGCCCTATACCTGGAAATTCCTGTGGTCGCCCGTGATGGACCGGTTCAAGCTGCCGTTCCTTGGCCGGAGGCGGGGCTGGGCGCTCCTAACGCAAGCCGTGCTGCTCGTTGCGATCGGCGTGCTCGGCTATTTCAATCCCGCCACCTCGCTGCAAACCATCGTCGTGGTAGTGTTCATTGTCGCGCTGTTCAGCGCCAGCCAAGACATCGTCATCGACGCTTACCGGCGCGAGCTGCTTGCCGACGACGAGCTGGGAACCGGCACGTCCATTTTCGTCAACGCTTATCGTCTTTCCGGTCTGGTGCCCGGCTCGCTGGCGCTGATCCTGGCCGACTACCAGCCCTGGACGGTGGTGTTCTGGGTCACCGGCGCCTTCATGCTGGTCGGCATCGTCACCACCTTGACCATTAGAGAGGTGAGCGACGACGCGCTGGCGCCGCATACTTTGCGTGACGCCGTGATCAAACCCTTCGTGGAGTTCTTCAGCCGTGACGGCGGGATCACTACCGGGCTGGCCATCTTGGCCTTCTTGTTCCTCTACAAGCTGGGGGACAACATGGCCACGGCGCTGGCCACGCCGTTCTACATCGATATGGGCTACAGCCTGAGCGAGATCGGCTCCGTCGCCAAGGTCGCCGGGCTTTGGGCCAGCATCGCCGGCGGCATCCTTGGCGGCATCATCATGCTCAAGGTGAGCATCAACCTGGCGCTGTGGCTGTTCGGTTTCGTGCAGCTGTTCACCATCCTGCCGTTCGTGTGGCTGAGCCAGGCCGGGCATACCTTGGTGGGCCTGTTCGTGGTGGTCAGCGGGGAATATCTCGGCGTCGGCCTTGGTGCGATTGCGCTGACAGCCTTCATGGCGCGGGAAACCAGCAAGGCCTTCACCGCTACCCAGTTTGCCCTGTTCTCGAGTTTCATCGCGGTGCCGCGC
>JBQGDO010000142.1:0-2515 GCA_052039105.1 Methyloceanibacter sp.
TCGAGCGTCGAGAAGGCGATGGGCGCCGTTCTTGTCGCGACCGGGCTTCTCGTCTTCGTAGGCGCCATGCCGGCGATCGGCGGCTGGCTGCTCGAATACGCGCCGATTCTCGGCCGCATCGGGTGAGCGTCGGACCCGTGCGCTGCTAGCGCGGACATCCCTTGCATCGCGGCCACTTGTCCGGCGGCACCTGGCCGAGGTATACACTTTCAAAATATTGAATATCAGGAGGCGGCGATGTGGTCGCGGCGCGCGTTTCTGGCCGGATCGGTGGGCGGCGGGCTTGCGCTCCATCGCGGCCGGCGGGCATTCGCCGAAGCGATCCTGACCGACGACGGCCTCTATCGGCAGCCCTGGTTCCTGGAAAGCTTTCTCGAGCTCGCCGACGATCTCGACGGCGCGGCCGAGAAGGGCAGGCGACTCGTCGTCATGTGGGAGCTGCGGGGTTGCCCCTATTGCCGGGACACGCACCTCGTGAACTTCGCCAAGCCCGAGATCGAGGACTTCGTTAAGGAGCGGTTCGATATCCTGCAGCTCAATATCATCGGCGCGCGCGAGGTCACCGATTTCGACGGAGAGAAGCTGCCGGAGAAGCGCTTGGCGGAGAAATACGGCATCCGTTTCACCCCAACGTTCCAGTTCTTCCCCGAGCGTGCCGCCGGGCTTGCGGCGCGCAAGCCGCGAGAGCGCGAGGTCGCCCGCGCGCAGGGATACCTGCAGCCCGAGCGCTTCCTGGCGATGTTCAGGTTCGTATCCGAGCGCGCCTACGAGAAGGGCAGCCTCACCGACTATCTCAAGGCCAACAGCTAATTAGAGGCAGGTTCGTTTGTACTTGATCCGCTAGCTTAAGGTCACTCGGTTGTCATCGTCCGCGAAAGCGGACGATCCAGTAATCGCCCGACCGGGTAACAGGCACTGCCTCGGCTTCGATCGCGCGCTCACGGGTTACTGGGTCCCCGCTTGCGCGGGGACGACAGCGGTTGCTGTCGAGACGAGTAGCCAGTTCGTCGCGCGCCGCGCCGGCTCAACCCACCTTGAGATACGCGAATCCCTTCGCCTGCAGCTCGGCCACAGTCGCCACGCCCGACGGCACGAATTTGAGGAACGCGTCGTTCCTCGTCTTGGCCGGATCGATGTTCAGGCGCGTGTAGGTGATCCGGCACAGATAGGCTTCGACGCCGTATTTGGTCAGGCCGACAAAGCGCTGGTACAGCTGCGGATCGATATTGTCGTTCTCCCACGGCGTGCCCGCGCGGTCCTCGAGGAAGAACTTGAGGCCGGCGCCATGTGCCACCACCACCAGCTTGAGCCTGAAGCTGTCGAACTCGTAGGCCGAATAGTGGTTGAGCATGTTCTGCAGCATCTGCGAGAACCGCTGCGGGTCGCCGAAGTCGCAATGATAGAGGCAGGCGATGTCGGTGTCCTTCTTGACCTGGGCGAGATCGAGCGAAATCGGATTGCCGCGCGCGCCGCTCGTCGATGCCAGCGCCGCTCCCGAGACGGCGAGCGCACCGACGATCTCCCTTCTGCTCCTGAGCATGAATGTTCTCCTGGTCCGTCCACGACGGTACCCCCATGGCCCCTCGCGGTGCCATGGGTTTCTTGTTGTTCTTGTCGCGCGCCGGCGGCCGCCGCCGGACGGTCCCGCCCGCGCTACTTGTTCACCGGACTCTCCGGGCTCATCACCAGCGCCACGAGATCCTTGATCTGCTCGATCGTGAGTATCTTGCTGGTGCCGAACCGCGGCATGTTGGAGCACGGGAACGCCGCATGCGAATTGTAGATCTTGTCGTAGACCGCCTTGGTGTCGGTCTCGGCGAAGTTGCGCAACTTGCCGTAGTTCAGCAGCGGCGGGCCGAGCGTGCCGTAGCTCACCTCCTGCTTGGTCATCTGGTGGCAGGCATAGCAATTGCCGCCGTTCGCCGACCGCGGCGGGTAGTCGGTGAAGCGCAGGCCGTAGCCGGACTGCGCGATCTTCTCTCCCTGCTTCCAGTCGCCGAGAAGCTTGCCGTCGGTCGGATAGACGATCGTCGCCTTCTCCCGCTCCTGGATCGCCGTGGCGACCGCTTTCGGTGGAGCATTCCGGTGCGCCGAGCATTGCCGCATGGTCTCGTCCGGAACCAATCTCGACTGCCAATCGGCCGGCGCGGTGGGAAACGCCGACTTGACCGCGGCGTCGACCCGCGCCGGATCGATTGCGGGCTGCTGCTGGGCGAAGCCCGGCGCGCTGCCCAAGGCGAGGATAAGGACGAGGAGAAGGATGCCGGTGATGATCGCTCGCATGGCCGCCTCCCCGATCAGCGCTTGAGCCCGGGGGCGGCGATGTCGCCGCCCTTGGCCTGGTTGGCGAGATAGGAGATCAGCGCCACGCTCACCTCGGACCCGAGCTCGAGCTCCGGCATCCGCATCTGCCAATAGCAGTCGAGCAGTCGGTGCTGCATGGTCATCACATGGGTGGTCGATACCCGATAGGCCGGCCACTCGCCGACCACCTTGCGCGCCTCGTCCGGGCTCG
>JBQGDO010000143.1:0-16018 GCA_052039105.1 Methyloceanibacter sp.
AACATGCCGCGCAAGGTCAAAAGCTGCTCGGTCTGCTCGTTGATCTGCTTGGCGTAAGCGCGGTACTTCTCCGGCAGATTGCCGCGCACCGCATGCTGCAGATCGGCGACCACTTGCGGGCGCCACATATGCGCCTCGCCGCGGACGCGATAGGCATATTCGCCGCCGACTTCGAGGGCCTCGCGCAGCACCGGTGCATCGGAGAAAGCGAGGCTGTGGCGTTCGACCGTCTCGCGGGCGATCTCTTCGAGCCCGACGCCCTCGACGCCGGTATGCGTGCCCGTAAAATACTTGGCGACGAAATCGCTTCGCAGCCCCACCGCGTCGAAGATCTGCGCGCCGCAATAGGACTGATAGGTGGAGATGCCCATCTTGGACATCACCTTGAGGATGCCCTTGTCGACCGCCTTGATGTAGCGCTTGACCGCTTCCTCTGCGGTCAGTTCCTCGTCCAGCTCTGGCAGCATCTGCTCGATGGTCTCGAAGGCGAGATAGGGATTGATCGCCTCGGCGCCGTAGCCCGCGAGCGTGCAGAATTGATGCACTTCGTGCGCTTCGCCGGTCTCGACCACGAGGCCGACCGAGGTCCGCAAACCGCAGCGGATCAGATGAGGGTGCACGGCCGAGGTGGCGAGCAAAGAGGGGATCGAAATCCGCTCAGGCCCGGTGGCGCGGTCGGACAGGATGATGATGTTCTCGCCGGCGCGCACGGCGGCTTCCGCGCGGCGGCACAACTCATCGAGCGCCCGGGCCATCCCGGCGGCGCCCTGGTCGGCCGCATAGGTGATGTCGAGCGTGATGGTGCGGAACTGATTATCAGCGACCTCGCCGATGCCGCGGATGCGCTCAAGATTGTCGTTGGTGAGGATCGGGTGCGCCGCCTCGAGCCGCTTCTGCTTCGAGGTGCCCTCCAGGTCGAGCAGGTTCGGCCGCGGTCCGATGAAGGTCACGAGCGACATGACCAGCTCCTCGCGGATCGGGTCGATTGGCGGGTTGGTCACCTGGGCGAAGTTCTGCTTGAAATAAGTGTGCAGCAGCTTCGGCTTGGAGGAGAGCGCCGAAATCGGCGTGTCGGTGCCCATCGAGCCGACCGCTTCCTGGCCGGACTCGGCCATCGGCACCATCAGGAATTTGATGCTTTCCTGCGTGTAGCCGAAGGCCTGCTGACGGTCGAGCAGGCTGACATTGGTGCGCGGCGAAGGTGTGCCGCCCCCCGGCAGCTCATGCACGCGGATCTGGGTGCGGTCGAGCCATTGCTGGTAGGGATGCGCGCTCGACAGCTCAGCCTTGATCTCCTCGTCGGAGATGATGCGGCCCTTTTCGAGATCGATCAGCAGCATCTTGCCGGGCTGGAGCCGCCACTTCTCGACAATGCTGTCCTCGGGGATCGGCAACACGCCGGTCTCCGAGGCCATGATCACCAGCCCGTCCTTGGTGACGAGATAGCGCGCCGGGCGCAAGCCGTTGCGGTCCAGGGTGGCGCCGATCTGCCTTCCGTCGGTGAAGGCCATGGCGGCGGGGCCGTCCCACGGCTCCATCAGACAGGCGTGATATTCGTAGAAGGCGCGGCGCTTTGAATCCATCAACGGATTGCCGGCCCAGGCTTCCGGGATCAGCATCATCGCCGCGTGCGCGAGCGAATAGCCGCCCTGTACCAGGAATTCGAGCGCGTTGTCGAAACAGGCGGTGTCGGACTGGCCCTCGTAGGAGATCGGCCAGAGCTTGTCGATGTCTGGCCCGAACAGCGCCGAGGAGACGCTCGCCTGGCGCGCCGCCATCCAGTTGAGATTGCCTCTGAGCGTGTTGATCTCGCCGTTATGCGCGACCATGCGGTAGGGGTGGGCGAGCTTCCAGGACGGGAAGGTGTTGGTCGAGAAGCGCTGATGCACCAGTGCCAGCGCCGAGGCGAATTTCGGATGATGCAGATCGGCGTAATAGGCGCCGAGCTGATAGGCGAGGAACATGCCCTTGTAGACCAGCGTGCGGCAGGAGAGCGACACGGTGTAGTAGCCGATGTCGCGCCCGCCAGTTTCGCCGTTGATGGTGTTGGAGATCACCTTGCGCAGGATGTACAGCCTGCGCTCGAACTCATCCTCGTCCTCGATGTCGGGTCCGCGGCCGATAAAGACTTGGCGATGCACCGGCTCGGTCTCGATCACGGGCGCGGACAAGCATGAATTGTCGACCGGCACGTCGCGCCAGCCGAGCAGCGTGAGACCTTCGGCCTCGACGACGCGCGCCACCACCTGCTCGCAATAGATGCGCTGCGCGCGGTTGCGCGGCATGAACATGTGGCCCACGCCGTAATGGCCGGGCTCTGGCAGCTTGATGCCGAGCGGGGCGCAGACCTCTTTGAGGAACTCATGCGGGATCTGCACCAGCATGCCGGCGCCGTCGCCGGCCTTGGGGTCGGCGCCGACCGCGCCGCGATGGGTGAGGTTCTCGAGGATCTGCAGTCCGTATTGAACGATGGCGTGGCTCGGGCGGCCCTTCAGGTCGGCGACGAAGCCGACGCCGCAAGCGTCATGCTCGCGCGCAGGATCGTAGAGTCCTTGCGCGGGCGGCGGGGAGGGCCACCCTGGAGCAGGCAAAGACGGGTACAAGCCACGGGATGCCATCGTCACATGAAACCTCGGCGGCGCGGCGCGTCCCAAGCGCAAGCGGCGCCAAAAAAGCAATTGGCCACAATCCGGATCTTCCACCAGCGAGGAGTGCCGACCGGCTGAAACGAAGAACCGGCTCCTTAGACGGCTAGCACCTTCGTTTGCGTAAACGCATGTGGGGCACCTTGTTCCTCATCCTCGACGGATGTTTTCAGCGGTGCCGGAACCCCCAGCGACAAAGGTCAGCAAGCCTGTCCTATTCGCCCTCAAAATGACAGATTTCCAACGGGCACACAAGCGGGATTCTGCCGCGCCAGGCGGGGGCTTCGCCCTCGCTTTTCGGCCTGGCTCCGAGCCTCAGCGAGGCGCTCTTCGGGTTTCGCAGCGCAGCGCGGAAGCCCGAGTTCTTAACGAGACCTTGCCGCGCCCGGCGCGCGTTAAGGCTCGTGCAAGTTGCGGTTGCTAGAGTCGCTCACAAGCCCCCAACGAAAGTGTCGCGTGCCGGGGGCAACAGGTCTCTCCCTTAGCACCTGTGTTGCGGAGAAGGGCGCTCCTCGGTTCGAGGAAGCGCCCTTCTTGTTGCTGCGGCGGATGCAACGCAAAGCGCCGCAATGATCCGCAATTGCGACGCATTCGACCGCAAAGCGCCGCGTTGTTACGCGGCTTTGCTGTCGATGACCGTCGGCTTGTCGGCCGCGGTCTTGGTCGCAATCGGAATGGTGCGCGGCTTCATGGCCTCGGGTAGTTCGCGCTTGAGATCGACATGCAGCAAGCCGTTCTCCAAGGTCGCGCCCCGCACCACGACATGGTCGGCGAGCTGGAAACGGCGCTCGAAGCTCCGCGAAGCGATGCCGCGATGCAAGAAGGTCGTCGCTTCCTGCTCCGTCGTCTTGTCGCCGCGGATGGAGAGCGTGTTCTCCTTCACCTCGATGGCGAGGTCGCCTTCGCCGAAGCCGGCCACGGCCATGGAAATGCGGTAGTCATTTTCGCCGACGCGCTCGATATTGTAGGGCGGGTAGCTCGGAGTATCGCCCTCGAACGAAGCGAGCTGATCGAGCAACGAGCCGAACCGGTCGAAGCCGATGGTAGAGCGGTAAAGCGGGGTAAGATCAAAGTGCCTCATGACACATCCTCCTTGAGAAGCGATATGGTGGTTGCCCGCTCGTTGCTTGAGCCGGGCGAAAGCGCAAAGCCAGATGGCCTTTGCGCCGCCGGAGGATATGGGTGGTGCGTCGGGCTGCGTCAAGGGGACTAGCGTGCTGAATTTGTTGGTAGAATCTGATTTTCGGCGAGAAGCGGCGAGACCCCTCCCGGCGCCTTTTCCCTCTGCCGCGAGCGGTGTCGTCAGGCTGCTTCTGACTGCTATAACAAACGCCCGGCACCCCGTCGGAACGTGGTGAGAAGAGTCGCGGCAAGAAATGGATCTCGTCAGCACCCCCAAGAACCCGATCCCGCTTGGCGCGTCGGCCGGCTATATCGATGTGCGCAAAGGTTTGCGGCTGCGCTACGCGAGCTGGCAGCCGGTGCTGCGCGAGCGACGTGGAACGGTTTGCATCCTTCCCGGCCGCGCCGAGTTCATCGAAAAATATTTCGAAGTGGTGGGCGAGCTGCGCCGCAGGGGCTTTGCCGTCGCCGTGCTCGATTGGCGCGGGCAGGGGGGATCGAGCCGGCTTACTCGCAACCCGCTTAGGGGCCATATCGACGATTTCGCGCAATATGAGGAAGACCTTTCTCATTTTATGAAAGCGGTGGTGCTGCCAGATTGCCCCGCGCCTTATTACGCGCTCGGCCATTCCATGTCGGCCATGGTTCTGTTCAGCGCGGCGGTCAAGCGCGGATGCTGGTTCACCCGCATGATCCTGTCCGCGCCGATGATCAAAATTGCGGGTCTGCCGCTATCGGAAGGAATATGCCGCAATCTCACCGACGGACTCACCATGTTCGGCTTCGGTAAGCGCGTGGTGCCCGGCGACAAGGAAAAGTTTCGGCAGATTCAGCCCTTCGAGGGCAACACGCTGACCTCGGACCGCGAGCGCTTCTTGCGCAATCTGTCGGTGCTGCAAGCGGCGCCTGAGCTTGCCATCGAAGCGCCGACCGTCGGTTGGCTGAAAGCGGCGCTCGAGGCGATTCACAGGGTCAATAGCGAGAAATTCGCGCCCCGCATCCGCGTCCCGGTCCTCATGCTGGCGGCGAGCGACGATCAGATCGTGGACAGCAAGGCTACCGAGGGGCTCGCCATCCGCCTGCGCGCGGGGTCGCAGATCGTGCTTCGAGGCGCGCGCCACGAGATCTTGCAGGAGCGCGATCCGATGCGCGAGCAGTTTTGGGCGGCGTTCGACGCTTTCGTGCCGGGCGTGGCCTTGAGCAAGGCGAGCTAGCCCGCCAGCACCTTCATCGCTTCCGCATGGATGCGCGCATCGCCGGCGGCGAGGATGCGGCCACCGTCTTTTGCGTCGCCGCCTTCCCAGTTGGTGACGATGCCGCCGGCGCGCTCGACGATCGGAATCAGCGCGACAATATCGAATGGCTTGAGGCCGGCCTCGACCACGAGATCGATATGGCCCATCGCCAGCAGGCAGTAGTTGTAGCAGTCGCCACCATAGCGCCGGAGGCGCACCTTGCGGCTGAGCTCGCCGAAGCGCTCAAGCTCGGCAGTGGTGAAGAAGTCGGTGCTGGTCGTTGCGAGCAGCGCCTCGCCAAGCGCGCCACAGCTGCGCGTGCGAATTGTCCGGGTGCTTCCACCGTGGCGAAAAAAGGATTGCGTCTCCCCGCTCCAGAAGCGCTCGCCGGTGAAGGGCTGGTCCATGACGCCGAGCAGCGGTTCGCCGCCGCGCGTTAGTCCAATCAAGGTGCCCCATAGCGGCAGTCCGAGGATGAAGGAGCGCGTGCCGTCGATCGGATCGATCACCCAGCAATATTCGGCGTGCGGGTTCAGCGCGTCGAATTCTTCGCCCAGCACGCCATGGCCAGGATGTGAGACGGAAAGGCTCGCGCGGATCGCCTGCTCGGCGTCGCGGTCGGCGGCGGTGACGGGATCGAAAAGGTCGCCTCCTTTGTGGTCAACGGCGCCCCCTGTGCGGAAATGCGGCAAAATGACCGCTCCAGCCGTGTCGGCCAGGGCATGGGCGGTGGCCAGGAGGGTTTCGAATTCAAGGTCAACGAGCTTGGGCACGGAGGCAGCCTTCGGCTTGTTTCGCCTTGAGAGTCAAGCCTTCTAGCGGGTGGCAGGACCGCTTTGGGTCCAGTGGCTGGGTGTCGTGACAGTTATGCATCAGGTGTTTCGGAAATGCCTTCGGGCCGTCATTGGAACCTTGCTTTTTGTGCGGCGCAATGACATATTGTTGCAACGCGGTATGGCTCTCCAGGCCATTCCGCTGCCCTCCTTGGGCGTTTCCTCCCTAGACTTGGGCCGTTCGTTCAATCGGACGGCCCATTTTTTATGCTTTCAATGCGTTGCAGCTTTTATTCGGCCGCGGCACGAGGAATGGCGAGGCCGGACACGCCCGCGATCAAGGCGCGCACCATGGACTCGAGGTCGCCGCGCAGGCGATCGAAGCCCGCTGACTTCGCGAAGCTCGTCTCGTCCATATAGAGAGCCCGGTTGATCTCGATCTGGAGCGCATGCTGGCCCCGATGCGGGCGGCCATAGTGCTCGGTGATGTAGCCGCCGGCGTAGGGCTTATTGAGGCTCACGGCATAGCCTTGCACCTTAAGCTGGCCTGCTGCGAGCCGCGTGAGCTCGCCACTGCAAGATGTGCCGAAGCGGTCGCCGAGCACAAAGTCGGGGCGGACGCCGCCCTGCTCGGCGATCGGATTGGACGGCATCGAGTGGCAATCGATCAGCACGGCAAAGCCGAATTCCCTCTTGGCTTCGTCCATCAGGCTGCTGAGCGTCTCGTGATAGGGCGTATACAGGCGGTTGATCCGCTCGAGCGCGGCATTGACCGAGAGCGGCTCGCGATAAATCTCATCGGATTCCGAAACGATCCTGGCGATGGTGCCGAGGCCGCCGACCACCCGCACCGATTGCGTGTTGGCGTAATGGGGGAGACCGTCGCGGAACAGAACCGGATCGAGCTCGTAGGGCTCGCGGTTCACGTCGAGATAGGCCCGCGGGAAATGGGCATAAAGCAGAGGGGCCCCAAGCTCTGTGACGAAGGCGAACAGCTCCTCGACATAGGCGTCCTCGGAGCGCCGGAGCGCGCGCGGATCGAGCCTCGAGGCGGCCAGAAACGCCTTCGGATAGACACGGCCACTATGCGGCGAGTTGAAAACGAGTGGAACTTCCAGGCTTTGCGGCCGCGCTACGGTGAAAGGCGGCGCTAGCTCAGTTGTGATCGCCTCAGCCTCGTTTGGGCTCATCACCAATCCCTTGCCGCTCCGCCTGGGCCGAAGCCGCGCATGGCGGGAATCGGCGTGTAAACTCTGCCAATCAGAGTTGAACCTGTCTAGGCGTGTTCTTCCTTGTGCCCGGACCAATTAGACGCAATGATTTGGGGTTGCCAGGGGGGCGGCGCCAGAGCGGGCAGGGCCCCGGCAGGCCTGATTAACCAAGTCATTTACCAAGTTCGTGTACGCCGAAAGGCGAGAGTAGGGGGACTGAGGGATGGAGGCGAACGATCCGCGGGCGCGCAGCGTTCAGCGTATTCTCCTCGCCGAGGACGACGAGGATATGCGCCGCTTTCTGGTCAAGGCGCTGGAGAAGGCAGGCTACGACGTCGTCTCGTTCGGCAACGGGCTCGAGGCCTATGAGCGGCTGAAGGAAGAGCCCTTCACTCTGCTGCTCACCGACATCGTGATGCCGGAGATGGACGGCATCGAGCTTGCGCGCAAAGCGAGCGAACTCGACCCCGAGCTCAAGATCATGTTCATCACCGGCTTCGCCGCGGTTGCGCTCAACCCCGACAGCCACGCGCCGAAAGACGCCAAGATCCTGTCGAAGCCCTTCCATCTGCGTGACTTGGTGGACCAGGTGGAGCGGTTGCTGGCGGCCTGATCTTGGCGGGTTGCCTTCGTGGCGCCGCACCCGATATAGAAGCTCTCCGATCCCGACCGGAACCGGGCGCGTAGCTCAGCGGTACGAGCACTGCGTTGACATCGCAGGGGTCACTGGTTCGATCCCAGTCGCGCCCACCATTCCATCCTAGCCGCAACCAGATCTCTGGTGAGACAGCGCTTTCAGCGCGACGTCCTGCAGCCGCTTCCGATCCCGCTTTCCCGTGCATGCGGCGGCGAGGATCACCTGTACGAGCTTTCGCTTGATCAGGGGCGTGACCACCATCCCCATGACAAGCAATTGAAACCAGACAGCATTGTAGGCCGCCGTCATGGCATCCAGGTCGTCGGGACCAAAGAACGATGTGAACTCTTGGAACGGCATCGCTTCAGCCTCCCAGAGGCGCTTTAGAATGCAAGGACTGCTGGAAACTGAAGGCAATGTAGCCGAGCGGCGTGGCAGAACTGGGGACGCGCCATGCGACAAATGGGCTACGATGCGTGCTGCCGCGGCCACAAGAGAATGCCGCCGCCTGGCGGGCGACGGCAATCTCTCAAACAACCTGCAAGAGGATTAGCCGCACTCTTTCATCGTCTTCATGGCGGCTTCGGCTGCAGCCTTCGAGGTGTACTTGCCCATCAATTTGTATTGCGACCCCGTCGGCTGCGTCGTCATGATGACGCAACCGCCTTTCCCGCCTTTCATCGTGTTGTCGAACATGATGAAGTTGGTTTCGACCGCCAAAACGGAGGTCGAGAAGCCGACGATCAACGCCGCTGCGATAAGAGATTTCTTCATGTGGGTTACTCCGGGTTTGGTCGAGTCACCCTGTCCATTTCGGGTGGCCGGCGTCGATCATGGGGCCGACGGCGCCGGAGGGTCCAATAGCGGTTGGCTATGGATATGTTGCCTTCAAGGGGGAAATCTGCGCGGCCTGGCGCGCTTTTTTGCCTAGGCCGAGCCGTAGGCGCCCGGCCGGGCCGCAAAAACCCCGATCGCTTCTCACCGCCTAACTAGAAAGAGCCGGACCTGACGGTGCAAGCTGCGTTGGACAGCGGCATCGCATAGTCAGACTTGGGTGCCTCCGCTTTGGCCCCCGCGCTTGGCAGCGCCATCTTGATGAGGGTCGGCTTGACGCTGTAGTGCACATGCGAGCCGCCGGCCCGCCCGTTGAGGCGAGCGGCCTCCGCGCGCGCCTTCTCCTCGCTCTCGAAGCACAGAAAGGCGCCGTTGCGCATTACCGGGCTGGACGAGGCGCCGAAGATGCTGTCGGCGCGCCGCTCGGCCCAGACCATGAAGAAATAGGTTTCGTTTGCCATTGGAGACCCCCGTCCCAAGCATGTGCCAGAAGCAAACGCGCAGGGCGGGCGCCGGTTCCATCCCGCGCCGATCGGAGCGGTGGCAAAGGGAAGGGCCGCGTCAGACGTCGACCAGGACGTTGAACCCGCCATAGATCATGCGCCTGCCGTCGAAGGGCATGTCCTTCATGTCCATGCCGGCGATGCGGTTGTCTTTCATCACCTTGGCGTTGATCCGGTCGCGGTCCTTGCGCGACTTGTAGACGATATAGGAGAACATCACCGTCTCGGTCGGCTTAAGCTTGACGCTACGCGGGAAGGAGGTCCACTTGCCCTTCTTCACGTCGTCGGCGATGCACTCCTTGAACTCCAGCGCGCCGTATTCCTTCCAGATCTTGCCGGCCTTGCGGGCCAGGCGGCGGTAGGCTTCGACCTTCTTCTTCGGCACGGGCACGATAAAACCGTCGACGTAAGGCATGTCCGTTCTCCTATTGCTTGCGCCGGTAGTGGCCGGTCATGAATTCGATCCATTTGCCGTCTTCGCCCGGCATGCGCGATCGCAGGATCCAGTGGTCGTCGTCGACGATTTCGACGATGTCCTGATACTTGCTCTTCCCGTTGCCGGAGAAGCTCGGGCCCTCGCTGTCCAAGGTCAGCACGTCGCCTTGGAGCGTGCCATCATAGGGCCAGAGATGGGTCATCATCGAGGCGACGAAAGTACCGACGAATCGCTGCTTCTCCGGGTCATAGCCTAGCGTGATGATGCTCTTCGCCATGGTCCCGTCCGGGCATTCGCCTTCGCCTTCGCCTATCATCCAAAGATTGCCGAGCATGCGAACGGTCTGGCTGCCGGTGGTCTTCACCGGCGGCTGATCGGGCCCCATCAGACACTCGGCTTCGAAGTTCCAGTCGCCGACGAGCCGGCTCAACCATAGATGTTCCTTCTGTACGTCAGCTTTCATGGTTTCCTCCCGTCTGCGTTGGGCCTACATCGGTTTTTCGCAATTGATCATCCAGGGCGTGCCGAAACGGTCGGTCAGCATGCCGAACTTCTCCGCCCAGAACGTCTCCTGGAGCGGCATGCGCACGGTTCCGCCCTCGACCAGCGCGTCGAACACGCGCTCCGCCTCCTTGGGCTCCTTGACGTTGAGCGTCACCGAGAAGCCTTGCATCTTCTCGAAGCGGTCTGGCGGGCAGTCGGAACCCATCAGCGCCACGCCATCGAGAAGCATGCGGGCGTGGATGATCTTCTTGCGCCAGTCTTCCGGCCAGCCGGACTCGCCGGGCGTGCCTTCGGCCTGGATCATGGCGACGATCTCGCCGCCGAGTACCTTGGCGTATGTCTTGAACGCTTCCTCGCAGTCGCCTTCGAAAAGCAAATAGGGATTCATTTTCATCGCGCGCTCCATCCGTAATGAGTTTCAGGCTTTGCCGAGATAGGCCTCGAGCCGGTCGAAGGTCCCGGTCCAACCGGCCTGCATGGAGTCCTTGCCCTCTTCGAAAACATTGTGCTCGTCGTCGGTCGCCTCGTAGGGCACCCAGCGGACGGTGATCGTGGTCCTGCCGGCGCGCTCGGTGAAGGTCACGGTGCTGAGAATCTGCAGCGGCCAGCCTTCGTTGAGCGGATGCCGGCTGATGCCGCCGGCTTCATCCGAGAAGGCGACGATGAACACGAGTTTCTGCTGCGGCACGATTTCGCGGTAGGTCAGCCTGCCCCACATGTCGAGGCCGTTGGGTGACCTCAGCATGTAATAACAGGTGCCGCCGGGGCGCAGATCGAGCTTCAGGGAGACGATGTCGAAATCCTTGGGACCCCACCATTTCGCCATGCGCTCGGCCTCGGTCCAGGCGCGCCATACACGGTCGAGCGGCGCATCGAATTGGCGGCGAATGACGAACTCGAAACCGGTGGCCACATTTGTCCTGGTGTCATTCACGTCGTTGCCTCCTTGCTTCAATTAGCGCCCGCAAAGGCCCGCTCGAGCGCGGCGATGTCGAATTTCTTCATTCGCATGAAGGCCTTGGTAACGCGCTCGGTCTTGCGTTGATCGCCGCTCGACAGCATCGTGAACAGCGCCTTGGGGACGATTTGCCAGGAAAGGCCGTATTTGTCTTTCAGCCAGCCGCAGGCGACTTCCTCGCCGCCATCGGCGAGCTTCGCCCAGAAATAGTCGACCTCCTCCTGATCGTCGCAATGCACCTGGAAGGAGACCGCCTCGGTGAATTTGAATTGCGGACCGCCGTTGAGACCTACGAATTTCAGCCCGGCAATTTCGAACTCGACGGCCATCACCGAGCCGGCTTCCTTGCCGTGGATCTCCTGGCCCTCGTTTACGTAGCGATTGATCTTGCCGAGGCGCGAATCCTTGAAGACCGAGCAATAGAAGCGCGCGGCCGCCTCGGCTTCCGTGTCGAACCACAGACAGGGTGTGATCTTCTGCGCAGCGATCTGCATGACTTACTCCTTAGACATGTTGGTCAGCGTTCCTGGCAATTAGGTGACGGTTACGCCGCGCTCGTCTGGCGATCCGGGCCGCAACATGATTTCGACTTTGGAGCGTCGTCATATTCGTCGTGGCGGCGCCACCAGTCGTAGGGTTTGCCCTGGGGCCAACCCGTCGGTGAATCTTCCCATTCTTCCTGCCGGCCATACGGCGTGATGTCTAGAAAGCTGAAGGTGGTGCCAAGCAGCTCCCCGCCGCGTTGTGTGGTGAAGTAGGTGCGATAGACCTTGTCCCCGTCGCGCAGGAACACGCTCCATCCATGCTCCTCGCCGTCCTGATACTCACCGAGACGCGGCTCTTTCGGCCCCACACCCATATCGTGGCTGAAGTCCGCTCCGAAGGACGAGAGCCAGGCGAAGGTCCAGCCCATGCGCCTTTTGTAGGTTTCAAGCTTCTTCAGCGGTGCGCGCGAGACGACCGCCAACGATACGTCGCGCGCATTGAGATGGGCCGGATGGGGCAGGTGATCCATCACCATAGAGCAGCCATCGCAGCCCACATCGCTGTTGGGACCGAACATGAAGTGGTAGAGCAGCAGCTGCTTGCGGCCTTCGAACAGATCGAGAAGAGTTGCCCTGCCATTCGGCCCCTCGAAGCTGTAGGGCTTGTCAATCAGTATCATCGGCAAACGGCGGCGCTCGGCGGCTAGGGCGTCATGGGCCTTGGTGAGTTCCTTCTCTTTTACAAGGAGCTTGTCGCGGGCGGCCCGCCACTCGGTCTGAGAGACGACCTTGGGAAGGGCTCTAGTGTTGCGGGAGGGAAGCATGGGGGAACTCCTGATTTACGTTGCTGCGGGGACGGACTCGGCGAAATAACGCGCGAGCTTGTCGAGGCAGCCGGTCCAGCCTTCGCGATGCCGGTCGCGCGCGGGCTCGTCGAAGAACCGCTCATGCATGAGGGTCAGCATCGAACCGCTTCCGTCCGGTGCGATCAGCACGGTGACCAGGGATTCGCGTTCCGGCATCGTGCGCCAGGCCCAAGTGAAGATAAGCTTCTCGTTGGGGACGACTTCGCGATAGACGCCGCTGACGTGATGCTCTTCCCCGTCCTCGGTGTTGAACAGAACGAAGTAGCGCCCGCCGACCCGGGCGTCGATTTCCGCGTCCTTAACCGGCCCAGCATCCGGGCCGAACCACTTCACGACTTTCGCGGGGTCCGTCCAGGCGGCGTAGACTTCGGACGGCGTCGCCTTGAGCCGCCGCTTGAGGGTGAGACTCGGTTCGACGAGGATACTGGTGGCAAGGGACATGACTCTTCCTCCAAAAACGCGGCGAGGCGATCCAGCCGCTCGGACCAGAAACGTTGATAGCGATTGAGCCAATCCACGGCCTCTTGCATCGGCTGGGCAGCAAGCCGGCACGATACCGTGCGCCCAGTCTTGGTGCGGGTGACGAGACCGGCGTCCGACAGGACGTCGAGATGCTTCATGATGGCGGGGAGAGAGACCGGAAACGGGCTGGCGAGCTGGCTCACCGTGATGTCGTCGCGCTGATTAAGTTGCGCGATCAAGGCGCGGCGGGTCGGGTCGGAGAGCGCGGCGAAGGTGCGGTCGAGGGAAGCCTCTTGATACTTAACCATGTGGTTAAGTATATGTGCTGGAGGCTGAGGTGTCAACCAGGGCTTAATCTTCCCAAAACTTCCCGGGAAGATTGCCAAGCGGTGGAATGGTTCCTCAACTTCCATCACGGCATAACCGCTGCCACGCCGCTCCCCCGAAAGGGGGGGTGGCTTGGCTAGCGTTCTCACCACCCGTGTCGTTAGAAAAGGAAACGTCCCATGAGGATCATCGTTGCAGCGGCTGCCCTCGCGCTTCTGGCGTCAACTCCCGCCTATGCGGAAGATGAGGCGCTGACCGAGGAGCAGATCGAAGGCGTGCAGAAGGCGATCAAGGCCATGGGCTGCACCGTCCCGGACGACGAAATCGAGATGGAGAAGGGCGGCTACGAGGCCGACGACGTCATTTGCGGCGACGGCCAGTACGACGTCTATCTCGACAAGGACTTCAAGGTGACCAACAAGGTCAAGGAGGACTAGCTCCTCGGGCCGGATGGCCTCACCGAAGCCCATGCCCCGGTGCCCAGGCACCGGGGCTTTCCCGCCTGCCTCCCCACATCGTTGACAGAAGCGGCGTGGCTTTTTATGGTCCGCCCGGCCTAGGACCGGCCCCAATCGGGGCCGTCGGGCAAATTTCCCGGCAACGATGGATGCATTGCCATGAAGATCAAAAACTCGCTCAGAGCCCTGCGCAAGCGCCATCGCAATAACCGCGTGGTCAGGCGGCGCGGACGGCTTTACGTCATCAACAAGACCAATCGCCGCTTCAAGGCCCGCCAGGGCTGAGTGCCATGCGGGCAGCCTTAAGCGTCTGCCAACGCCAAGGCGTAACGCCGCTTCTGCTTGCAACCCTGCTTTTCGTCTTGATTGGCGGTTTCGGTGCATCGGCAGGTGCCCAGGACGAAAGACTCGATCCCCCGGCCGATGTCGAGCATCCGGCCGACGTTGCGCCGGATGGCGCCGAGATGCGTCTTGAAGACGAGCTGATCGAGCCTGAGGATTTCGACCCCGAGGCGCTGATGCGTCCCGACATCAAGGAAGGGGGCGAAGACGGACCTCCGCCCCAGTCGGCCGAGGAGCGCAAGCAGGACAAGCTTGGTCCCGGGTCCGACGAGATGCCGACGCCTACCGCGGAGAACAAGCCCGAGATGCTGGCTGAGCTCTACGAGCAGCTCGGCAAGGCCGGAGATGAGCAGGCGGCGGCACCGATCATCGAGGCGATCGAAGGCCTCTGGCGGTTCTCCGGCAGTCCCACCGTCGATCTTCTGATGAGCCGGACCGAGCGCTTCGCCCAAACCGAGGACCTCGATGTCGCGCTCAAGATTGCCGATGCCACGATCGATATCGCGCCCGAGCAGGCCGAGGCGTGGCATCTCAGAGCCAAGGTGCATTTCCTCAAGCAAAATTACGGTCAGGCGCTGGTCGATCTCAGGCACGCGCTCGACCGCGATCCGAAGCACTTTGCGGCGCTCAACGATCTCGGTGTCGTGCTCGAGACGACGGGCGCCAAGAAAGAGGCGCTTAAGGCCTATCGCGAGGCCCTCAAGATCAATCCGTTCCTAACCGAGACGAAGCGCGCGGCCGAAGAGCTTGGCCGCGAGGTCGAAGGTCAGGACATCTAGCCTCTACAAATCTTCCGTCTCGTCGCCGACAAAGGCGATGCGCAACATATTGGTGGCGCCCGGCGTGCCGAGCGGCACGCCAGCCGAGATGATGACCCGCTGGCCGGGCAGCGCGAAGCCCTCCTGATAGGCAATGCGGCAGGCCTTGGCGACCATGTCGTCGAGATCGCGCGGATCGTCGGTGAGCACGCAGTGCAGGCCCCAGACCAGCGCGAGCTTGCGGCCGGTGGCGGGAATTGGCGTCAGCGCGATGATCGGCTGCCGCGGGCGCTCGCGCGAGGCACGCAGGCTGGTGGCGCCCGAGGCCGTGTAGCAAACGATGGCGGCGAGGTTGAGCGTTTCGGCTACGGTGCGGGCGGCGGCGGAGATGGCGTCGGCTCCGGTCGCTTCCGGACCGATGCGCTGGGCGTGGATGATGGCGTCATAGAGCGGGTCGCGCTCAACCTCGATGGCGACGCGATCCATGGTGGCGACCGCCTCCACGGGATATTTGCCGACGGCCGACTCGGCCGACAGCATCACCGCGTCGGCGCCCTCGAACACCGCGGTGGCGACGTCGGACACTTCCGCCCTGGTCGGCGCCGGGGCATAGATCATGGATTCCAGCATCTGCGTGGCGACCACCACCGGTTTGCCGGCGTTGCGGGCGGCGCGGGTGATCTGCTTTTGCAACCCGGGAACCTTCTCCACCGGCGATTCCACGCCGAGATCGCCGCGCGCCACCATTATGGCGTCGGCCATTTCGATGATTTCCTCGAGGTGACTCAGCGCGGATGGCTTCTCGATCTTGGCCATGATCGAAGACCGCCCGCGCGCGAGCTTGCGCGCCTCGGCGATGTCCTCCGGCCGCTGCACGAAAGACAGCGCGATCCAGGCAACACCTAGCGACATGGCGAAATCGACGTCGGCGCGATCCTTGTCGGTCAAGGAGCCGAAGGGGAGCACGGTGTCGGGCAGGCTGATGCCCTTGCGGCTGCCAAGCACGCCGCTCGTCATTACCTCGGCGTCGATGCGCACATCGCTCACCTCGACGATGCGCAATTTGAACTTGCCGTCGTCAAGCAACATCGTGTGGCCTGGCTGCGCCGCCTGGAAGATCTCAGGGTGCGGAAGGTGCACCCGGCCCAACCCGCCAACCGACTCGCGGCGGACGAAACTCACCACGTCGCCTTCGTTCAGCCTGATGGCGCCGGAATCGAATTTTCCTATGCGGAGCTTCGGGCCTTGGAGATCCACCAGGATGCCGATCGGACGCGAATACTCGGTCTCCAGCTTGCGGACAATCCCGTGGGTCTCGCGCAAGCCGTCATGCGTGGCGTGACTCATATTGACGCGAAACACGTCGGCACCAGCCTCGAAAAGGCGGCGCATCGTTTCTTCGTTGTTGGAGGCAGGACCGAGCGTAGCGACGATCTTGACCCGGCGATTTCGCCTCATTGGG
>JBQGDO010000144.1:0-11171 GCA_052039105.1 Methyloceanibacter sp.
CCAGCGAGCCAGCACCTCGAAGCCGACCACTCCTGAGTGATCGAGATCAACGATCGGCTGATAATAGGGGACGATCTGACCTGCCTTGATGGCGCCCCTGATCTCGGCCTCCAGCTCGACGCGCTGTTGCAGCTTCCGATCCATCTCCCGGTCGAAGAAGCGGAAGCGGCCGCGGCCCTCGGTCTTGGCCCAATACATCGCCATATCGGCTTGGCGAAGCGCGGTCTCCACAACCGTTCCATCCCGCTCGCCCATGGCGTCGTGGTCGCCGTCGGCGTAGGTCGAGCCGGTCGCTACACCGACCGTGACTCCGACTTGGAGGGAAAGCGCCGCCAACGGGATCGGCTTCTGCACCTCATGCACGATCTGGCGCGCCAAGCGCTCCGGCGCATTGGTGTTCTTGCGGTAGCGCAGGATGATGCCGAACTCGTCGCCGCCCAGCCGCGCGACCGAGGAGCCTTCGGCGATTCGCGTCAGACGCTTGGCGATGACCTTGAGCACCTCGTCGCCCAAGCGATGGCCATAGACGTCGTTGATCGGTTTGAAATTGTCGAGGTCCATGACGAATAGCGCGCAGGCTTCGTCCTCGCTCATACCCTCTGCCCATCTCTCATAGTCTTCGAGGAACCAGCGGCGGTTTGGGAGGCCGGTCAGGACGTCGATGCGTGCGATCCGGTAGGCCTCGGCCTCGGTTTTTCGCCGCAGGGCAACCTCATGGCGCAAATCGACGACTCGCCGCGCGGAATAGATCTTCGCGGCGATGCCGAGAAAGATGACGAGAAGGATCAGCCAGTCGAAGGCATCGCTGTCCGGCTGACCGGTATAGTCGAGCAACTTGTCGAACAGATCGAACGAGATCGCGGCGAGATAGATCGGCAGGCCGATCAGGCCGATGACGATCAGGTCTTTGACCATACGGCTTTGCCGCCTGAACCAATGGAACGGTCGGAATGCGGAGAGTTGCATCGCTAGTCAGGCTCCAAGTGCCCGCGGCCGGTCAACTCCAAGAACCGGCGCTCCAGGGAGAGGGCCCCCTTCCCGACCGGGGAAGCTAAGGGTGCGGGACGGTGGAAGCAACTCACAAGCGCCTACGGGATAAGCCCAGTTCGGTCCACCCTAGTACTTGCACTGGGACCTGAAACGACCCTATAAGGCGCTTCCCAAGGAGCCGCCCGGCAGGGCATGCCGTGGCGGCTCGCATGCTTTCCACCCCGTATAACTCGTGCCCGGTGCCCCTTCGGCATTGACCGGGATTAAGACAAGGAAGCCAAATGCCCAAGCTCAAGTCCAAGAGCGGTGCCAAAAAGCGCTTCAAGATCACGGCGTCCGGCAAGGTGAAATGCCAGGCGTCGCGCAAGCGTCACGGCATGATCCAGCGCCCGACCAAGTTCATCCGGACCGCGCGCGGGACCATGGTCCTGTCGGACGAAGACGCCAAGATCGTGAAGAAGAATTTCCTCCCCTACGGCCGCTAGAGCTTTAGGGTTCAGCTTCGAAGGAGCACCGTCATGTCCCGTGTAAAGCGCGGCGTTACCTCCCATGCCCGCCACCGCAAGGTGATCAAGCAGGCCAAGGGCTATTACGGACGCCGCAAAAATACTATCCGCGTGGCCAAGCAGGCCGTCGACAAGGCCGGCCAGTATGCCTATCGCGACCGCAAGGTGAGGAAGCGCACCTTCCGCGCACTTTGGATCCAGCGCATCAATGCCGCCGCGCGCGAGAACGGCTTGACCTACGGCCGGCTGATCGACGGGTTGAAGAAGGCCGGCATCGAGCTCGACCGCAAAGTGCTTGCCGACATCGCCGTGCATGAGCCGGCGACCTTCAAGGGCTTGGTCGAGGTCGCATCGGCTGCTGTGCGGGGCTGAGGTCCCCATGCAGCGGGCTAGGCCTCGGGAGGGAGCCTGAGCCATGAGCGCGCTCGAGCTTTACAGCCTGAAATCCGAGTTGCTTCACGCAATCGCGGAAGCAGCCGACCTCGACAAGCTCGAAGAGGTGCGGATCGCCGCACTCGGCCGCAAGGGGCGCATCTCCGAACTGATGCAGGCGCTCGGCTCGTTGCCGCCGGACGAGCGCAAGGCCTACGGGCAGGTCGTCAACAGCCTGAAGGAGAGCGTGGGAGCGGCGCTCGAGGCGCGGCGGCAGGAGCTGTCACGGGCAGTAACGTCCGAGCGGCTGGCGCAGGAACGCGCCGACGTCACCTTGCCGGTTCGCGAAGGCCCGCTCGAAGAGGGGCGAATCCACCCTATCAGCCAAGTCGCCGACGAGATCGCCGAGATATTCGCCGATATGGGCTTCTCGATCGCCGAGGGACCGGACATCGAGACCGACTTCAATAATTTCACCGCACTGAACATTCCGCCCGAGCATCCGGCGCGGCAGGACCACGACACATTTTATTTCGCGCCGGCTCCCGACGGGACGCGCGCGCTGTTGCGCACGCATACGAGCCCGGTGCAGATCAGGACCATGCTCAAGCAGAAGCCGCCGCTCCGGATCATCGCGCCGGGCCGCGTCTATCGCGGCGACTCAGATCGGACCCATACGCCAATGTTTCACCAGATCGAAGGGCTGGTGATCGACGAGGAGACGCATCTCGGCCATCTGAAATGGGTGCTCGAGGAGTTCTGCAAGGCGTTCTTCGAGGTGCCGCAAGTCAAGATGCGTTTCCGCGCGAGCTACTTCCCCTTCACCGAGCCGTCGATGGAGGTCGATATCGGCTACGCCAAGGTTGGCGACGAGATCAGGTTCGGCGAAGGCGACCAGTGGATGGAGATTCTCGGCTGCGGTATGGTGCACCCCAATGTCTTGCGCAATGTCGGGCTCGACCCCGAGCGCTACCAGGGCTTCGCCTTCGGGCTCGGCATCGACCGCGCCGCCATGTTGAAGTACGGCATGCCTGATCTACGCGACTTCTTCGCCGGCGACCTGCGCTGGCTCAAGCATTACGGCTTCCCGCCGCTCGCCATTCCTACCCTCGCCGCCGGTCTATCCTGACGATGAAATTCACTTATGCATGGCTGAAGGAGCATCTCGACACCAAGGCGAGGGTCGAGAAGATCGCCGACACGCTCACACGCATCGGTCTCGAGGTCGAAGAGCTATTCGACCCCTCGGTCAAGCTCGCGCCGTTCCGTGTGGCGGAAGTGGTGAAATGCGAGAAGCACCCCAATGCCGACAAGCTTTCGGTCTGCGAGGTCGATACCGGCAAGGAGCGGCTTCAGGTCGTGTGCGGCGCCCCGAATGCGCGCGCGGGGATGAAAGGCGTGTTCGCGCCGGTCGGCGCTTATGTGCCCGGCATCGATCTCACCCTGACCAAGGCCAAGATCAGGGGCGTCGAGTCGAACGGCATGCTGCTCTCGGAGCGAGAGCTTGAGCTTTCCGACGAACATACCGGCATTATCGAGCTCGATCCGAAGGCAAAGGTTGGCAGCCCTGCCGCCGCCGCGCTGGGGCTCGACGACGCGGTGATCGAAGTCGCCATCACGCCGAACCGGCCAGACTGTCTCGGCGTGCGCGGCATTGCCCGCGATCTCGCCGCCGCCGGCCTCGGCAAGCTGAAGAAAGATTCGATCAAGCCGGTCAAAGGCGGCTTTCCCAATCCGATCCCGATCAAGCTCGAATTCGCCAAACAGACTGCCGATGCGTGCCCGATCTTTGCCGGGCGGCTGGTGCGCGGCGTCAAGAACGGCCCCTCCCCCGACTGGCTGCAGCGCCGGTTGAAGGCCGTCGGGCTTCGGCCGATCAACGCGCTGGTCGACATCACCAATTTGATCTCCTACGACCGTGGCCGGCCACTGCATGTCTATGACGCCGATAAGCTTTCAGGCGCGATCCGCGCGCGGCTCGGGCGCAAGGGCGAGTCCTTCCTCGCGCTCGACGGCAAAACCTATGAGGTCGACGAGGATATGTGCGTGATCGCCGACGACCGCGCCGTGCTCGGACTTGGCGGGGTGATCGGCGGTGAGGACACCGGTGTCACGGACGCGACGACCAATGTGTTCATCGAGTCGGCGTACTTCGATCCAAAGCGCACGGCGCGTACCGGACGCAAGCTCGGCATTCAGTCCGACGCCCGCTATCGCTTCGAGCGCGGCGTCGATCCCGATTTCGTGGTGCCGGGCTTGGAGCTTGCCACCGATCTCGTGCTTCGGCTTTGCGGCGGGGAGGCGAGCAAGATGACGATCGCCGGCAAGTCGCCAAAGGTGAACCGGCCCTTCAAGTTCGACTCAACTCTCGTCAAGCGGCTGAGTGGACTTGAGCTTGGCGCAGGCGAGATCAAGCGCCTGCTGGCTTCGCTCGGCGTGGCGCTCGACGGCAAGGGCAAGCAGGTAAAAGCAACCCCGCCTTCCTGGCGGCCTGACATCACCGGGCCCCCCGATCTTGTCGAAGAGGTGGTGCGGCTCGTCGGCGTCGATCAGGTCCCCGCAACGCCGATGCGGCGGGAGACCGGCGTGGCGAAGCCGGTGCTCACCGAGATACAGAAGCGGCAGCGGCGGACGCGTCGCGTCCTCGCCGCGCGGGGGCTGGTCGAGACCGTCACCTGGTCGTTCATCCCGCCGGAGGAGGCCAAGCTATTCGGCGGAGGTCAGGCCGAACTTACGTTGAGCAACCCGATGTCGACCGAGCTTGCGCAAATGCGGCCTTCGCTGCTGCCGGCGCTGATCACCGCGGCCCAGCGCAATCGCGACAGAGGCTTTGCCGACGGCGCCCTGTTCGAGCTTGGGCAAGCCTATCGGGGCGCCAAGCCAGAGGATCAGTTCGTGGCAGCGGCCGGCGTTCGCTTCGGCCGCTCGGCACTCTCAGGCTCAGGCCGTCATTGGTCGGGCGAAGCCCCTGCCGCAGACGCATTCGCCGCCAAGGCCGACGCGGTCGCCGTGCTTGCGGCGCTCGGCGTCAGCCAGGCGAATATTTCGGTTACGCGCGAGGCGACGCGCTGGTTCCATCCCGGCCGTGCCGGCGCGCTCAAACTCGGGCCGAAGACCCTGCTCGGCCTTTTCGGCGAGTTTCATCCGGACATCCTCGCCAAGCTGCGCGCGGATGCGCCGATTGCCGGCTTCGAGCTCTATCTCGATGAGGTTCCCGTCGCACGCAAAGGCGCCAAGCCGCTCGAAGCCTCCGACCTCCAGCCGGTCAGGCGCGACTTCGCCTTCCTCGTCGACAGCGAAACGGCGGCCGGCGATGTGGTGCGCGCGGCGGCGGGCGCCGACCGTGCGCTGATCAGCGATGTGGGCGTGTTCGACGTGTTTGCCGGACAGGGCGTGCCCGCGGGCAAGAAGTCGCTCGCCATCGAGGTCACGCTCCAGCCCAAGGAGAAGACCTTGACCGACGCCGAGATCGAGGCGGTGGCGGCGCGGATCGTCGAGGCGGTCAAGACGGCAACGGGCGGTGAGCTGCGCGGCTAGCCGGCCGCTATCCACATTCCGCGCGGGAGCAAGTCCTGCTAGACTATAGCGGAGATGGCAGCTCGATCACCGACTTTGACGGCAGTCGCAGCTTTCGTGGCCGTCGCACTCGCTGCAGCGCCCGCGCTTAGCGCCCCCGCCGCCAAGCTCTCCTGCGAACTGTTGCCGCGAATCTTCTCCACCCCCAACTTCAAATACAAGCTTGCCCGCGTCGGCAATGTGGGTAAGGGCACCGTTCCGGCGGGCGCCGTCATCAAGGTGACTGCCAAGAGGGGACAGGGAGGACAACTTTCGGTCACCTTCAAGCTCAGCGCTCCCCTTGCCTATGGGCAAACGGTTATCATGCCCGCCCCGGTGCCGACTGACTACACGTCCTGCACGGCCCGGACGCGGTTCCTTCTCTGAGCGTAACTGGGCTCGTCACTCCGCTAGAACGGGCCGCCGAAGGGGAAGGGCTGCGGGCCCACGCGGCGCTGCCGTTGCGGGACCCGGCGCTTGACCACCGCAGGCTTACCGTAGAACGGCTTGTCCTCGCAGGCCTGATCGATCTGTTTGGCCAGCGCCTCGTCAGGCGCGACCGGCGCCTGCCATCCCCGACATAGAGCCGCGAGCTTGCCGCCAAGCTCGGCGGCGCCCTCGGCGCAATAAAGGCCGGAGCCGTCTTGTTGCGGCGTGAAACGCACGCCCTTGGCGTTCTTTTGATCGTCCAGCCCGGCAGCGAGATGGTTGAGCGCGTAGATGCGCTTGGTCGCCTCTGCTGGCTTGAACGGCTCGGGCTTGAGCTGAGTATTGGTGAGCGGAACGGCTTCCACGGCCGCGACCTGCCATGTGCCGCCCGTGCGCGCGAGATGTACCTTCGCCAAGAGACCGTAGTCGCGGCAGAGCCCGAAGCGCTTCATGTCGGCGGTGCCGGGATGCAGGAAATTGCCGAGCCCGTAGAAGATCAGCGACTTGCCGTTGATCTCCACGCCCTGCGTCACGTGCGGGTGATGGCCGAGGATCAGATCGATGCCTTTCTCCTCGGCGGCAAAGCCACGCCATTCCTTGAGCTGCCGCTCGTCCGGCTCGACCCGGCCCTCGAGCCCGTAATGAATGGAGAGGATGCGATACTCCGCCGGCAAGCTGGCGAGCTTGTCCACCACTGCCTCGAAATCCGCCCGCTCGCGGTAAGACGCCTGCCCCGCCTTGTCCGGCCCGGCGCGATATTGCGGCTGATCGCCGGTGATGATGCCGATGGCGCCCAGCCCGATGCGGGTTCCGCCGACATCGACGCAGCCAGGCTTGGTCGCTTCGGCGAAATTGCTGCCGATCCCGGCAAAAGCAATCGCCTTTTCGGCATTGGCCACGGCAAGGTGATAAAGCGTCTCCTCGATGCCGGCCATGCCATAGTCGTAGGCATGATTATTGGCGAGGGAGAACAGATTGAAGCCCGCATCGATCAGCGCTTTCAGCGCGGCGGGATGACTGCGGAAATGGAACGCGCCCTTGCCCTTGGTTTCCGGCGGTATGTCGTTGCGGTCGGTGATGACGGTCTCGAGATTGATGAAGGCGAGGTCGCCATCGATTTCACCGGCGACGCCCGAAAGTGCGTCGGTGAAGCCGATCTTCTGCTTGCCCTTGAACATGAATTTGGGATCGACCTTGGCGTCGGTCGAGTTGAAGCCCGCGTCGCCGACGAGAACGAGGGTGACATGGTCGAGCGAAGATGAGGACCGCCGAGCCGAGTCGGTCTGACCGGTGTCGATCGATGCGGTGAGCTCAGGCCTATCGCATGGACTGGTGCGGGCGGCGGCATAGAGCAGGCCTCCGGCCGCCGGCAGAAGCGCGACGCCCGCCGCTGCAATCCCAAGAGACGTGCGCCAGCGGCGTGCCATGAACGTGGCCCCTCACGTCAATGCCCGGTCCGCCTCCTCGCGGACGCGGGGAACAGCATCGAAGCCCAGATTGTGGTCGCGGGCAAGATGAACCATGGCCCGCTCGGTGAGCGCGGCGATGGTCAGGAGCGGATTTACGCCGATCGAGCGGGGAATTACCGACCCATCGCAGACATAGAGGCCCGAATGCGTGCTATCGCGGCCTTTTGCGTCGAACACCTGGCATTTGTGGTTCACCACGCCGCTTGCAGCGTCACGCCCCATACCGCAGCCGCCGAGCGGGTGTGCCGTCGCCGGTTTGATGCCGACCCCAGTCGCGGCAAGCGGGCTTTTGATATAGCGGGCGCCGACGGCATTCGCCGCCCGGGTCAGCGCTTCATCGACCCTTGCATAGACTTGTTGGTCGGCAACGCCCGGCCAATGTACTTGGGCGCTGCCGTTGTCGAGCGTGATCCGGCCGCCGGCGTCGTCGTGACTGACGACGAAGAAGGTGTGCAGGTGCGAGAGCGGGCCCTGATACACGCCCTTGATGAGGCTTTGCGCGGCGCCGAGCAGCCTGCCGCCGGCGATGAAGAACACTGGCAGAAGCGGCGCGAGGGGAGACGGCAGCACGCCCTCTTGCAGGATTATGGAGCGGTCGAGCTCCACGCCATCGGGCAGCTCGATCTGGCCGGCGACGCAGGCGCCGATCGCATCGCCGACGAATTTCGGCGGGAAACCCACGCCGACTGCGTTGACCCGCTCCCTGCCGCCGAGCGCGAAGGCGATGATGTCGCCATTAGCGGAGAAGCGCTCGCCGAGCCGGTCGGAAAGAGGCAGCCCACGCTCGCGCGATCTCAGCAAGATCTCCGTCGAGCCAAGCGTGCCGGCGGCAAGCACGACCGAGATCGCATCGACGAAGCTTGGAACGTCCTCCTTCGCGTCTGTGGATGTGAAGTAGACTCGCCAGCCGCCTTCCGCCTTGGCGATGTGGCTGACACTGAGCTCAGTGAAAATCTCGGCGCCATGCGCTCTGGCGTCGGGCAGATAGGTCACGGCGACCGTGTTCTTGGCGCCCACATTGCAACCGGAGCAGCAATCGCCGCACAGCGTGCAGGCAGGTTGCGCGACGCCCGCCGGATTCACAATCTCCTCGAAGCTCACCACGACCGGTGCTGCAACCGGTCTCACGCCGAAAGCCGCGCTCGCGGCTTCGAGCGCGCGGTATTTCGTGAGGCCCGGCGCTTGCGCGTAGCGCGATGGACGTAGCATAGAAGCGGCTCGTCTGAAGCCGAGCGAGAGCAGATCGTCGCCGGCAAGCTCCTCAGGCCAAGCCCGATCGGCAAACACGCGGGCATCCGGCTCAAGCGCGACGCCGGCATTGATGAGCGAGCCGCCGCCAAGTCCACAGCCGACCAGCACGTGGATGTCGGCGCCGAGCCGGAAATCGAACAGCCCGGTGGGCGAGCCCGACCGCATCTTGCCGCCGTTCAACTGCAGCTCGCGGCGAAGCTCGGGTAGGCGGCTCGGAAAGGTGCCGGTGGGAAATTCCTTGCCCTTCTCGATGACGCAGACTCGCTGGCCCGCGCGCGAAAGCCTCGAGGCGGCGACGCCGCCGCCATAGCCAGAGCCGATCACCACGACGTCGTAGGCTGATTTGATGTCGCTCCGCGGGGAGGAGAGGCGCTGCTGCATGGCTCCTGAATAGCCCAAATGACCGAACCCGCCCAAGCGCTTATCGGCGCCCGAACGGCTTCAATTCGGTTCACGGTCGCGCGAGAGCCACTTTGCCCGCCTCGCGACACTTCATATGGTCCAGGCTAGAACCCGGGAGTGCTCCCATGCTGGCTCGATCAATCCTGGCGGCGCTGACCGCCCTCCTCCTCGCTGCTGCCATGCTCGCGGGCGGCAGCGATGGCACACGCGCCGCGGAGACCAAGACGGCGATCTTCGCCGGGGGTTGCTTCTGGTGCGTCGAGGAGGCCTTCGACAAGGTCGACGGGGTCACCGAGACGGTGTCGGGCTATGCCGGCGGCACCAAGCCCGATCCGACCTATGGCTGCCATGAAGGCTATGTAGAAGCGGTCAAGGTGACCTACGACCCGGCGAAAGTGACCTACGCCAAGCTGGTCGACAATTTCTGGCGCAACATCGACCCGTTCGATCCGACCGGACAATTCTGCGACCAGGGACCGGCATATCGCACCGTCATCTTCGTCGACGACGACGAGGAGCGGAGGCTTGCCGAGCAGACCAAGGAGGAAATTGCCGCGCGCTTCAAGCAGGCGGTCGCGACCGAAATCAAGCCGGTGACGACCTTCACTGCGGCGGAGGAGTATCACCAGGACTACCACAATCTGAATCCGGTCAGTTACAAGTACTACAAATGGGGCTGCGGCCGCGCACAGCGCCTCGCGGAAATCTGGGGCAAGCCATCCTGAGCCTCCTGAAATGCGAAGGGACCCGCAGTGCCGCGAGTCCCTTCAAATCGTTCGCCGCAGATCGCCTGCGACTTGCAGCCTCGACTAGCCCTTGTAATGCGCCTTGCAGGCCTTCTTGTAAGCGTGGCGCTTGATCAGGTGCATGCCGTATTTCGCCTTGGCCTTTTTGAAGCAGCCAGTTTTTCCCGCAAGAACCTCGGTGGGCGTCGCAGTCATCGATACGCCGACGATCGCAACGGACAGGGCTGCGGCCAGAAACACTTTCTTAAGCATAAGGTTACTCCCGTGAGTGACTACGCAACGTTACGCGCGGGCGATAAGGCACGGGTTTAGGGGCTCTCGTCAACTCGCTTTCGGGGGTGGCCGGCCGATTCCGGATAGCGTTGTTGCTTTTCGGTTGATGTGGTGTCCGGGCACAAGAAAGGGGCCGAAAGGCCCCTCTCCGACAATCGCCAGCAATGATGGTGTTATGACTTGTGGGCGGCTTTCCAGGCCTTCTTACAGGCCTTGCGATAGGCATGCCGATCCTTCAGACCCTTGGAAAACTTCGCCTTTGCCGCTTCCTTGCAGGACATGGCGGCCTCGGCCGGGGTGACATGAACAGGCAGGGCGACGGCCGCGACCAGGCCGGCGGCAATCGCAGCAAAGCATAGGTTCTTCAGCATTCCTCATTCCTCCGTTGGTTGGCGCTTCGCGCGCCAATGTCCTGAACATCGGTTCCCGGACAATGGGGCGGTTCGTCTCACCATCTTCCCGTGTCAGGCATAAGAAAGGGACCCCAAAGGGGGTCCCTTTCGCTTGCTGAGTTCGGCGAGAAGCGTCAGGCCGCCTTCCGGTTGAACAGGCCGCCCCGCTTGCCGTGGGCCATCGCCTTCCAAGCAGTCTTGCATTCCTTCTTGTAGGCATGGCGCGACTTCATATCGCCGGGGAATTTCGCCTTGGCAGCCTGGCGGCAACCGCTCTTGTCGGCGAGAGCCGGGGCAGCCGTCACCGGAATCGAGACGCCTGCGATGAGACCGGTCACTGCGGCGGCGAGGAGAAGTTTTTTCAGCATTGAATCACTCCGTTGTTGTTTGGTTTCGCGTCACCTCAGCCCTAGAACCCAACAACCGCGACAATAGGGCGGTTCCCCCAAGGTTTTGCCGCATTTCGAGCGTCCCCCGGGCTCCGCTTGACCCTTGGGCGCCTGCTCGCCTACCAAGCCGCCCATGAGTCAATCCGAGACGACGCCGCTCTCCCGCATCCGCAACTTCTCCATCATCGCCCATATCGATCACGGCAAGTCCACCCTGGCCGACCGGCTGATCCAGCTTTGCGGCGGACTTACCGCACGGGAGATGAAGGAGCAGGTGCTCGACTCGATGGATATCGAGCGGGAGCGCGGCATCACCATCAAGGCGCAGACCGTGCGTCTCGACTACCGGGCGAAGGACGGCGAGCTCTATGAGCTGAACCTGATCGACACGCCGGGC
>JBQGDO010000145.1:0-9518 GCA_052039105.1 Methyloceanibacter sp.
GAGCCCACCACCGCCATCACCAGAAAGAACGTGCCGAGCGCCTCGGCCGCGAGCCGCCGCGTCAGATCGAATTGCATGTGCCCCCCTGCCCGCTCTAGCGCCTCAGCAACAGCCGCCGCTCGCTTTCGCCGGTGCTGTGGCAGCAGTCGCAAACGGAATGGACGTGCCGCAGCCCGGAAAGATGCCGTAATGCGTGGAGAAGTCGCCGATGAAATCGAAATAAGGGCGGAAGCGGGTGTCCGCCAGCATGCGCCAGGTATTGCCGCAGACCGGGAACACCTTGCCCGTCTCGATCAGGTGATGCCCGTCGAGCTCGAAACCATGCGGCTGCTCTGCCACGCCGCCCTTGTAAATGACGGCTTGCCCATAATCCTCGCAAGCCGGCTCGAGTCCATCGAGCTTGAACAGCCGATAGGTCGCCGAGAAGAATTGCGCCTTGCCGAGTTTCCCGCGCATCGCCTCGTTCTCGACCGCGATCGGCCGGCTGGTGACCAGCCGCGGATCGCCGAAGCCCGCCTCCTTCGCCATCGGCAGGAAGTCGTTCCAATAGAGCGCGCCGCCGAGACACTCGCCATAGAGCAGAGGATCGGCCTTGATCTCGGCTGACAGCCGCCGGTCGCAATAAACATCGGCGAAATAGAGCTCGCCGCCTGGCTTCAACAGATCGTAGGCGCCGCGCAAAACCGCGAGCTTGTCGACCGAAAGATTGATCACGCAATTCGAGACGATCACATCGAAGCTCGCGGGCTTAAGGTCGAGGGCGCCGAGCTGCTCGATATAGCCCTTGCGGAATTGAACGTTCGGCTTGGCGTATCCGAACTGTCGCATATGCCAATCGACATGCCGGTTTGCCGTGGCGAGCTGTTCATCGGTCATGTCGACACCGACAACTTCGCCTTCGGGTCCAACCAGCTGCGCGATCAGATAGACGTCGCGCCCCGAGCCCGATCCGAGGTCGAGCACGCGCATGCCCTGGAGTGCCGCCGGCACGACGATGCCGCAGCCATAATATTTGGCGCGCACCTCCTCATGCACATTGGCGAGCAGCGCTTCGAGATGCGCCGGCACTCCTCCGCCGTCACAACAGGCCGAGGTCTTGAGGTCCTTCGAGCTCTTCAAGACCTTGCCGTAATAGTCCTTCACCACGTTGAGATTCATCGGCCTCTCCCCTGCGCGAATGCCGTTGGCCTGAGCTTAGCAAGACCAGGCGCATCTGCGCGAGACACGCCCAAAGCACAGTTGCGTGAAGGCCTTATGTCTCGCCCTCGCCCGAGGCCGCAGCGCGGAAGCCCGTGGCAAGGACATACATCTCGGCCGATTCCGCGCGGCTCGCCTTGGGCTTCACGTGGCGCACCTTGGCGAAGGACCGGTTGAGCCGCGCCACCAGGTCCCGGCTCGCACCGCCTTGCAGCACCTTGGCGAGGAAACTGCCCCCCGGCGCGAGGATTTCCTCGGCGAGATCGAGCGCGGCCTCGACCAAACTCATAATGCGGAGATGGTCGGTGGCCTTGTGTCCCGTCGCCGGCGCGTGCATGTCCGAGAGGACGACATCGGCAAGCTTGCCGCCCAGCACGGCGCGAATGCGCTCCGGCGCATCCGCATCGGTCATGTCGAGGCGAAGCTGCTCGACACCGGCGATCGGCTCCATCTCGCCGATGTCGACGGCGATCACCCGCCCCTTCCCCGCCATCAGCTTGATCCGCTGCGCCGCGATCTGGCTCCAACCGCCGGGTGCCGCGCCGAGATCGACCACGGTCATGCCGGGGCGCAGCAGGTGATGCTTGTCGTCGATCTCGGCGAGCTTGAAGGCGGCGCGAGAGCGATAGCCCCGCCGCTTCGCCTCCTCGACATAAGGGTCGTTGAGCTGGCGCTGCAGCCAGCGGGTCGAGGCAAGCTTGCGGCCCTTGGCGGTGCGCAGCCGCACCGCAAGCTTGCGCCCCCGACCTCCCCCATCTCCGCTGCGACCTTTCGTCGGTCCGGCCATAGATTCATCACCCTGTTCGACGCCTGGGCTTGACGCTTGCGCCCCAAGCGCCCCATCTGCGTCTTGTCCGCCCTCTAACACCTGCCACATGCCGCGCTATTTCGTCACCCTCATCGTCGCCGTCGCCCTGTTCATGGAAACGATGGATTCGACGGTGATCGCGACATCCTTGCCGGCCATCGCCGCCGATATCGGCGAAGACCCCATCGCGCTCAAGCTCGCGCTCACGTCTTATCTCCTCTCGCTCGCCGTGTTCATCCCGGTGAGCGGCTGGATGGCAGACAAATACGGCGCACGCACCGTGTTCCGCGCCGCCATCGTCGTGTTCACCTTGGGCTCGGCCGCTTGCGGCTTCGCGCAAAGCCTGGGCGACTTCGTCCTGTTCCGCGTGATCCAGGGCATGGGCGGCGCCATGATGGTGCCGGTCGGGCGCCTGGTTATTTTGCGCACCGTACCCAAGTCGGAGCTGATTTCCGCGCTCGCCTGGCTGACCATCCCGGCGCTGATGGGTCCGGTGATCGGCCCGCCGCTCGGCGGCTTCATCACCACCTTCATCTCCTGGCGCTGGATCTTCTGGATCAACATCCCGGTCGGCATTCTCGGCGTCATCCTCGCCACCCGCTATATCGCCAATATCCGCGAGGAAAGCGTGCCGCCGCTCGACCTCAAGGGCTTCGTTCTGTCGGGTATCGGCCTCGCCGGGCTTGCCTTCGGCATCACCACCATCGGGCAAAGTCTGTTTCCGCCGGTCGTGGTCGGAACCTTGCCGGTGCTCGGCCTCGCCGGCTGCTTTCTTTACGTGCGTCACGCGCGTACCGCCCAGGCGCCGCTGCTCGACCTCAACCTGCTCAAGGTCGATACGTTCTATGCGAGTTTGGTCGGCGGCTTCCTCTATCGCATCGGCGTAGGCGCCCTTCCCTTCCTGCTGCCGCTGTTCTTCCAGCTCGGTTTCGGCATGACGCCGTTCCAATCCGGCATGCTGACCTTGGCGACCGCCGTCGGCGCCGTCGCCATGAAGGCCACGGCCGCGCCGATCATCCGCCGCTACGGCTTCAAGCGCGTTCTAGTGGTGAATGCGCTGATCAGCAGTGTTTTCCTCGCCGCCATCGCCCTGTTCACCGCCGCCACGCCCCATGTCATGATTCTTTCCGTGCTGCTCGTCGGCGGCTTCTTCAAATCGCTCGAGTTCACCGGCATCAACGCCATCGCCTACGCCGATATCGACACCAAGGCAATGAGCCGCGCCACGAGCTTTGCCAGCGTCGGCCAGCAGCTCTCCATGTCGGCCGGTGTTGCGGTCGGCGCGCTGGTGCTCGAGCTGCAGCGTCTTGGCCGACACGACATCAGCGTCGAGACCGGCGACTTCCCCCTGGCCTTCCTCTTGGTTGCGGTGATCGCCGCGAGTTCGGCACTGATCTTCATGCGCCTGCCGAAAGACGCCGGCGCCACATTGTCGGCGCGCGCCCGGAAGGTGGGCGCCAAGGAGCATGCCGCGCAGGAAATCGAGAAGGTCGGTTAGCCGCGCCCCTGGCGATAGGCGCGGCGGTCATGCCCGTCCTCGGCCATCAAAGTGGCAAGGATCCCTTCGCGCAAGCCGCGGTCGGCGACGCGCAGGCGCTGGCAGGGCCAGGTCCTGAGTAGCGCCTCGAGGATCGCGCAGCCGGCGAGAACGAGATCGGCGCGCTCCTGCCCGATGCAGGGTTGCGCTATCCGCTCCCCATAACTCATGGCGATCAGGTCGTCAGACACTTTGCGTACGTCCTGCGCCGAGAGCCAACAGCCGTCGACTTTTGAGCGCTCATAGACAGGCAGCTTGAGATGAATGCCCGAGATGGTGGTGACGGTGCCTGATGTGCCGAGGAAATGTGCGCGGGCGCCGGCCATCTTCTCGCGGAATCGGTGTTCGCTTTCGAACGCGGCGATGCCCGCCATCACGTCTTCGACCATGGCTTCGTAGCGCTCAGGCGTCACGTCGCGGCCGCCATGCCGCTCGGCGAGATTGACCACGCCGATCGGCAGCGAGGTCCACGCGGCGATGCAGTTCTGCACCTCGAGGCGGTCATGCAGGCTGCGTCGCCACGGGCGGCCGAGGCGAGCAAGATCGAGCCAGATCAGCTCGGATGAGCCGCCGCCGATATCGAACACGAGCGTATAGTCGCAGTTGCGGTCGATCAACGAGGCGCAGCCGGACACGGCGAGCTTGGCCTCGGTCTCTTGCGTCACGATCTCGATGGCGAGCCCAGACTCGTTTTTTGTGCGCTCGATGAAATCGCCGCTATTCGCCGCGATGCGGCAAGCTTCGGTGGCGATCAGCCGCGACCGCGTCACGCCGCGCCGGCGCATTTTCTCGGCGCACACTTTGAGCGCCTCGATGGTGCGGCTCATCGCCTCCTCGGACAGGCGCCCGGAACTCAGCACCCCCTCGCCCAGCCGGATGATGCGCGAGAACGCGTCGATGACCAGGAAGCCGCGCCGCGACGGTTTGGCGATCAGCAGACGGCAATTATTGGTGCCGAGATCGAGCGCGCCGTAAATGGCGGGCGATTTGGCGCGCTGCGGCGCGCCTCTTTCTTGTTTACCCTCGGCTGCCCCCTTGAGTCCGTCGACCGGCGCAATCGAGTGCGCGCGGTGAGCGACGTGCGTCGGGCCGCCACCTCCCCCGCAGTCGCCGGTCTCGTTCCGCTTGACTTTCAGGTCAGGCGAAACCACGGCAGCCGGGCGGGCAGTCCCGCTCGGCCCACTCACGGTATGTCAACCTCTAGCCTCCGGAACCGCTTCTCGTCTCATGGTCAGCGTCCGGAGCGTTGATCCAATGGCGCTACTCTAACAAGCTCTCCTTCGAGGTAAAGCAGCTTTTCCGCAAAGGTTGAGAATGCGGGCTTCTCTTGTGGCGGGCGGTTGCCGATTCCACATTTCTATCGAGCAGCGCTAAAACACAGCGAGAGCGCCCGTAGCTCAACGGATAGAGCACCAGACTTCGAATCTGGGGGTTGCACGTTCGAGCCGTGCCGGGCGCACCAATTTCCCGCTTCAGCGCGCCGCGCATTTCGATGCTATCATGGCCCGGATTGGGTCGTGCGAGGGGAACAGCCATGACCACCGAGGTCTATCGGAAGCCCGGACTTGGCGCCAAGCTCGCCGATGTGATGGCGGGCGCCCGGGACCAGGCCCGTACGGCGTTGCGCGAGGCGATGACCTGGAGCTTCTATCAATGGACGGTTCTGGCGCTCTTGACTGCGATTTTCATTCTCGTCGCGCTGTCCTATGGCGGTATCAGAGCCGAGCTTGGCGCCTTGAAGAGTGAGCGTGGGCCGGAGGCCGGGGCCACCGATCTCGACAAGGCTCTGACCGACATGAATGCGACCTTGATGCAATCCATCACCGAGACGAAGGCCAATCTGGACAAGATCAATGCCAAGCTTGACGCCAAGAGCCAAGCGGCGCCGAAGCCGCCCGCGCCGGCGCAAGCACCGAAGCCTGCCCAGAAGCCGCGGGCGCAATAAATTTGCTCAGGCCGATTGCTAACGTGGCTTGCGCCTGCGATCCCAAAGCTGGTCGTCGAGCACCCGCTTTACCCGGTCCGGCGCCGGGATCGACTCGATCTCGCGCGTGAAATCCTCGTACTCGGCGCGCGCTTCCGGCGAGACCGTGCCATAGGCGAGATCGGCGCGCCATTCGAGCAGCCGCCTCCAGCCGCGCGCATCCCCGCCCTTCAGCGGCGCCGGGACGCCGGCGGCCATCAATAGCCGCATCACCGTCTGCGACGCCCGGCTCTCGTCGTAGCCCGCCTTGATCAGGAGATCGATCACCGCCGAGGCGCGGGCGAGCAGGGTGTCGCTCGGCGGGCGTCCCCGGCGGCGATTGGCGGCCGTCTGTGCCGCGGGCGGGCGCCCCTCGGCCTTCAATTTTTGCAGATATGTTTCGAGATCGGTGAGCGGCTGCAAATCCTCGGCGGGCACCCCCTCCTCGGTCAATTGCGCGACGACCGCATGCAGGCATTTGGTGCCGAGCGCGAGCTTGTCCTCGGAATCCTGCGCATGCGCGCGCCTGAGCGCCTTGAGCGCCGTGCCGATGCGATCGATCGATGGCGAGACTGTAGGCATGATGCCGTCCGAGTTAAGCAGGCGTTAGCTGGCTGGGGGTCGCAGTGTGCCTCGATTTGGTAAAGGACTTGCTAGCCGGACCATGGAAATGCGGCCCCTCGGGCCGGCGCGCGCCAGCCTTGCCAAGCGCCTCGGCCTGCGGCTAGAACGGGCGCGAGCCATGACCCGCGGTTGCAACGCCGCTGCATAAGCTCCACATTCCGTCCCTGGTGGGGGATCGTCTAACGGTAGGACAGCGGACTCTGACTCCGCCAGTCTTGGTTCGAATCCAAGTCCCCCAGCCAGCCCTCGCTCGGCCATCGCCAAAGATGCGGGGCTATAGCAGCGGAACCGAGTAATTCACGATCGCGCGGAACTGCTTGAGGTCGCCGCTCGGGAAAGGTTGGCCGAACACTTGCCAGTCCATGTATTCCAGTTCCACGCGAAGCCCTTGTAGGCGTCCCTCGCGCGGCTCGTACACGAAGCGGAGGTCGAGCTCGTCCTGGTCGGCGAAACCGCCATTGGTCAGGACATCTGCTTTGCCGGTTCCTCTGCCCCAAGCGACGAAAAACTTCATGTCTTCCAGCCCCAACCTCCCGAGGTCGTAAGATAGCGATAGCACGTGGGCGCGCACGCCCGCCTGCACGAAGCTGGTAATGACCATGGCGGCATAGGATGAGCTGTAGCCGAACGGTTTTTGGATGCTCGCTTCGTCGCCGGTCTCCGACATCGCGCCGGTGAGGACGAAGCCCCGGTAGCTCGCCACCAGCCGCGCCGAAGCCTGGTAGGTATTGTACGGCGCGCCCGCGATCAGCTCGGCCCCCACCGTCCGCTGATCGAGGATGTTGACGCCTGCCCGAACGCTCAAACCGTCGTCACCGCCGGACCACAAAAGGTGGTCGATCTCGCCATACGCCGTGTTGAGCGTGTCCTTGATCCAGTAATTGACGAATCCGAAGTTCCACGCGGCCAAGCGATAGCTGGCACCGCCGATCAGCATGCCTTCGTCCTGCGCAACGCCGAGTGCCTCGCTGAACGGAATGAAGTCGCCGTTGTTCCACGGCTTGTAGCGGGTGAGATAGGCAGCGATATAGGTGAGGTTCCGACCCTTATTCTCGGGCAGCAGCACCACGCCCTCGAAGGTTAGCGGGATCATCCTGATATCGTAGGGGTTGACGTAAGGCGTCCGCACCAGTTGCCGGCCGGCCGTGATCTCTTGGCCGGCAAGATTGATCCGCCCGTTGATTTGCCCGAGCGTGGTGATCTGATCGCCGTCCGGCGAGAGGTTATCCGTATCGCCGGCGTATCGATTGGCGTAAAGCGGCTGGGTCGTGTACAGCGCGCCGCGCAGTTGGAAGAAATCGGCGAGATAGCCGGACTGATAAGCCAGCCAGCCGCCGGTCGTCAGCGCCTCGGGTTGGCTGAGCCCGAATTGATCTTCGTCGAACAGATAGCTGCGGCTGTTCACCCTCAAATCCGTATCGCGAAAGAAGACGGGCGCATTCGGCATGCGATATGGCCGCACTGCCTTAAGTTTCGCTGCGCGCTCGTCGACATAGGGCGCCGGGCCCCATAAATCCTCGCGCGGCTCGATCGGGCTCATAAAACCCTCTGCGATCGGGCTGTAGACCTCGCGCGCGCTGGACGGAATGGGATAGTCGGTCGCGCCTTGGTCAAGCGCCCGGGCCGAAACCCCAGCGCCACAGATGATGAAAACGGGAACGAGAAGGGTCAGAGGAGCCCTGCCCGCCGTTAGGCCGGCCATAGGTCTGTCTCCCACCGCATCCGAGGTCAGATCGATCCACGCTAGCTGATTCTTGGGCCGCTGCGAATCTGCGCAGTTGTCGGGCCAATAAGCCTGTCTGTCGCTCCGACACGGGTCCTGGTACAATCTTGCAGCTTAGACAGCTTCAGGAGGCGAGCATGCAAGTCTTGAGCGGGCTGCCCGCGATCCTCATCGCGACGTCCTTGTTTGCGCTCTTGGCAACTTCTCCCGCCACGGCGCGCATCGAATGCCGCGGCAATTTTCAGATCACCAAACACGGCCCGATCTCGACGCCGTATTGCGAGGAAAAGCAGATCGCGCGCGTCGCCCGGTCCTATGGCTACGCCGTGACCGACGCCGAGGTTCGCAACAATCCGAACACCAAGGTGTATCTCTGCCAAATGTTCGGCAACGACAATCGGCTGAAGGGGTCTTGCGGCGCTTACAGCGAGCCTCGCGGCTTGCCCTGGTAGCCGCCTCGGCGAACGCGGGGACCTAACCCGAGGCTTAGGTCCCCGCATCGCGGCACCACCGGCGATCAGCCTGTTAGCACTTATTCACCGTGACATTCTGCGTCGAGTGCATGCCGATGGCGCGCGCCGCGCCGTGCGAAAGATCGAGCGATACGCCCTTGGTGAAGGGTCCGCGGTCGTTGACGCGAACCGCCACGCTGCGCCCGGTCTTGGGATTGGCGACCCGCAGGCAGGTGCCGAACGGCAGCGTGCGGTGCGCGGCGGTGAGCCCGTTCGGATTGAAGACCTCACCCGAGGCGGTCCGATTTCCCGCATGCTCGTTGCCGTACCAGGTCGCGCGCATGGTCTGCCCGGCCATGGCGGGGGTGGAAAGCAAAAGCAGAATCGTCGCTGTTCGTAAGCGCATTGGCTCCAACTCCATTTGTCTTGGGATTGGAGCCCGATACGGGTGCAATGCGTTGAGAGATCGGCCTCAATGAGATCGGCTTGGCGAGACTTGGGCCATTCGGCAGCGGCGTTGTTCGTGCGCCGCCCGCAACAATAAGTAGAGCGCAACGGTGAAGACCGCCGCGACGCGCAAGCTCACACCGACCAGGGCCCGAGGCGATCCGCCGGGTCGAACGGAATCTCGTGCGAAGCCGCGTGCCCGATGCGCCACCTTGCGGGCAACAAGCGCCGCAGCGTGAGCTCGATCCTTCGCGTCAAGGTCGAGGTCCGATCATGACCGTCGCCCGGCACCACGATAGGACCCGATTGCCCGGCATGTTTCTCGAGCCATTTCGGCCCTGGCCCGCGCATGTAATAAAGTTCCGGCCGGTAGCGGTCCGACAAATACCCCATCGTCATATCCCCTTCGAATGGCTGGCTGTAGCCAGTCTTCCAGACTTCGTGTCGAGGTTCCGCCTGAGGGAGTTGCCAATGTCTTTATGCAAGCCGGCCGCGCCGCCATTTCTCGCTTCTAGGGTTAACCGAGATTGCACGCGCCGCGTTGTCGCAGCGCGACGTGGCGCCGTTCCGCGAGCGTTTGCCCCCGGCGCGGTTTCTGGGCTAGGCAGGTGAGCCAAGAAATCGGGAGTGGGTGAGTGATGCTGCTGACCACGCGCCGCCGGGCGCTCGGACTTCTGTTTGCCGCGGGTGCCGCCATGCGGCTTCCCGCCGTGCCGGCAGCCTTCGCCGCCACCGCCAAGAAGAAAGAATGCTTCGAGTCGAAATCG
>JBQGDO010000146.1:0-2258 GCA_052039105.1 Methyloceanibacter sp.
TCAAGGTTCCGTCATCAAAAACCCGATCGGCGGAGCGACGGTGGATATAGAGGCGCGCACCGCGATAGATAGCATTCTATCGGCGCTACGCACGCGCGGTCTTATTGCAAAGTAGTTGTCCGGATGCGAGACGTCCTTGGCGGCTGCGACGACCTTGAGGGCCTGGGGCAAGGCGCGTGGACTGGGAGGTTTATAGCGTAGATTTGCGAGGGTTGGCACTGCTTCGAGCCGACTTCGCGCGACTTGATCGGGAGAGGCGCCTTGGAGCACGCGCTGCCGCCTCATGTTGTAGGCCTGATTGAAGCCCGTGAGCAGCGTCTCGAGGTCACGATGACTATAGATCGTAATGCCCAGCACCTCGCGCTGCACGCGTCCGTTGAAGCGCTCCACGAGACCATTGGTTTGCGGTGTGTAGGGTTTCGTCATCCGATGCTGCACTTTCAGTTTGCGGCAGGCCGCCTCGAAACCATCGGCCGTAAAGCATGAGCCGCGGTCGGTGAGCACGTGTGTGACCTTGAACGGGAAAGCCGCGATCGCCTCTTTGAGGAAGGCGATCGCGGCTTTCGTGGTCTCATCATCCTTCACCGCCAGATGCACGCTGCGCGAGCAGCGGTCGATGGCGACATAGAGATAGCGCTTGCGGCTTTCCCCGTCCGCCGTTCTGAGCTTCGGGAGATGCTTGATATCGATGTGCACGAAGCCGAGGTCGTAGTCTTTGAACGTGCCGCTCTTCCGTTTGGTCTGGTGAGCTGGCGGCAGGCGCCCGAGCCCTTCGGCCTTGAGGATGCGGTAGATGGCATCGCGGTTGAGATGCGGCAGGAAGTGCGTGATCACGAAGGTCAGATCATCAAGGGGAAAGCCGGTGGCGCGGCGCAGTGCGCAGACGATCGCCCGCTCCTCCTCGCTGGCCTTCCAGGGCAGCTTATGCGGCCGGCTGGAGCGGTCCTGGCAGTCTGCGACCCCGCGTTTGCGCCATTTGCGCACCGTCTCCGTACTCACCCCATAGCGCTGGGCCAAGACGCCGGTGGGCTCGGGCGAGCGGGCGATTTCGCGGCGCACCGCCGGGGTGGTGCGGGCTTGCGGATGAATGGCCAGCATCAGGACCTCCCTCGCACCCGGGGCGGTTGTCTCATCCCGTCAAAGCGCCAGGCGTATTCCTCAATCGCCCAACGCACCCGATCCCAACAACGTTCCGCCACCAAACATCTAGATGCCGTAATGGGCCTGCCGCCGGCGGGTGTAGCCTGGCGGGGCGGCTGTCCCTCAGAGTGATGGTGTTGGAGCGGGGTCCGATGCGATCGGCCCCAAGCATCATGAGGGACAGCCATGGACTATTATGCTGGAATTGACGTGTCCTTGGAACTCAGCAGCGTCTGCGTGGTCGATGCCACCGGACAGATCATCTGCGAGGCGAAGGTCGCGAGCGAGCCGGAGGCCCTTACGGCCTTTCTCGCTGGTTTGGGCTTACCACTCACCCGTGTTGGCCTGGAGGCCGGTCCCCTGTCGCAGTGGCTGCATGCTGGTCTGACAAAGGCTGGGCAGGCCGTCGTGCTGCTGGAGACGCGGCACGTCAAGGCAGCCTTGTCGGCCATGATCGTGAAGACGGACCGCAAGGACGCGCGGGGCATCGCCCAACTTCTGCGCATGGGCTGGTTCCGGCCGGTGCATTGCAAGTCGCCGCCGGCGCAGGAGGTCCGAGCGCTGCTTGTCGCCCGCAAGCAGTTGCAGGCCAAGATGCGCGATGTGGAGTTCAGCCTGCGGGGTCTCTTGCGCGGCTTCGGCCTGAAGGTCGGCGAAGTCAGCAAGGGACAGTTCGCCGCGCGCGTGCGCACGCTCACCGCCGGTCATGCGATGCTGGAGAGGATTGCGGATGCCATGCTGCGGGCCCGGGAAGCCCTGCATACGGAATTCAGCAAGCTGCATCGCGCCCTGCTGGCGATCGTGCGCAGCGACGAAGTCTGCCGGCGGCTGATGAGCGTGCCCGGGGTTGGAGCATTGATCGCCGTGACCTTCACTTCGGCGGTCGATCAGCCCGAGCGGTTCTCCCGCTCGCGGGCGGTGGGGGCGCACTTTGGGCTGACGCCGAAGAAGTACCAGTCGGGTGAGACCGACATCACCGGCGCGGTGAGCCGGGTTGGCGATCCGATGGTGCGCACGGCGCTCTATGAAGGAGCCCATATCATGCTCACGCGGGCGGTGCGCTTCTCATCGCTCAAGCGCTGGGCCTTGGAGGTGGCGAAGCGGCGCGGCATGAAGCG
>JBQGDO010000147.1:0-20875 GCA_052039105.1 Methyloceanibacter sp.
GAACTCGCCGAGACCGTGGTCCGCACCATCGACGAGAAGCCGAGCGATTTCACCCCGCTTTACCCGGACAATATGTCGCTGTGGGACAAGACCCGGACCATCGCCCAGGAAATCTATGGCGCCGACGACATCACCGCCGACAAATCGGTGCGCGACCGCTTCGCCGAGCTGGAGAAGGAGGGTTTCGGCAAGCTGCCGATCTGCGTGGCCAAGACCCAGTACAGCTTCACCACCAGTACCGACACGAAAGGCGCCCCCTCGGGCTTCACCATCCCGATCCGCGAGGTCAGGTTGTCGGCCGGGGCCGAGTTCGTCGTGGTGATCTGCGGCGACATCATGACCATGCCGGGCCTGCCCAAGGTCCCGGCCGCCAATAATATCGAGCTTGGCTCGGACGGCCGGATCACCGGCCTATTCTAAGGCTGAAAGAGGTTGCAAGGGGCCAAAGTGGACGCTAACACCCTCATTCCGCGAGATGAGGCCTGTTCCGGTTGAACCCGGGCAAGATTTCTAGGGGAAGTCAGCATGGCTGGAGCAAGAAAACCCGGTCGCAACTTTCTGTTTGTGCCGGGACCGACCAATGTGCCGGATCGCATCTTGCGGGCCATGCATATCGCCATGGAGGATCATCGCTCCTCCGACTTCCCGAAGCTTACTCTGCCGCTTTACGAAGACCTGAAGCGCGTCTTCAAGACCCGGGACAGCCAGGTCGTCATCTTCCCGTCGAGCGGCACTGGCGCCTGGGAATCGGCGCTGACCAATACCTGCTCCCCCGGCGACAAGCTGCTTGCCGCGCGTTTCGGCCAGTTCAGCCATCTTTGGATCGAGCTTGCCCGCCGCCACGGCCTTGAGGTCATCGTCCAAGAGGAAGAGTGGGGCACGGGCGTCAATCCGGAGCGCATCGAGGAGGCGCTGCGCGAGGACACGAACCACGCGATCAAGGGCGTCATGGTCGTGCACAACGAGACGGCCACCGGAGTGACGAGCGACGTCGCCGCCGTCCGCCGCGCCATCGACGCCGCGGGCCACCCGGCGCTGCTCTTCGTCGACGGCGTGAGCTCGATCGCCAGCATCGATTTCCGCTTCGACGAGTGGGGCGTCGATCTCGCCATCACCGGCTCGCAGAAGGGGCTGATGCTGCCCGCGGGGCTCGGCATCGTCTGCGCGAGCCAGAAGGCGCTCGCCGCCATGCGCGAGGCCAAGTGCCGCAAGTCCTATTTCGATCTCGCCGATCAGATGAAGGCCAATGCCAGCGGCTACTTCCCGTACACGCCGGCGCTGACCCTGTTGCACGGCCTGCGCGAGGCGCTCGCCATGTTGCAGGAGGAGGGGCTCGACAATGTCTTTGCGCGGCACCGCCGCCTTGCCGATGGCGCGCGCGCCGCGGTCCGCGCCTGGGGCCTCAAGCTCTGCGCCAAGGAGCCGAAATGGCATTCCGACACGGTCACGGCGATCATGGTGCCGCACGGCTTCAACGGCGCCGACGTGATCGACCGCGCCTATCGCCGTTACAATCTAGCGCTCGGCGCGGGGTTAAGCCAAATGGCCGGCAAGCTGTTCCGCATCGGGCACTTGGGCGATTTGAACGAGTTGATGCTGCTCGGCGCCATTGCCGGCGCCGAGATGGCCATGCGCGACATCGGCATCGAGGTCGAGCTTGGCTCTGGAGTGGCGGCGGCCCAGGCGCAGTTCCAAGGAACCGCGCAAGGTCGTGAAACGAAGATCGCCGCCGAATAGGGCAGGAAACGCGGGGCTAACGGCGAATACGCCGGTCTCGCCCGATTTGACTTTGGTCAAGCCCGCTGGCGCTTCTTTCCTGTAAGCGCACGCGGAAGGTGAAGCATGGCGCGCCGGGGCGATCCTTGGCGCGGTGGAGTAGGGGATTAGGCTCAGTGCAGCACGCGATTGTGTTCCTCGATCGGGAGTCGGTCGGCGCCAATGTGCGCAAGCCAAGCTTTCCGCACAGCTACAAGGAATATCAGTCCACCTGGACGCCCGAGGAGATCGTCGAGCGCCTCAAGGACGCGACCATCGCCATCATCAACAAGGTGCCGATGCGCGCCGATGTCCTGAAGCAGCTCCCCAAGCTGAAGCTGATCGCGGTCGCCGCCACCGGTACCGACGTGGTCGACAAGGCCTATTGCAAGGAAAATGACATCACCGTCGTCAATATCCGCAACTACGCTTTCAACACGGTGCCGGAGCACGTGCTGGCGCTGATGTTCGCGCTGAGGCGCAACCTCCCCGCTTATATCGAGGACGTGCGCGCCGGCCGCTGGAACAAGTCGCAGCAATTCTGCTTCTTCGATCACCCGATCCGCGACATCGCCGGCTCCACCATCGGCATCGTCGGCTATGGCGCCATCGGCAAGGAGGTCGGCAAACGCGCTGCAGCCCTCGGCATGCGCGTGCTGCCTTACGACATCTTCCCGCAGCCGGGTCTCGTCGATTTCGAGACCTTGCTGAAAGAGAGCGACGTAATCACCCTGCATATGCCGCTCACACCCGACACCAAGAACATGTTCGGCGCGGCCGAGCTCAAGAAGATGAAGCCGACCGCCATCCTTATCAACACCGCGCGCGGCGGCTTGGTCGACGAGGCGGCTCTCATCGAGGCCCTGAAGAACGGCACCATTGCCGGCGCAGGCTTCGACGTGCTGACCAAAGAGCCGCCCAAGGATGGCAACATCCTGCTCGACTACAAGGCCCCCAACCTGATCGTCACCCCGCACGTCGCCTGGGCGAGTGTGGAGGCGATGCAAATCCTGGCCGATCAGCTCATCGACAATGTCGAGGCTTTCGTCGCGGGCAAGCCGCAGAACGTCGTCAAGGAGTAAGCCGCGAGGCGCGTCATGAAGAAGCTCCTGTTCCTGTTCGACACCGATCCCTTCGTCAGCGTGTTCGACACCGTTGTCGCCTATGACGGCGGCGCCGACAGGGTAACCGGCTACGCCAATGTCGCGCCTGACACGGTCGGCTCGCTGGTCGACGGGACGATCTTCACCCGCGGCGGCAAGGACAAGCAGAACACGGCGATCTTCGTCGGCGGCGGCGACATGACCAAGGGCGAGGCCTTGTTCGAGGCGGTGAAGACGAAGTTCTTCGGCCCGTTCCGCGTCTCGGCCATGCTCGACTCGAACGGCTCCAACACCACCGCCGCTGCCGGCGTGGCGCTTCTGGAGAAGGCCGGCAAGCTCAAGGGCAAGAAGGCCGTGGTGCTGGCCGGCACCGGGCCGGTCGGCATGCGCGCGGCGGCATTCTTCGGTCAGGAAGGTGCCGACGTCACCATCACCTCGCGCGAGCAGGCCCGCGCCGACAAGGCCGCCAAGGCCATCGAGCAACGCTTCGGCGTGAAGGTGAAGGCGGTTCAGGCGGCCGACGACGCGGCCCGCGCCAAGGTGGTGAAAGACGCCAATATCGTGTTTGCGGCCGGCGCCATCGGCGTGCAGCTCTTGAAAGCGGCCGATTGGCAGAACAACGGCACGATCGAGATGCTGGCCGATGTGAATGCACAGCCGCCGCTCGGCATCGAGGGTGTGGAAGCGACCGACAAGGCCAAGGATCGCTCCGGCAAGGTCGTGTTCGGCGCGCTCGGCATCGGCGGCCTGAAACTCAAATTGCATCGCGGCTGCATCGGTAAACTGTTCGACAGTTCCGAAGGCGTGCTCGACGCCGAGGAAATCTACGCGCTGGCGAAAGAAATGGCATGACGGCGATCAAGGATAACAGGATCGAAGAGTTTCTCGATGCGCTGGCGAGCCAGTCGGCGACGCCGGGCGGCGGCGGGGCCGCCGCCATCGTCGGCGCAATGGGTGCGGCGCTTGTCAGCATGGTCTGCAATCTGACCATCGGCAAAAAGAAATATGCCGAGGTCGAAGCCGATATGAAGGACGTGCTCGCCAAGGCCGAGGTGCTGCGCCAGAAGCTCACCGGCATGATCGAGGACGACGCGAAGGCCTTCGACAAGGTGATGGCGGCCTATGGCATGCCTAAAGAGACCGACGCCGAAAAGGCCAAGCGCGACGCCGCGATCCAGGAGGCGCTGAAGATCGCCACCGACGTTCCGCTTGCTTGCGCGCATGCGGCGCGGGAGGTGATCGACCTTGCCGAACGCGCCTCGGAGAAGGGGAATCTCAACGTGATTTCCGACGCCGGCGTCGGCGTGCTGGCTGCTCATGCTGCACTGCGAAGCGCCGCCTTGAATGTTTGGACCAATGCGCGAATGATCAACGACAAGGCATTCGCCGAGGCCAAGCTCAAGGAGTTGAACGATCTTCTGTCCGGTGCCGAACGAGCTACCGAGAAGGCTTACGGTGTGGTCAAGGGCAAGGTGAGTTAGAGCTTCCGGGGCATCCGCCCCGCGACATAGTCGATGGAGGAGAGACGTGGACGTTCACGAGTATCAAGCCAAGGAATTGCTGGCGAGCTTCGGGGTACCGGTGCCGAAGGGCGCGGTTGCCTTCAGCCCGGATCAGGCGGTCTATGCCGCCACCGAGCTTGGCGGCTGGAGCTGGGCGGTGAAGGCGCAAATCCATGCCGGCGCGCGCGGCAAGGCCGGCGGCATCAAATTATGCAAGACCTATCATGAGGTGCGCGACGCCGCGGCCAATCTGCTTGGCAAGCGGCTTGTCACCATCCAGACCGGCCCTGAAGGCAAGCCGGTACAGCGGGTCTATATCGAGGTGGCAGAGCCCTTCGACCGCGAGCTTTATCTCGGTTACGTGCTCGACCGCAAAGCTGAGCGTATCCGCGTCATCGCTTCGACCCGCGGCGGCATGGAGATCGAGGAGATCGCCAAGAACGAGCCGGAAGCAATTCTTCAAGTTGTGGTCGAGCCTGCGGTGGGCTTGCAGGCCTTCCAGGCGCGCGAGCTTGCCTTCCAGCTCGGCCTCAATATCAAGCAGGCGCAGAGCTGTGTCTCCACCATCATGAACGCCTATCGCGCCTTCCGCGATTGCGACGCCACGATGCTCGAGATCAATCCGCTGGTGGTCTCGAAGGACGACCGCGTGATGGCGCTCGACGCTAAGATGTCGTTCGACGACAACGCGCTGTTCCGCCGTCACAACGTCGCCGACATGCACGATCCCTCGCAGCAGGATCCGCGCGAGGCGCAGGCCGCCGAGCATAACCTCAACTATATCGGGCTCGACGGCGAGATCGGCTGCATCGTCAACGGCGCAGGTTTGGCCATGGCCACCATGGACATGATCAAGCATGCAGGCGGCACGCCCGCGAACTTCCTCGACGTGGGCGGCGGCGCGTCGCCTGAGCGCATCGCCACCGCGCTCAAGCTCGTCCTCTCCGACTCGAAGGTTAAGGCCGTGCTGGTCAACATCTTCGCCGGCATCAATCGCTGCGACTGGGTTGCCAAGGGCGTGGTGCAAGCTTGCGAGACGGTCGACGTCAAGGTGCCTCTGGTCGTGCGCCTAGCCGGCACAAATGTGGAAGAGGGGCGGAAAATTCTTGCGGAGAGCGGCCTCAAGCTGATCACCGCCGACACTCTGGCCGAAGCCGCGGAGAAAGCCGTGGCGGCGTGCCAGGGCCGGCTAGCGGCTTAGGACCCGACCAGGAGTAAAGTCATGAGCATTCTGATCGATGAAACCACGCCGGTTCTCGTGCAAGGCATGACCGGCGACAAGGGCACCTTCCACGCGAAGGAAATGATCGCCTACGGCACCAACGTAGTCGGCGGCGTCACGCCCGGCAAAGGCGGCGGCACGCATCTGGACCGCCCGCTGTTCAACACCATGAAGGAAGCGGTGAAGGCGACCGGCGCCACCACCTCCATCACCTTCGTGGCGCCGGCCTTTTGCGCCGACGCCATCATGGAGGCGGCCGACGCCGGCATCCGGCTTATCTGCTCCATCACCGACGGCATTCCGGCCCAGGACATGATGCGGGTGAAGCGCTATCTGATGCGCTATCCCAAGGACCGCCGGCCGATGATGGTGGGGCCGAACTGCGCGGGCATCATCAGCCCCGGCAAGGCCATGCTCGGCATCATGCCCGGACATATCTATCTCCAGGGCAAGGTTGGCGTGATCTCCCGTTCCGGCACGCTCGGCTACGAAGCGGCTTCGCAGATGAAGGCCAAGGGCATCGGCATCTCGACCTCGGTCGGTATCGGCGGCGACCCGATCAACGGCTCGTCCTTCCTCGACCATCTCGCTCTGTTCGAGGAGGATCCGGAGACCGAGGCGGTGCTGATGATCGGCGAGATCGGCGGCCCGCAAGAGGCGGAAGCTTCGGCCTGGATCAAGGACAATATGTCGAAGCCGGTGATCGGATTCGTCGCGGGCCTCACCGCGCCGAAAGGCCGGCGCATGGGCCACGCAGGCGCCATCATCTCTGCCGCCGGCGACAGCGCGGCGGAAAAGGCCGAGATCATGCGCTCTTGCGGGCTCACGGTTGCGCCCAATCCGAGCGAGTTCGGCACGACCGTGGCCGGCGTGCTTGCCAAGCGCCCGGAGCGCCGGATCTCCGCGTGACCGGCTCGACTGGCGCAGTCGAACGGCGCGCTGTCCTTGAACCCGTCATGGCCGGACTTGGCCCGGCCATCCACGATTTGTCATCGCCCGGCTTGACCGGGCAATCCAGTAACCCCAGTACTAGCCGATTACATAGCTCGGGGGTTACTGGATCACCCGCTTTCGCGGGTGATGACACCGTGTCCTGGTCGAGCGTGCCGAGTCCCACGATGAACGAGAGCCCCGAAGCACCGCGTGTTGATGCCGAGCCGCCTGCGGCCGTCATCAGCGGCACGGCCGCAGGCCCGGTCGCGGACCTCCTATTCCAATTGCTGATCGAGGTAGTGCGGCGGCATCGGCCGGACATCGAGCCGGTCTTGCGCGGCGGCGCTAATATCGCCGGGCTGACGCCGGAGCTGATGGCCCGCGCGTTGCAGGCGCAAGGCATCTGGTTCCAGCTCCTCTCCCTTGCCGAGCAGAACGCTGCCATGCGGCGCCGCCGCCAGGTCGAGCGCACACGCGGCCGCGACGCCTTGCGCGGCACCTTTGCCCATGTTCTTGCCGAGGCGGCCGCGGACGGCGTGCCGGCCAAGGAAATCCAGTCACTGCTGTCCGGTCTGCGCATCCGGCCGGTGATCACCGCGCATCCGACCGAGTCGAAGCGCGTTACCGTGCTGGAGAAGTATCGCCGCATCTATCTGCTGCTGCGTGAGCTGGAGATTCCTCGCTGGACCGAGCGGGAGCGCAATGCACTGATCGACGATCTGCGCGACCAGATCGAGCTCGTCTGGATGACCGGCGAGTTGCATCTCGAAAAGCCGACGGTGCAGCACGAGGTCTCGCGCGGCCTGCACTTTTTCGACGAGACCTTGTTCGACAAGGCACCGGAGATGCTCGGCCTGGTCGATGTGGCGCTTGAGAAGAACTATCGCGGCGAGAGTTTCGAGCTTCCGCCCTTCTTCCAGTTCGGGTCCTGGATCGGCGGTGACCGCGATGGCAATCCTTCCGTCACCACCGAGGTGACCGGCTGGACCCTGCGGCAGAATGCGCTCGCCTCGCTGCGCTATTATCGCGCGCGCATCGTCGAGCTTGCCCGCGCGCTGTCCATCACCGAACGCGCATTGCCCGTGCCGCAAAACTTTCGCGCCGAGCTCGAGCGCGCGCTGGCCGCGACCGGCGAGGCGGACGAGATCAAGGCGCGCAATCCCGGCGAGCCCTATCGCCAATATCTCTCCATCGTGCTGCGGCGGCTCGAAGCCACCATGGCCCGCATCGAGGGCCAGGACATCGGCGGCCCGGGCGCGGCTTACGCCAATGCCGACGAGCTGATCCTCGATCTTCGCGTGATCGAGACCGCGCTGGAAGAGGCGAACAGTCCGTCCATCGCCAAGAATCTGGTGAAGCCGGTGCGCCGCGCCGTCGAAATCTTCCGCTTCTCGACCGTGCGTCTCGACCTTCGCGAGAACACCACCAAGACCACCGCCGCGCTTCGGGCGCTGTGGTGGGCGACCGCCGGGCACGGCGACGACAGCCCGCCCGAGCTCGGCAGCCGCGAATGGCGCATGTGGCTGTTCCGCGAGCTGTCCCGCCCGCTCACCGGTCCCCGCCTGATCCCCGATCTTCCCGCCGAGGCAGCCGAGCTGATCGATATGTTCGGGCAAGCCGCCGCCACCAGGCGCAACCTCGACCGCGACGCGTTCGGCTCGTTCATTCTATCCATGACCCGCTCGGTCGACGACATTCTAGGCGCCTATCTGCTCGCCAAGGAGGGCGGCGCCTTCCTCGATGCCTCCGGCACCGAGATCTGCGCGTTGCCCATCGTGCCGCTGTTCGAGACCATCGCCGATCTCCGCGCGGCCCCCGGCATCATGCGCGAGGCGCTCGCCATCCCGCTCATCCGCCGCTCCACTCATTGGCAGGGCAACGTTCAGGAAGTGATGATCGGCTATTCCGATTCGAACAAGGACGGCGGCTTCGTCGCCTCGAATTGGGAGCTTGCCAAGGCGCAAAGCTCCCTCACCAAGGTGGGCGCCGAGGCGGGTACGGCCATCGCCTTCTTCCACGGCCGCGGCGGCTCGGTATCGCGGGGCGGCGCGCCGACCGGCCGCGCCATCGCCGCCCAGGCCGCGGGGTCGATCCGCGGCAGATTCCGCGTCACCGAGCAGGGCGAGGTGGTCTCTTATAAATACGCCAATAAGGGCACCGCGCTCTATCAGATGGAGCTGCTCGCCGCGAGCGTGTTCGAGCATGCGCTGAAATCCGAGCGCGAGGAGGCGCTGAAGCCGAAGCGCGAATTCGACGACATCATGGAGGCGCTCGCCGGCGCCTCCCGCGCCGCCTATACCGGCCTGGTGTCGCATCCTGGGCTCGTCCAGTATTTCCAGGCGGCGAGCCCGATCGAGGAAATCTCGCTGCTCAATATCGGCTCGCGGCCGACGCGCCGCTTCGGGGCCAAGACCCTGAAAGATTTGCGCGCCATCCCCTGGGTGTTTGCCTGGGCGCAGAACCGCCACATCATCACCGGCTGGTACGGCGTGGGGAGCGCACTGCACAGCCTGCTTCAAGTCAGGGGCCAGCACGGCGAAGCGCTGCTGCCGCATTTGTTCCGGGACTCGCGCCTGTTCCGCCTGATCATCGACGAGGTGGAGAAGACGCTTCTCCTCGTCGATCTCGACATCGCTCGCGACTATGCGAGCCTGGTCGAGGATGAAGGCGTCCGCGACATGATCTTCGCCATGATCGAGCAGGAATACCGGCTCACCCGCGAGATGGTGCTGAAAGTCTCCGGCGGCAGCGAGATCGCCGAGCGCTTTCCCGAATATCGCCGCGCGCTGGCAGCGCGGCTTCCCGCCGTCAATGAGGTCAGCCGCATGCAGGTCGAATTGCTGCGCCGTTTTCGCGGCGCGCAGTCGGACGGCGAGCGCGAGGGTTACAAATCCGCATTGCTTCTATCCATCAACACGGTTGCCGCCGGTCTCGGCGCCACAGGCTAGCAGAAAGGGGAGTATCCAATGAGCTTCACGTTGATCCAACAGGCGACCCCGCGTCTCCACCGTTCCGAACTTGCCGTGCCGGGGTCCAACCCCTCTCTGTTCGAGAAGGCGGCCAAAGGTGCTGCTGACATCATCTTCCTCGACCTCGAAGACGCGGTCGCGCCCGACGACAAGGAGCAGGCGCGCAAGAACATCGTTCAGGGCCTCAACGAGATCGATTGGGGCACTAAGACCATGATGATCCGCATCAATGGCCTCGACACGCATTACGCCTACAGAGATGTCGTCGACGTGGTGGAGAACTGCCCGCGGCTCGACATGATCCTGATTCCCAAGACCGGCGTGCCGCAGGACGTCTATGCCATCGACATGCTGGTCACCCAGATCGAGCAATATAAGAAGCGCGAGAAGAAGATCGGCTTCGAGTGTTTGATCGAGACCGCGCTCGGCATGGCCAATGTCGAGGCGATCGCGCAAAGCTCGAAGCGCCTCGAGGCGTTGAGCTTCGGCGTCGCCGACTATGCGGCTTCCACCCGCGCGCGCACCGTCGGCATCGGCGGTCCGCATCCCGATTATGGTGTGCTCACCGACAAGGATGCGGACGGCACGCGTCATTATTACTGGAACGACCCGTGGCACTTCGCGCTGTCGCGCATGATGGTCGCCTGCCGTGCCTACGGGCTTCGCCCGATCGACGGGCCGTTCGGCGATTTCTCCGACCCCGACGGCTACCTCGCCGCGGCCAAGCGCGCCGCCGTGCTCGGCTTCGAAGGCAAATGGGCCATCCATCCTTCGCAGGTCGAGCTCGCCAACAAGGTGTTCACGCCGTCGGAAGCAGAAGTCACCAAGGCCAAACGTATCGTCGAGGCGATGCAGCAGGCCGCCAAGGAAGGTAAGGGCGCCGTGTCGCTCGACGGGCGCCTAATCGACATCGCCTCGATCCGCCAGGCCGAGGCACTGATCAACAAAGCGAAGCAGTGCGGCATGGCTTAGAGAAAGGAGGAGTCATGGCATTGTTTCTCCATCGGACTCTGATTGCGGGTCTCGTTGCCCTCGTGGCCTCGGCCGCCGCATTTGCCGCGACCGAACACGGCACCGCGGAGGAAGCCCGCGCCATGCTGGAGCGAGCCATCGCCGCGGTTAAGGCCAACAAGGCCAAGGCGCTTGAGGCCTTCAACGCTGAGGATGGCGGCTTCAGGGACCGCGACCTCTATGTGTTTTGCGTCGACGCTGCCGACGGCATAGAGACGGCGCATCCAACCCATAAAGGCACGCGGATCACGGACCTTAAGGACGCAAATGGCTTCGCCTTCGGCGAGGCCATCATGGAGACCGCCGAACAAGGCGAGATCAAAGAAGTCGCCTATATGTGGCCGCGGCCGGGCTCGGAGGAACCCGCGAAGAAGGTCACCTATGTGAGCAAGGTCGACGATCAGATTTGCGCTGTCGGCTTCTACCCCTGAGCCGCGGTTCGCACGACCCCATTCCTCCGCGTGGAGATAGAGGAACGTATTCCTATCGATGCGCAAAAGTCGGAACTCTCGCCGAGCCTAAACGTTTTTCTCTCTGAGAGGGGCGGATCAACCGCTCATGCCAGCTCTGCAAGCTGGCGCCCACAGGGAACCTCTAGGAGAGAATCATGCATCGACTTTTGACCACGACGGCCGTTGCTTTGCTGCTTGGCGTTGCGCCGGCCATGGCTATCGACGATTCGCAGCCGGATCAATCCATGCCGGAGGCGTCGCAGTCTGAGGACTCCTCGTCTGCATTGCCGAGCGATCCCGGCCTGACGCCGGATAAGTCCGAGCCGGGCCAGCCTCAGGCCGAGGCGACAGAGGACGGCCAGCTTCCGACCCAGCCAGGCGTGTCGCCTGACGTCGCCAAGGAAGCGTTCGATCCGAACAATGGCTCGCCCGACACGTCGGGCGGCGCGCAGGAACGGAGTTCCGCCCCGCCTGACTCTGGTGCAGCGAGCGCCGGCGGCGGCACGGCTGATGCTGGAGCGCCGGACCTGGTGACTCCGGAAAGCGAGATCGACAGGGGTCCGGCTGCGGCCGAGAAGCCCGACTCTTCGATGGAGTCCGAGACGTCCAAGGAGTAGTGCACGCTTTCGTTAGAGCGTGAGCAAGGGGCCGCTCCTCGGGGCGGCCTCTTTTTTGCGCGCGCTCAAGAGCAGGGAGAGGCCGGCACATCTGCCCGCGCAAGACGTGGGCATAGCGGTGCCGGCCGAGGGGTTCGCTGACGCCAAACCCCCACCCCTGTCGGCCGGAAACGTCCGGCTAACGTCCTCTGCCCGAGGGAAGAGGAGAGCAGGAAGCGCGCATGAGATCCTGGACGGGCTCTGCGGCGAATGTCTCGATCAACGCGCTGTTGCAGGCGCGGTCGCCACGTGCATAAGCCTCGTCGAGAAGCTGAAGGGGCATGGGCACCCGCCTAAGGGCGGGTGCCCAAGTGGGGAGCGGGAAGAGGTTGTGATTGTTGGTCATGATGACCTCACACAGGCACCCCGCGCCAAGCTAGCGCTGCGTCTGGTAGAGATTCGGAAAGCCTTCGGCCATGACGGGCGCGGCAGAGGCGACGATCAGGGCAACGGCGAGCATGATCTTCTTCATCGGGGTTCTCCTTGTGTTGAACAGGTTAGAACTGGGTCTGGTAGGGGTTCGGATAGCCTTCGGCCATGACGGGCGCGGCAGAAGCGACGATCAGGGCAACGGCGAGCATGATCTTCTTCATCGGTAGTCTCCTTTGAGCTTTGGCCGGGTTGATCTTGCGTTCGGCCGGCTGGCCATGGGTCCGTTCGAACGAGAGATAACTGGACCGTCGCCCGCGAAATTCCCAATAGCGGTTGGCTATAGTGTCGGTGCTTTCGGTGTCTGGGGCCGGCGACTCAGCTTTTTGCGGCCCATCCCACGCAAGAGGGCTTCGGCAAGGATGTTTTCACGATGATGTGCAATCTGTAGGCGGCCGCCTCACCTGGCATTTTAAAGTTCTGCGGGTGGCGGGGGAGTTTCGAGGCCGACGCCATGACGACCATGCAATTTGTGATTACCATCATCATTCTCGCCATGATTGCCGCCGCAGCCAGCGCCTGACCCGGCCGCCCGCTCAGACTGTGCCTGAACCGGGCAGGCAATGTTGTTTCCACGCTTCGCATGATGCGCTCGTCGCGCCCGGCATTGCTCTCCCGCGAGGTGAGGGCGGGAAGATGTTTGCGCGCTCTTCGCAACTCGTGAGTGCTGCGGCGCAAAAGCAACTGTGCACAGCTTTTTGCAGCTCAGTCCGCGCTGACCGGAACGCTCCGCTCAGTTTCGGATTACACTTCGCATTCGAATCCAAGGCGGGGGATTTTCGATGCGGACCACTATCGCGACTCTGGGCGTCGCTTGCCTCTTGGCCGTCTGCCTGACCGGGACGGCGAGCGCTCAATCTTACAGCAGGGCGGTGAAGCAGTTCTGCGCGGCCGACTATCACAAATATTGCGGCGAGTATGGACTCGAGACCGCGGCCCTGCGCGTGTGCATGGACAAGAACGGGCATAGCCTGTCCAAGGGCTGCGTCAATGCCCTGGTCGCCTCCGGCGAGGTGAGCCAAGCCGAGGTGAACCGGCGCAAGAAGGCCGCCCGCTAGGGCTGGTGCGATCGTCACAGCCGGAGCGCGCATGACGCCGTAGCGCTCCGGCATGCATCCTGCAAGTCATTGACTTAGGCCGGTTCGCCGGCGCGCTTCCGCCGCAAAATGGCCGCGAGGCGCGTCTAGTCCGGTCGAGAGCGCCATTTTGCCGTACAAGCCGGCGGCACAATGGCTAAGGAATAGGCGTTACCCCTGATGCGGCAACAAGGGGAAGACCCATGAGCAACCATCGCAAATCTCCACGCAGCAAGTCAGAAGGCGCAACCGCGCACAATGGCAAGTCGCCCAATGGCAAGACTACGAAGGAAAAGGCTGCGGCCAAAAAGGAGCTGAAGAAGAAAACCGTCGCGGCCGGGATCGAAGGCGCCGGGCTGCGCGAGGAGGCGACGCGGGTCGCGGCATCCTCCGCCACGCCGCAAACCGCCCCCGTGGCGCCCAAGCCGGCAGAACCCAAGCCCGCTCCTGTCTCGGCGAAACCGGCGACGCCACCGAAGCCCGCGTCACCGAGGCCGGTCGCGAGCAAACCGGTACCAGCCGCCTCCAAGCCTGCCGCGGTTGAGAAGCGCCCGCCCGACATTCCGAAACCTGCGCCGAGGCCAGATACCCCGCGTCACCTCCTCGGTGGCGCCGTCGACACCTTTCAGCGCACGTTCGAGGCGGCCGGGCAGGGAACCGTCGCCGTCAATTGCAAGCTCCTCGACTTCGCGCGAACCAACGTGAATTCGAGTCTGGACTATGTGAAGGATCTCGCCGCGGCGCGCAGCCCGGTGCGAGTCATGCGCCTGCAGATGGAATATTGGCACGATTGCTTTGAGACTTTCGTCAGCCAGACACAAGAGCTGAGGGCACTGTCGGCCGAGGTCGTTGCCAATGCCAATAAGCCGCTGCGCGAGCATATCCGCGGGCCGCGACGCGCCGCGTGAGGCTTGGTGGGCCTGTCTCATGAGTTAAGAGGCTGTTGGGCTAATGTGAGAGAGGGGGTTTACGCAGCGCCATAGTGCGGCATGATAGGGCGTAGACGAATGGCGAAGGAGTCTCGCTATGCTCAGACGGATCGCCCTTTTATCGCTGCTGCTGCTCGCCCTTGCCGCCATGCCGTTTTCTGAGGCAAGAGCGGATGATGCCGACACCATCCCCGCGATCAACGCGTCATCCAACGCCCTCGACGAAGCCTTCACCAAGAAAGACGTCGCTACGATCAAGGCGCTGATGACGCCGGATCACCTCACCGTCACGCCTTACTATCGTGGCCCGCAGACGGTCGAGGACCAGCTCGCTTCGCTCGGCCAATACGATTGGAGCCAGACCATCGTCGGCGAGCCCGATGTGGCGCTGCTCGGTCCCAACGTGGCGTTGCGCACATTCGTCGCCGAGCTCAAAGGCACCTTCCAAGGCAGGCCCCTGCCGCAGCGCGTATTTGCGACCGAGCTCCTGGTCAAGCAGGAAGGCAAATGGGTCGAGCGCTTCTATCAAGTCACGACCTTGGAGCCGTGAGACCATGCGAAGTCCAGCCCTCATCCTTTCCCTGCTCATCCTCGCCGCAACTGCTCCGGTCGAATCGCGTGCGGGCGACGCCGAGACCATCGCCGAGGTCAACAAGGCCGCCGCTGCGCTCGACGAGGCCTTCGAGCAGCAGAACATCGACAACGTCAAAAAACTGATGACCGCGGACCATATCGCGGTCACGCCCTATTATCCCGGCCCGCAAAGCGTCGACGACCAGATCGCCTCGCTTCCCGATCTCAAATATGCGCAGGAGATCACCGGCGAGGTCGACGTTTCGCTGATCGGCGACGGCGCGGCACTCAGGACCTTCAAGGCCAAGCAGCGAGGCACCTTCAAGGGGCGGCCGATCGCCCACCGCGTGTTCGTCAGCCAGCTCATGGTGAAGCGCGACGGGGCCTGGCTTGAGCGCTTCTATCAGGTGACGGCGTTGCCCGGCCGTCACAAAAAGTTCAGCGCCTGCAAGGGGTTGGTTGGAACCTATCTGACCGACAACGTTGTCAAGCAAAGCGCCGCCACGAGCCGCAGCCTGCTCTCGCTCGGCGCCGCGCATCTTGCCCTGTTCACCGATTCCGGCGAAGGCGGCGAGGCAGGCTTCGCGCCCTTCACCGATGGACGCGGCACTTGGTTCTGCAGCCGCGGCGAGGATGGAGCGCTGAAAGTCACAGCCACCACGCTCGACTTCACCGCGGCGACCGCGGAAACGAAAGCCGGGATTGGCCGGCTCGACTTCGATCTTGCCGCAAGTCCCGACCGCCAGACTCTCAGCGGCACCGGGACGCTCTATCTCATTCCGCTCGATGGCGATCCGCTCGATCAGGCATCGCTGAAGGACGGCCGCGCCTTCGAAGTCACCGGCCGGCGCCTCGTCTCGCGATGACGCGCCTGCTTACAAGCGGCAGTCTGTTTGCCGGCCTTCCGTCAAGCGCGCTGGCCGCGGAACAGGTGACGGCGCTGCTTGAACGTCCCGGCCTTCGCATCGAGCGCATCGTTTCGACCGGACAAACCACCGCGGAAGGCGAGTGGTACGACCAGGAGGCCGATGAATGGGTGCTTCTGGTCAAGGGGGCCGCGCGGCTCCACATCGACGGCGAGCCCAGCGACCGCAGCCTTGCACCGGGCGATTTCATCTTGCTGCCGGCCCATTGCCGCCACCGCGTGACCTGGACCGACGAGGCGGGGCCCACCGTCTGGCTCGCCATTCATTTTGAGAGAAACAGGAGATCAAAGCATCCAGGAGGAGATGAATGGCTGGGCAGGACGCAATCACCCGCGAGCAACTAGCGGATCTGTTGAACGAGGATCTTTCGCGCGAATATCAGGCGATCATCGCCTATGTGGTCTATTCGCAAGTGCTGAAAGGCGCCGAATATATGAATATCGCCGCGCAGCTCGAAGAACATGCGCATCAGGAGCTACAGCACGCGCTGACCATATCGCGGCAGATCGACTATCTCGGCAAGATGCCGAGCGTTACGCCGAAACCGGTCAAAACATCGGAAAAGCCTCGCGACATGCTTAAATTCGACCTGGATAATGAGAATGTAACCATTCTCAACTACCAGGAGCGCGTTCGCCAATGCGAGGCCCTCGGCGAGTTTGCCATGGCCGAGCAGATTCGCGAGATACTCGTGCAGGAGCAGGACCATCAGATCGATCTGGCCACCGCTCTCGGCGAGGAAGTTCCGGATGTCAGCCGGCTGCGCAAACGCAAGGGCTGAGGTCCCAATCGAAGGGCAGGGAACAAGCACCGTCATCGACCAAGGAGGAGTAAGGTAATGCAAACCACTTGGATGCCCAGCACGGAAACCGGCGTGATTCACAACCGCGCCGAACTTCCCGAAAGCGTGTTCGCCTTCCCGCGCCAGCGCAAGGAACCGCTGACCGACGCCGATCATGTGAAAAATGCGCTCGCCCGTTTCGATCAGGTTCAAGGGGTCACGGATGCCGAGCGCGATCTAGCCTTCGCCAATATCAAGGCCGCGGCCGACTATTACGGCGTCGACGTGCGCGAGAATTCCTGGCGCGATCTAATGCGCTAACCACAGGTCTGCCGAAGACTGCAGAGCGGCCCGGGACTTGTCTCGGGCCGCTTGTTTGAATGCGCCCGGCGCTTTTGTGCGCTCAGGCGAGCGTCGTCCAGACGATGCTGATCGTGGTCGCCAGATAGGCAACGAACACGGCGACAAACCAGATGCGATCGCCGCGCCCGATCGCCTTCTGCGCCTTGGCTTCGGTGCCGCGCCAAGAGGTCGCCACTGCGCGGGCGATCGCCACCAGAATAAACACATAGGCGAGCAGAAAAACTTTATCGAGCATCATCAAATAGTTGACGTCGGGCAATACCGAGCTTGCGGTCAACTGCAGCGCGACCAGCGTGAGTAGCGCGGTGATGCCGAGCCCGATCCGCGCGCCGATCTCCTTGGGCTTGATGAAGAACACCAACGCCGCGCAGATCACCACCAGCACGATCGGCAAGAAGATCTTGATCGCCATCGAGAGCGCGGGTCGCGTCACTGGGATCGAAAGTATGACGCGCGAATAGGTCTCCCGATTGGGCTCCGATGTGTCGCCGAAATTGGTGGGATAGATATTCTCTCCGATCAGCATTGTTGCCGTACCGACTTTGAAACCAGGCAGCGTTACGCCTGAGTCGAGCATCACGCTCGGAAACTTGTCAGGGATGTAAACCAGTCTATCCACGCCCAGGATGGTGTCCTCTAGAATGATTTTCAGCACCTGCGTGTCGAAGGGATAGGCGTCAAGCCGGAACTTGGTGTTAAACGCACCCCGGTAACGCACAATGGAATAGAGACTGCCATCCGGCATGGTCTCGGGCTTGTCGTAAAGCGCCTCCGGCGCCGTGCCGCCGTCGGACGCATCGAGATTTCTGAACTCCATGGTCTTGGAAGGATCGATCCCGGCTTCGTTCCAGCGGAACCAGACATAGAGATCGATGGCGTAGCTATTGGTCTTGAAGTCGAGGTGCTGGATATCGTTGATAAAGGCGCCGACAGTGACTCTGGACTGCGGCTCGACGAGCACGGGCTGCGCCGCCGCCGGAGCGGACCAGGCGAAGATGGGCGCAGCGATGAGCGCGGTGAGAACTGCCCGCATGGTGGCCTCGCGAGTGAAACCGTGCACGGATTGATAGGCGCGCCGGGTTAACCGAGCGCGAAGCGTCAAGGCTAACGTTTTATTGCCGTCCAGAGTGCAGGCGCTCGCCGAGCCAGGAGGCGAGGCGCTGCCGCGCGCGTCGATGCGCGCCGCGCAACACGCGGCCCATGTTAATGAAGCCGTGGATCGTGCCCTCGCAGCACTCATAGTCCACCGGCACACCGGCCGCGGCCAGGCGCTCGGCATAGTCGGCGCCTTCGTCGCGCAGGGGATCGTGTCCGGCGGTGATGATCAGCCCGGCAGGCAGCCCGCTATAGTCTTGGTAGAGCGCCGGGATCGCGCGCGGGTCGTCGATCGGCCAGGCGGTGCCGAAATAATGGTTGAAGAACCACTCGATCATCTCGCGCGGGATGGGGAAGTGATCGGCAAGCACCGTGCGCGACGGCAGCTTTCCCCTGAGATCGAGCGCGGGATAGATCAGCACTTGCCCGCGGACCGGCGCGGCGAGCGCGCCTTTGGTCTCATGCAGCGCGACGGCCGCGAGCCCGGCTCCTGCGCTGTCGCCGGCGACCGCGATGCGGCCTGCGTCGATACCGAGCGCCGGCGCCGCATGCGACAGCCAAGTCAACGCGGCCACGGTATCCTCGACCGCGGCGGGAAAGGGATGCTCCGGCGCCAGCCGGTAGTCGAGCGAGAACACGGTGGCGCCGGTATCGTGGCAGAGCATGCGGCAGAAAATATCGTGCGTGTCGAGATCGCCGATCACACAGCCGCCGCCATGCATGAAGAGAATGGCGGCTTTTGCGCGCGCGTCCGCGTTGGCCGGAACGTATCGGCGCAGGCGCATCGCGCCGGCAGGTCCTGGCGCGGCAAGGTCGCCTGCCGCGCCAATGGCCGGCGGGGCGATCTCCGTCTTGGCCAGTCCGCGGGCGTAGTCCTGGCGCGCGGCTTGAGGCGAGAGCGTCCAGAGCGGCGTTGCGGTTGAGACGGAGGCCCAATAGAGCAGCGCCTCGGTTTCGCGGTCGAGCTTCAAGCTGGGTCTTCGAGGACGGTTACGTCTGATTAGGGAAATGGTGCCCCAGGCCGGACTCGAACCAGCACGCTCTTGCGAGCAACAGATTTTGAGTCTGCCGCGTCTACCAATTCCGCCACTGGGGCTTGAGGCCGGAACATGGGGTAAGCGCCGCGCCCGGTCAACCTGATGAATCGCCCCCCATTCTTGCCAGTTTCGACCGTCGTCAATCCCTTTCCAGCGCGCTAGGGTATCAAGTTGAATACGATCAAAGAACAAACTAGAGTTGCAGCGTTCTCGGGAGACGCGAGCAGAGGGGTGATCGATCATGCCAAAGATCGCTTTCATAAAAATCCATCCGGCGATCGGCATTGCAAGGGTGGGAAATCATCCCGACGCGTTCTTTGTTGGACCCGAAAAGCCTTTCGACTTCACGCCCCCGGCTGGTGGTTACAAAGCCGAGGAGCGGGGGGTATTGAAGGTTAAGCGTCAAGCCGCCCGGTTTCGGCTTTACGCTTACGACGCGAAAGGACACGTGCTTGGGGAGATCACAAAAGATACCGCGCAAATCACGTGGCGGGTTCGGCTCGCGAACAAGAAGGCCGCATGGGAGGAATTCGAAGGTCCCCAACGCAATCCCGGCCGATGGCGCAATCGCCACCTTGCGCTCAGCCGTCGCAAGGAACTTGTTATCAATCCAGGCGAACGCACCATCGATGCCAACCAACAAGGCGCTGTGGCGTTCGACACTGGAAGCTTCCTTTCGTTCAACCCCAATACGCGAACCGAAATCAAGCTCCAGGACATTTACCTCGGCGAGTTGCGCACGGATGACGCTGGCAGGCTGCTCGTACTCGGAGGGCGCGGCACCTCCGATTCGCCGTCCAAAACGCCGATTGAGCACTACGCCAACAATGACGGGTGGTATGATGATATCTCGGACGGTCCGGTCGACGCGACCGTCACCGTGGTTCATGAAGGGGAGACCGTAACGCCGCCGGTGCGTGGCGCCTGGGTTGTATGCGCACCGCCTGACTTCGCTCCGCCTGTGCTACCGATCGTCTCCCTCTACGACACGCTGTATGACCGCGCCGTCAGGCAAGGAGTCGCTGATCCGCCGGCTAGTCCTACTTTTGCAAATGATGTCTACCCACTGCTCGAGGCGGCATTTAACGTAAAGCAAGTCTATGCCGACCCGCTGATGGGGAAGCAGTTTCACGGTTTTGTCCTCAGCGCCAACATGCCCAAGAAGCAGCGCGAGGCAATTTTCGACCGGATACGCGTTCCTGCTGCGCTGCGAAATGCAAAAACGCGTCCTGGGACACCTCAGGGCAACATGCCACGTCTTCGCGACGGGGGGGACAGCTATTCTCTTAATGGCCTTCAAGACGAAGGGTTCACCGTCACCCCTACGCAGTATCTGGTCCTCGAAAAATGGTCGAAGGGAAGCCTCAGTAAAAAGGGAGGGATTAGGCCTACGGCCCTCGTCGATATCACTCCAGAGGGCGTGGATCGTGCGGCGCTCGCAAAGTGCATAGGAGGCGCATTCTTTCCCGGAATCGAGGCTGGATGGTTTCTCGAATCCCCGACGGCATTGCAGATGGATGGAGCCGACTTTCTTCGCATCGACCGGACACAGCTCTTGTTTGGAGACATTCTCGAAGCTGGCGACGTAACCAAGCACATGGCGGTGCCGTGGCAGGCCGATTTCCTCAAGTGCACAAAATACGCAGAGGGTGGCGGAGGCACGATTCCTGCGTGGTGGCCTTCTGCGAGGCCAAACGAGGTGCTCCAGCTTTCTGGCGCAAATATTCCTTGGGATGCGACCATCGAGAATCATGAAGATTTAGTGGAGCGGTGGTGGCGACTCGGCTTCGTGGTCGTTGGCGCGAGTGGTTTTCACGAGTCGCAACGAGATCCCTCGGCAATGCCCGAGGCTGCTATCGTATAGCACTATCCGCAGACCCCATGCCGGCGCGGTTCTGAGCTCATGACCCCGATCTTCGGTGCGGACGAGGCATGAAATGAGTGACGCTCATGTCGTCGTCGTCGGTGCAGGCGCCGCGGGACTCTCATGCGCTTTAGCCCTGAGATCGCTTGCAGTGGATGTGACGCTCCTCGATGCCGAGGATGGTCACGCGTTTCGGCCG
>JBQGDO010000148.1:0-2447 GCA_052039105.1 Methyloceanibacter sp.
CTCGGATCCAGCGCTACGGTGCGCGCTTTCGGTTCGAGCCGGAGATCGCGTGGCGGGGTTTGCGCACGCCGCTCGACATGCTGCGCCGCAAGCCGGCCCGCGCGGCAGCCGCAGCGTCCGCTCCCGAGCCGATGTAGTGTAATCATAACTTGTTCAATATCAAATAGTTGATAGACATTAGTGAGAATCCAGGTCCGCGAGAATGCCCGCTGCAAAGTCCTGCTACATCGGTGATTTTGAAATTTCGTTCGTGCTTTTTGTGACAACGGTCACATAGCCTGGGTCACTTCTGTGGTAATTGCTTCCGCATGCTTGCCGTTCGGGTGGTCCGGCAATCGCCTTCTGCGGTCCTTGCGCCGGCACCCCTTCGGTCCTCATTATCGTGATCCAGGGGTTGACCGATGATTCCTGCGAGCGTGATCAGGGCTGTCGTCGGCTTCGCGACGGTTTTGGGCGCCTGTTCCGGCGCCTCACCGGCGGCGGCTCAACAAGCCGCGACCGGCGTCGGACATGTCGAAGCAGTGAGCGGGCGAGTTGCGGCAGTCGCCGGCGGGACGCGGGTGCTGGTGAGCATTCTCGACGCCATCAGCGATCGCACCAAGCTCGATCTGCCGGCCGATAGCGAGCTGCGTCTCTGCCATTACGGCATGCGGCGGTTTCTGACGATGAGAGGGCCCGCTCGGGTTACGGTTTCGGCAGACAGCATAACTGTCGAAGCGGGGAAGGCTGTCGGCATCTCCCACGACACTTGCGCAGTCGCCCAGGCATCGAGATTTCAGGGCGGCTTCGTGGCGCGGGGCGTACCCGCCAAGAAGTGAGCGGCGAGGGGACGGGCGCAGCACATGGGCGCCTGCGGCCGTAGCCATCGCGCGCATGCCCTCTAAGCCAGCGTCACCATCCCGCTCCAGAACTGCTGGCCCTTGCCGGTATCGACGTCGTATTTGCGCACGAAGGCGAGCCGGCCGTCGTCGCCGATGCGATAGACCATGATGCCGGCGGTGAGCGTCTTGATTGCGTCCCCGTCGCGGACTGCGAGCGGCCGGATGCTCGTGGCCACCAGCAATCGTCCGCTCGGATCGATGCCGAAGGTGCGCAGGTGGATGCCGTGCCCGTCGATGGTCTGGATCAGGCTCGGCTCGCCGGTCCGAGGATCGATGGCGAACGCCGCGACGTTATTCTCGCCGCCGTTGAACACCTTCCGGCCTCCGAGCTCGACCTCGCCCTGGTTGCGGTTGGTGAGATAGACGAAGCGGCCGCTGGGATGGACGTGGACCGGGCCCGCGCCCTGCGCTGGCCTGACGTTGACCGGGTCGGCCAGGGTGTCCTTGACGAACAGAGGATCGCGGCCGAGCGCGCCCTCCGGCGACAGCGAATAGACGTAGAGCTTGTTCTGCCGCTCGATCGAGACATAGACGCGCGGCTCGCTTGGATGGAAATCGAGATGCCGCGGGCCGAAGCCGAGCCCGCTCCCGGGCGCGATCGAGGCGAGGTTGGTCAGGGCGCCGTCTTTGAATGCGTAGACCTTGAGCGCACCCGGATCCTCCGGCTTGCCTGGTGCGGCATTGTTGCCGCGCGTCACCAGGATCGCCGTCCGGTTCCCGGGGGTCGCGCGCACCTGATGCGCGTAGATGCCGGCATCGGGCTTGCCCGGCTGGCGGACCTGATCGCCGATGCTGCCGTCGCTCCTGAGGCGATGCACCGTGACGTTGCTCGGCGCATTGTAGGCGGTGAGCAGATAGTCGCCGCTTTCGTCGACGCTGGCGTGGATCGGGCGCGACGGCAGCGCTTGCGGCTCGCCGTGCGGCTGCAAGGCGCCCGAGGCCGGATCGATGCGGAACGCGCTGGCGAGGTGCTTGTCGCCGGCGACGCCCGGTCCGCCATTGCTCGAGACCACGTAGAGATATCGCCTCGACGGATGCGGCCAGGCGTACTGGACGTTGGCCGGCAGCATCGCCGTGGCGCGCTTCTCTAGCGCTGCGCCGGTGATGTCGATGTCGTAGAGGGCGAGCTCCGGTCCGACGCTCGCGTAGAAGACGGTCTTGGCGGCCATTTCAATTGCGGAACGACGGGTCGATCTTGTCGGCGAGCTTCATCAGCGCCGGCCAGTCGCGGTCGTGCACGCGCCCGTTGCCCCAAAAGATCCGCGCCGACTTCTCGCACGACGCTTCGCTCGGCAGGCTGTAGGGCTCGCGCGAGGCCAGCACCATCATCTGCGTCTCGCAGCTCTTCTCCAGATAGTACATCAGGTTGAAGGCCTCGCCGATATTGACCCCGGCGGTCAGCAGGCCATGATGCCTGAGGACCAGGCACTTGTGCTCGCCGAGATCGGCGACGATGCGCGCGCGCTCGTCGAGGTCGCTCGCCACGCCCTCGAAGGCGTGATAGCCGACGCGCTTGTAGAAGCGCATGGCGCTCTGGTTGAGCGGCAAGAGCCCGCAGTCGAGCGC
>JBQGDO010000149.1:0-10026 GCA_052039105.1 Methyloceanibacter sp.
TCGTAGGCGCCGCCATAGGCCTTGCGGGTGATGACGGTGACCTTCGGCACGGTCGCCTCGGTGAAGGCGAACAAGAGCTTGGCGCCGTGCTTGATCAGCCCGCCATATTCCTGGTCGGTGCCGGGCAGGAAGCCGGGCACGTCGACGAAGGTGACGAGCGGAATGTTGAAGCAGTCGCAGAAGCGCACGAAGCGCGCGGCCTTGCGCGAGGCGTCGGAATCGAGCACGCCGGCGAGGAACATCGGCTGATTGGCGACGACGCCGATCGTGCGCCCTTCCATGCGGGCGAAGCCGACCACGATATTCGGCGCGAACGCCTCCTGGATCTCGAAGAAATCGCCCTCGTCCACGACTTTGTGGATCAGCTCCTTGATGTCGTAGGGCTTGTTCGGGTTATCGGGAATCAGCGTATCGAGCGAGGGCTCGTCCCGATCCCACGGATCGCGCGTCGGCAGCTCAGGCACGCCGGAGAGATTGCTGGCGGGGAGGAAATCCATCAGCCGCCGCATCTGCAGCAGCGCCTCGACGTCGTTCTCATAGGCGCCGTCAGCGATCGACGATTTCGTCGTATGCACCACGGCACCGCCGAGCTGCTCCGCGGTCACCTCCTCCTTGGTCACCGTCTTCACCACGTCCGGCCCGGTGACGAACATGTAGGAGGTGTCTTTCACCATAAAGATGAAGTCGGTCATGGCCGGCGAATAGACGTCGCCCCCCGCGCAGGGCCCCATGATCACGCTGATCTGCGGGATCACGCCGGAGGCCAGCACGTTGCGGGTGAACACCTCGCCATAGCCGCCAAGCGCCGCCACGCCTTCCTGGATGCGCGCGCCGCCCGCATCGAACAGGCCGATGATCGGCGCCCGGCTGCGCATCGCCATGTCCTGGACCTTGATCATCTTGTTGGCATGCGCCTCGGACAGCGAGCCGCCGAACACGGTGAAGTCCTTGGCGAACACATAGACCACCCGGCCGTTGATCGTGCCCCAGCCGGTGACCACGCCGTCGCCCGGCACCTTGGTCTTCTCCATGCCGAAATCGATGCAGCGGTGTTCGACATACATGTCGAACTCCTCGAACGAGCCCTCGTCGAGCAGCAGCGCGAGCCGCTCGCGCGCGGTGAGCTTGCCGCGCTTGTGCTGGGCGTCGATGCGCGCCTGGCCGCCCCCGGCGCGGGCCTTGTCGCGGCGGATTTCCAGCTCTTCCAGGACCTCTTTCATGGCTGCGACTCGCCCCTTCCGACGTGGCTGTGACGGTGCATAGCACGGGGTCTGAGTCCCGCAAATGGCCCTGGTCTCCCGTCGAGGCGCAAACTAACATCGGCTGGTCACCAGCCGGGCATGGGGAATGGCCTCCGACACCGTAGCACTGACGGCGACCGTCGCCGATCTCGGGCCCGACCTCGACGATTGGTGCGCCTACCACCTCAGGCATTTCGGCCGCATCATCCTCTGGCTTGACCACCACGAGCATCTCGACTCCCGCCTCCTGCCGCGCCACCCCGGCATTCTCGCCTTGCCGGGAGACCAGACCGCCTCTTCCAGCCGGCACACCAATTTCATGCGGCGGCAGAACGCCAATGCCGATGCCGCGATTAAACTTTGCTTCGAGGCGGGAATCCCCTGGCTGGTGCATCTAGATCAGGACGAGATCCTCTACGGACTGAAGGAGGGCTTGTGGGACAGCGACGCGGGCCAGATCACCTTCCCTAACCATGAGGTCTGTCCGGTGTGGGAGGCAAGCACGCTGTTCCACGGGCCGCGCTATTTCCGGCTCAGCGGGCGAAGCGACTTCCGCCTCTATACCAACGGCAAATCCGCCGTGCGCTGCGGCCCGGACGTTCGCTCCCTCGGCGCCCATTGCTTCACCGGTTTCGCGGGCCAAACGATCACCGTCGAGCACCCGCAAGTACTCCACTATGCTTGCGCGACCTATGCGTCTTGGCTGCACAAATACCGGCGCCTCGGCACCTTCGAGTCCTGCTGGTACGACGACCCGGCGGTGCCGATTACCTTGCGCTTCCATCTTGACTCTCGCGACGCCTGCCGCTCTCAGGACCCGCATGCCGCGCGTGCTTTCTTCGCGAGATACGTTCTGCCGCAATCCAAGCTTGTGAAGCTCGAAGCCGAAGGCATTGTCATGCGCGCCGACCCGTTCGGCGAGACCCCGGCAGCGGCGGTGGAGCGCAGGGAACCGGCGGACGGCCTCTAGGCAGCGTTGCCCGCGCCACACAAACGGGGCATGCTGGCCGCGGGCAAGCAAGGGCCGGATGATGCAACGGGCCGGAATTGCCGCACTCGCGGTTGCGCTCGTCTTGGCGGCGGCGGTCGGGCTCTGGCTCTATCGCGGCACCGTGGAGCGCGACCTCGCCGACATCAAGGCGCGGCTGGTGAGCGAAGCCCAGCTCAGCAACCCAAGCGACGCCGCGACCGCCTCCGCCATCAAGCTCGCGCCCATCCAATGCGAGCTTGTGTTCGATCTCCGCTCCAATCGGATCGCCTATGCGCTGAAGGGGGAAGAGATCGATGCGCTGTGGCAGCATTGCCAGCGCATCGCCGATGTCGCCGCGGGCCTCGACAAGATCGAACGCAAGCCCCTGCCCTAGCCCTGGAGCAACTGCAGCATCCGTGCCGCGGCGGCGAAGTCGCGCCACCGGTTCTCGCGCCGCGCTCTAGCCTCTTCATCCTCGCCCCATTGGCTGATCTGGAAATCCTCATCAACATGGGCGGCAGCCCAGGCCTCTTCCGCGGTCAATCGCCCCAGCGCGACGGCGAGCGCCAGCAGCGCCGAGCCCGACAACGACGTCAGCACATGCAGCGCGGCGAGGCTGAACGCATCGCGACCGGCGAATTGCCTCCTCAACCTGTCGAGCGAGGTTTCGGGCTGGGCCACATGCACCACGCCTTCAGAGAACAAGAACGGTGCATGAAGCGCCTCCCTGGCCCAGGCCAGCACCGGGTCCCAATGCTTTCTCTGCGCCTCGGTCAGGCCGTGTGGCCCTTCCGCCCGGTAGCAGAGCAGGTCCGAGCCGGCGAAAGCGAGGATGTCGTCGATCACCGCCTGCTCGCGGCCTGTAACCCCGTCGATGGCGCTGTTGGCGAGCCGGGTGAGCGGCATGGCCGAGGGATCGATGCGCTCGCCTTGCGCGCGCCATTCCTGCGCGACCGCCTCCGCCAGCGCGCGGGAGGGCAGCGCCAATGCCGCCTTGCCCGGCGTGCGCACCGGCTTGCCGTCGAGCGTGAGCGCCGCGCCCCGGTCGCTCTCCTCGGCCGCCACGGTCTTGTAGAAGCGCTTCGGCAGCTCGCTGCTCTGTGTCACGCGGTCATCTATCGCTTACGCGGGCCAGGTTTCCCGGACTTGCCGGTCTCCGGACGCTTGTGGGTGGCCCTCTCCTTTTCGGCAAGCTGCTCGTAGCCTTCGCGAACTCTTTCCAGCTCCTGCTCCTCCATTTCCTCGAGGTCGAGCAGCGTGTTGCGCGCGCCCCTCGTCACGCGGATCAACTCGTCGAGCTTGATCTGCATGGCGACCGTATCGCGGTTTTGCGTGTTCTGGATCACGAACACCATGAGAAAAGTGATGATGGTGGTCGTGGTGTTGACCACCAGCTGCCAGGTGTCGCTAAACCCGAACAGCGGTCCGGACAGCGCCCAGATGACAATGGCGGCGGCTGCCAACATGAACGCGACCGGACGACCGGTCACGCGCGAGACATACTGCGCAAAGCGTACGAACCAACTAGTGCCTTTTCCGACCATGTTAGCCTCCGCAAATTGGGACGGCATCATAACGCGCCAGTCTCGTTGTCGCCGCTTCCCGCCTCGAAGCCGAAGGTGGCAAAACCTTTCGCCATATGCGGCGGCAGCGGTGCGGTGACGTCGACCACCCCCTCTCCCGATGGATGCGGGAAGCTGATCCGCCGGGCATGCAGGTGAAGCTTGCGGTCGATGCCCTCGGGCAGCGCCGCGCTACTTGAATATTTCTCGTCGCCGAGGATCGGATGGCCGAGGATCGCCATATGCGCGCGGAGTTGATGCTGGCGCCCGGTGACCGGCTTGAGCGAGACGAAGGCGACCTGCTGCCCGGCGCGGTCCACTACCGCGTAATAGGTCACCGCCGATTGCGCCACCTCCTGCTCGCCGGGGCGTGCTTTCCGCACCCGGTCGCCCTCGGGCCCTGCTGCCTTCACCAGCGCCGCTTCGACCTTGCCTTGTGGTGGCTTCGGCACGCCATGGGTAAGCGCCCAATAGATCTTGAGCACCGAGCGGGTCTGAAAGGCGCGGCCGAGCTTGGCGGCAACGGCACGCCGCTTAGCGATGACCAAGACGCCCGATGTGTCGCGGTCGAGTCTATGCACGAGCCTTGGCCGGGTCTCGGGCCCGTCGCCCATCCCTTCCAGCAGCCGGTCGATATGATGCGGCGTCTTGGTGCCCCCCTGCACGGCGATGCCCGACGGCTTGTTGAGGATCAGGAGATCGTCGTCCTCGTAAAGCGTGATCGAGGCCAGAAAGTCGCGGTCGGCCTTGGAGAGCTTGTGCTTCGGCGCGGGCGGCGGGGCCACGTCGGGCAGCGGCGGCACGCGCACCGTCTGGCCCGCCTCGAGCCGCGTGCTCGATTTGGCGCGCGCGCCGTCGACCCGCACCTGTCCGGTGCGCAACAGCTTCTCCAGCCGGCTATGCGGCAGCCCCGCATAGTGCGTCTTGAACCAGCGGTCGAGCCGCATGCCGTCCTCGCCGGCGCCCACCCGCTTTTGTTCCACTCGTGTCATGGCTTATGCAGCTTTACCTAGAGACAATATGCCGGGGGACAGGACTTGATCTCGCGAGAATCCTGGCTACATTCCGTCCATCATTGCTGGAAGGGGATGGAGTCCCCCTGAACCGCGCCAGAGCTAATGACTCCTATCGCATAGTCGTTATGCGGTGGGAGCTTAAAGTCCGCGAGCCCGCCGCTTGAAGGCGGGTTTTTTGTTGGATGCATAAGCAGGGAGCTAGCGCGTAATGGGACTTTGGACGTTCGGCAGCACTGCCATACTCTATTGCTGGATCGCGATCGGCAGCGCCCTCGGCGGCATGGCGCGTTATGCTTGCTCGGGCATCGCCGCGCGCCTGTTCGGCGAGACCTTTCCTTGGGGCACCCTGATCGTGAATGTTACGGGCTCGCTCATCATCGGCTTCTTCGCCACCCTGACCGGGCCGGACGGACGCATCTTCGCCGGCTCCACAGCGCGTCAATTCGTGATGTTTGGCCTGCTGGGTGGCTTCACCACGTTCTCCTCCTTCAGCCTGCAGACTCTGGCCCTCGCTCAGAACAACCAATGGCTCCAGGCGGGCGGCAATATCGTCGCTTCCGTCGTGCTCTGCTTGCTCGCGGTTTGGGCGGGCCATCTGCTCGCCAACTCGTTCAACGCCCTGAAGGGAATCTGACATGCCGCTCGCCCGCGACGCCCTGCTTCTGCGCATCTTCATCGGCGAGGACGACAAGGCCGGCCACCAGCCGCTTTACGAGGCGATCGTGCTGAAAGCCCGCGAGATGGGCCTGGCCGGCGCCACCGTGCTGCGCGGCCCGATGGGCTTCGGTCATTCCAGCCACCTGCACACGACCAAGATCCTGCGCCTGTCGCAAGACCTCCCGCTGGTCATCGAGATCGTCGACAGCGAGGAGAAGATCGAGGCGCTGCTGGCCGCCATCGAGCCGATCATGGGGAGCGGTCTCGTCACCACCGAGAAGGTGAAAGTCATCCGCTACGGCGAGAGCGGGCCTGGCGACTGATTGGGGCCTCGTTGCGCTCGTTCAGCGCTGCGCGAGCAGGCTTGAGAAGGTTCCGATCACCTCATCTGCAAGCTGCCTCTGCCGCGCCTTGGGGATCCCGACCTTGCGCGCGAGGCTGCCCTCGAGGATCAGGGTCGAAAGCCCGTGGACCAGAGCCCAGGAGGCGATCGCGATCCTTCGCCTGACCTCGGCTGGCTGGCTGCTGAAAGCCCTGTCAATGCCCTCGACCAGCGTTCCAAATGCTTCATCTTCGCGTTTGCGCGTCTCGGGGTAACGATCGAGCGGGACCGCGTCGGCCCGGAACATTGCCTGAAAGTAGGCGGAGTGGCGCAGGGCAAACTCGACATAGGCACGGCCCATAGCCTCCACGGCCTTGGCCGGTTCGGGCCCAGCCTGGGCGGCAGCGCGTACGAGTGACTGTTCGAGCTTTGAGAAACCTTCGCCAGCGATAGCGGCGAGAATGGCCTCCCGATCGCCGAAATAATGATAGGGCGCCTGATGGCTCACGCCGGCCTTGCGTGCCACCTCGCGCATACTGAGCTGGTCAAGTCCCCCCTCCTCGATCAGAGCAAGGCTTGCCTTCAGCACTTTTTGGCGGAGATCCGTGGGTTTTCGCATCGCAGGAAATTATTTGGCAGCTGAACTTGACACTGTCAAGTCTCGCACCCATCTGCTAGACACTGTCAAGTTAATCTCTTATGGAAAGGACACCCCGATGAATACCGTGACCCATACCGAGCAGTTCGACGATGCTTTCCCCTATGTGCTCGTGTCGAGCATGGCAGCAGCCCTCGTCAGCCTGGCAGCCGTCTGGATCTCTGCCGCCACCTACTTCGGACCGATGGTTGGAGCCTAGAGGCAATCGCGAATCCCCCCTGGAGGATTCGCGGCCTCCCACCCAAATTCAAGGAGACTCACATGAACAGCACCTGCGCAATTGTAGGCAGCGCTCTAGTGACGGCCGCCATCAGCGTCTTCGTGGCTTCTACGATCTTCTTTGCACCGACGCCAGAATCCGCACAGGCCGGACCGCATTCGGCTCCTCTTTATCGATTGTCACCGATCCCCGCCGGCGCCGATTGGGACCGTTCCTAATCCGATACCGGACTACCTTGCGAAAGGACAACCCCATGAACGCCACGAACCAAACAGCACCCGCCCCCGGCGCTAATAGCGCCTTGCATGGGACACTTGCCCGTCAGCGCGCGGCCTTCTTGCGCGACGGTCCGCCGACACTGAAACAGCGCCGGGCCGACCTTAAGAAACTCAAGGACGCCATTCTCGCGCGCCGGGATGAATTCGTCGCCGCGCTCGATGCCGATTTCGGCCATAGAGCGCGCCAAGAGTCGCAGATGCTTGACCTGGGCTCGACGATTGGCGGCATCAATTATCTGCACGGCAATCTGCGACGCTTCATGCGCCCCGAGCGGCGTCACGTCGCGGCCATCTTCAAACCGGCTTCGGCCAAGGTCGTGTACCAGCCGCTCGGCGTGGTCGGCATCGTCGCGCCGTGGAACTTCCCTGTCTCCCTGGCCCTGACTCCGCTGGCCACGGCGCTTGCCGCCGGCAACCGAGCGATGCTCAAGCCGTCGGAGCTGACACCTGCGACCACGAAGCTGATAGCCTCCATGCTTGCGGAGACGTTCGACGAGGAGCAAGTCGCCGTCGTGACCGGCGACGCCGAGGTCGGCAAGGCGTTCTCCAGCCTGCCCTTCGATCATCTGTTCTTCACCGGCAGCATTCCGGTCGGCCGTGCCATCATGCGCGCGGCGAGCGAGAACTTGGTTCCGGTGACCCTCGAGCTTGGCGGCAAGTCACCCGTCATTGTCGAGCAAGGCTATTCGGTGCAGACTGCCGCGCGGCGCATCGCCTATGGCAAATGCGCCAATGGCGGCCAGATCTGCACCTCCCCCGACTACCTGCTGCTGCCCAAGAGCGAGACGGAGGATTTCGTCGCGGCGTACCGGCAAGAGATCGATACGCTCTATCCCAACGTCGCCGGCAACCCCGACTTCACTTGGGTGCTCAACGACCGGCATTTCGCAAGGCTGTCGGGACTGGTGAAGGATGCGAAGGCCAAAGGCGCGCGCGTCATCGAATTGGGGACCAGGCAGTCAAGCGATTCACGGCAGTTCCCGCCGACGCTATTGCTCGACGTCACCGACGAGATGGCGGTGATGCAGGAGGAGATTTTCGGCCCGATCCTGCCAGTCGTCACCTATGGCCGGCTGGACGACGCCATCGCCTATGTCAATGCGAGACCACGGCCGCTCGCGCTCTACTTCTTCGGCAACGATGCGGAGTCGCAGCGTCGGGTCCTGGAGCGGACGACATCCGGCGGCGTGCTCGTCAACGACACCATCCTGCATTACGCGCAGGACGATCTCCCGTTCGGCGGCATAGGGCCAAGCGGCATGGGTGCGTATCACGGCTTCGAAGGCTTCAAGACCATGAGCCACGCCAAGGCCGTGTTCAAGCAGGCGCGGTTCAATCTCGTCGACCTGTTCCGTCCGCCCTTCGGTAGGGTTTTCGATTTCCTGCTCAACATCCAGCTGCGCTGAGATCCGAACGACGAGCGATGATGGAGCATAGCCGAGTTACGGCTATGCTTCGCCATTTGACGGTTAGCGTTTCGACCGTTCCTTGCGCAGCGCAGCGAAGCGCTTGAGCCGCGCCTTCAACTCGTCCTCGAAGCCGTATTGCGTCGGCGCATAGAACAGCTGCCGCTCCATGCCGTCCGGGAAGTAGTTCTGACCCGAGAAGGCCTCGTCTTCGTTATGATCGTAGGCGTAGCCGCTTCCATAGCCTTCCTGCTTCATCAGCTTGGTGGGCGCGTTGAGGATGTGCTTCGGCGGCAGGAGCGAGCCCGATTCTTGCGCCGCGCGCTGCGCTTGCCCGAATGCCACATAGGCCGCATTCGATTTCGGCGCGAGCGCGAGATAGATCGTGGTTTGCGCCAGCGCGAGCTCCCCTTCGGGCGTGCCCAGGAAGTCGTAGGTATCCTTGGCGGCGAGCGTCTGCACCAGCGCCTGCGGGTCGGCAAGGCCGATATCCTCGATCGCCATGCGCACCAGGCGCCGGGCGATATAGAGCGGATCCTCGCCGCCGGCCAGCATGCGCGCGAGCCAATAGAGCGCGGCGTCGGGGTCCGAGCCACGCACCGATTTATGCAGCGCGCTGATCAGATTGTAGTGGCCATCCTGGCTCTTGTCGTAGATCGGCGCGCGGCGCTGCACGAGCTTGATCAACGCCTCGCGGTCGAGCCGCTCCTTGGTGCCCGCCGGCACCGCCAGAAACACATCTTCGGCAAGATTGATCGCGCCGCGCCCGTCGCCGTCGGCCATGTTGATCAGCGCCGCGCGTGCATCGCCGGTCAGCGGCAGCTTGCGCTTGGCATATGCCTCGGCGCGTTCGAGCAGGGCCTCGATCGCGGCATCGTCGAGCTGCTTGAAGACCAGCACGCTCGCCCGTGACAGAAGCGCCGAGTTCAGCTCGAAGGACGGGTTCTCCGTGGTGGCGCCGACCAGAATGATGGTGCCGTCCTCCATATGCGGCAAGAAGGCGTCCTGCTGCGAGCGGTTGAAGCGATGAATCTCATCGACGAAGAGCAAGGTGCCGCGCCCCTCCTCGCGCCGCGCCTTTGCTGCGTCGAACACCTTGCGAAGATCGGCGACGCCGGAATGGATCGCCGAAATTTGCTCGAAATGCAGATTGGTGACCTGGGCAAGCAGCCGCGCGACCGTGGTCTTTCCGGTGCCCGGCGGACCCCAGAAGATCACCGATGACAGCCGTCCGGCTTTCACCATGCGCGAGAGCATGCCCTGCTCGCCGAGCAGGTGGTCCTGCCCAATCACCTCGTCGAGCGAGGCCGGGCGCAGGCGGTCCGCCAGCGGCCGGGGCGCGGTGTCGGCCAGTCCCGCAGCTTCGAACAGAGTGGCCGCGGCTTTTTTCATTGGGTCAGCCCTGAATGGCCAAATTGAAGACCTTGCCGTCGCGCTCCACGGAAAGCCGCCAACCGGCACCGCCGACCGCAAGCAAGGTCACAAGCTGATTCACCGAGGTGACTTTCTCGTTGTTGACCGCGACCACGAGGTCGCCGCGCCGGACGCCGAGCCTCGCCGCGGGCGTGCCACCCTTGACTTCGAGCACGACGACGCCCTCGCGCGTGTCGTCGTCGACGCCGACTTCCTGCGCGACGGCCGGCGACAAATTGGCGATCGTGCAACCGGTCAAGGGATGACGCCCGCCAAGCTCGCG
>JBQGDO010000150.1:0-14456 GCA_052039105.1 Methyloceanibacter sp.
TTGGGCTCGTCGCTCTCCCCGCCACGCAACGCGATCAGCTTCTGCCTGAGCGCCTCGAATTGCGGCTGGTCGGGCTGGAAGCTTCTGAGATACGCCGCGGGATCGGAGCGGATGGCGATCGACTCGATCACCTCGGTCGGGTTGGGAAGCGCGAGCGACGGATCGAGATTGGGCGTGAGCTTCTGCGGCACGATCCTGCCGCCGCGCGCATCATAGGCATAGTCGAGCGCCGCGAAGCTGACCTTGACCTCGGCATCGGCCAGCCACTCGGCGGCGTTCGCGTCTTGCGGATTGAAGCCCGTGGGATCGGGAAGTTTGTAGTCGGAGGCGCGAAGACCGTAATCGTCGGCCTTCTCGATCTCGGCCATCACGGCCTTGCCCCGCTCCGTCAGGCCATTCTCGTCGACCCAGAGGAGACGCTGGTCGGGAACGGAATAGAACTCGACGAGGGCGCCTTGCTCGTCCTTCTTGTGCTCGGTCGTCTCGGTGAATTTGGCTGAAAGCCGATTCTGAACCGCCAACCGAATCGCCTCGGTGCGGCTGATCAGCTGCTGCGGCGCCTCGGGCTCGGCGGCGAGCGCCGGCAGGCTTACCGGGGCAGCCACAAGCAGGGTCAACGCGATACGATAAAAGAGCCTCATTGATTGCTCCCTCGGGCCGAATCGGCCGCAAATCAGCGGGTTAGGAACGTATCCGTTCGCCCCCCAACGTGGCCATCCCGGGCCGCGGAATACAGTACTCCACCGTCCGTTTTTCGAGCCTGTGTGGCATTGCTGCCATGCTCATGCGGCCGTCAGTTGGGCCGCGCTTCAAGCCCAATCTCGCGCATCTTGCGGTAGAGCGTGGAGCGCCCAATGCCGAGTCGCTTGGCGATCTCCGTCATGCGACCGCGATAGCGGCCGAACGCGAGCCGGATCATGTCGGCCTCCACCGCTTCGAGCGAGCGGATGTCGCCCGAGTCGCTCAGAGCGGGAATGCCGATCGCGTCCTTGCCGTTGCCCTGCGGCACATGAATGGTCGCAGGCGCGCGCGATTCGCCAAGCATCACCGGGCCTTCAATGCGCGGCGTTTTTTCCTTCGGCGCGGGCGCCGGCGGAACGGTCACGGCATAGCCCTCGACATGCGCGGCGATCTGGGGGAACTCGCCGACCGTGAGCATGGGCGTGTCGGCCAGCACCACGGCACGGAACACGGCATTCTCCAGCTGGCGGATATTGCCGGGCCAGCTATAGCGCTCGAGCATGGCGGTCGCCTCGGGCTCGATGCCATCGATGCGCTTGCCCTCCTCGGCGGCGAAGCGCGCGATGAAGTGGCGAACAAGCTCGGGCACGTCTTCCAGCCGCTCGCGTAAGGGCGGCATCCAGATTGGGAAGACATTCAAGCGGTAATAGAGGTCCTCGCGGAAGCGGCCTTCGTTGACCAGGGCGATGAGGTTCTGATTGGTGGCGGAGATCAGGCGGAAGTCGACCTTGACCGGGTGCTTAGCGCCGACGGGGTCGATTTCGCCGTCTTGCAGGGCGCGCAACAGCTTCACCTGCGCTTCGAGCGGCAGCTCGCCGATCTCGTCGAGGAAGAGAGTGCCCTGGTCGGCCTCCTGGAATTTGCCGGTGCGTTTTTCCGAGGCGCCGGTAAAAGAACCCTTCTCATGGCCGAACAGGATGCTCTCCACGAGATGCTCCGGAATGGCGCCGCAATTGACGGTGACGAAGGGGCCCGACCGGCGCGTGCTTTCGCCCTGAATGGCCCGGGCGATCAGCTCCTTGCCGACGCCTGACTCGCCCTCGATCAGCACGGGAATGGTGGAACCGGCCGCACGCCGGCCAAGCTCGAGCACGCGGTTCATGGCTTCGCTGCCGGCGATCAGGTCGGCAAAGCCGAGCTCACCGCGGGCCGAGGCCTTGATGCGCAGGAGCTCGTCGGCAAGCGCCTCGATCTTGAGCGCGTTCTTGATGGAGACTTCGAGCCGTTCCGGGCTCACCGGCTTCACCACGAAATCCACCGCCCCGGCCCGCATTGCCGTGATGGCGGCATCGATCGAGCCATGCGCCGTTTGCACGATGGCGGGCGGCCTTTTCGGCAAAGAGCGCATGGCGGAAAGCACCGCCAAGCCGTCAGTGCCCGGCATGACAAGGTCGAGCAGGACGAGGGAAATCTCTCCTGTGGTGTCGGATTTGAGCGCGGCAAGCGCCTTGTCGCCGCTCTCGGCGGTCGAGACGTGATAGCCGAACCGCTTGATGACCTCTTCGAGGATCCGACGCTGGGCAGGGTCGTCGTCGACGACCAGAACGCGCTTGGGCATGACGCAAACTCGCTACTAACGCAGACTGAGACAGGCCAGAAGCAGCCGCGAAACGTCGCCTTACGCGCGAGGGACGGCCGCTTCTGTGCCAAAATCGTGCACCTTAAGGGTAAATATCCCCTTTATAGCGGTTCGATTTTGGTGAGGTGTTGCCGCCAAGGTCCGCTAAAAGGCGCAAGGGCAAGCGGGTCTCTCACTCTTGCAGGGGCGCGCTAGGCCACCCACACTAGACGCGATCAATCCGCCAACAGAGTCGAGGAATAAATGCTGCCGCAATTCAGCTATGGGCCAAAGCAGCCGATCACAGCCGCCACAGCTTCGGCCAAGGGGAAGCCGGAGGCCGCTGAGGCCGAGGCGCTGCAGCTTGGCGCCTTGCCCGAATGGAACCTTGCCGATCTTTATCCCGGCCCGGCTGCGCCCAAGCTCAAGACCGATCTCGAGACAGCCGACCGCGCGGCAGATGCGATGCAAGAGCGTTATGCGGGCAAGCTCGCCAATCTGCTCGATGGCGGGAAGGGTGGCGGCCAGATCGCGCAGGCGGTGCGCGAGTTCGAGGCGCTGAACGATCTCATGGGGCGTATCGTCTCCTATGCGAGCCTGCTTTATGCCGCCGACACCTCGGACCCCAAGCGGCAGAAGTTCTTCGGCGACATCCAGGAGAAGATCACCGCCATCTCATCCAAGCTGCTGTTCTTTCCGCTGGAGTTGAATCGGCTCGATGACGCGCAGCTCGAGACGGCAATAACAAATTCCGAACTCGGTCATTACCGGCCTTGGCTTGAAGATTTGCGCAAAGAGAAGCCGTATCAACTCGAGGACAAGCTCGAGCAACTGTTCCACGAAAAGGCGGTCACGTCACGCGGCGCCTGGGACCGTCTATTCAACGAGACGATGACCTCGCTCAGATTCGATGCCGCCGGCGAGCAGCTCAGCCTCGAGCCGACCTTGAACAGGCTGCTCGACCCTGACGAACGCGTACGTAAAGAGGCATCCAACGCGCTTGCCGACACGTTCAAACAGAATGTCAGACTGTTCACTTTGATCACCAACACGCTCGCCAAGGACAAGGAGATCTCAGACCGCTGGCGCGGATTCGTCGACGTCGCCGACTCGCGCCACCTCGCCAACCGCGTCGAAAAGGAGGTGGTCGACGCGCTGGTCGCCGCCGTGCGCGAGGCCTATCCGCGCATCTCGCATCGCTATTACGCCGTGAAGGCGCGCTGGCTCGGCAAGAAGACGCTGGCGCATTGGGACCGCAACGCGCCGCTCCCGGAGGAGCCGAAGCAGGTGATCGGTTGGGACGATGCACAGAAGACCGTGCTGACGGCCTATCGCAATTTCTCGCCGCGCATGGCGGAGATCGCCGGACAGTTCTTTGCGAAAGGTTGGATCGATGCGCCGGTGCGGGAGGGCAAGTCGCCCGGTGCATTCTCGCATCCGACCGTGCCGAGCGCGCATCCCTATATCCTGCTCAATTATCAGGGCAAGCCGCGCGATGTGATGACTCTCGCACATGAGCTTGGCCACGGCGTGCATCAGGTGCTCGCCAATGTGCAAGGCCCGCTGATGGCGCCGACGCCGCTGACGCTTGCCGAGACGGCGAGCGTGTTCGGCGAGATGCTGACCTTCCGCAAGCTGCTCGACCAGGCGCCGAGCCCGCGCGAGCGCAAAGCCCTGCTCGCCGCCAAGGTCGAGGATATGATCAACACGGTGGTGCGGCAGATCGCTTTCTATAATTTCGAGCGCAAGGTGCATACCGAGCGGCGCGAGGGCGAACTGACGTCGGAGCGGCTCGGCGAAATCTGGGTCGAGGTCCAGCGCGAGAGCCTAGGCCCGGCGATCGAGCTGAAGCCCGGCTACGAGACCTTCTGGTGCTACATCCCGCATTTCATCCACGCGCCGTTCTATGTCTATGCCTATGCCTTCGGCGATTGCCTGGTGAACTCGCTCTACGCGGTCTACGAGAAGGCGGACAAGGGCTTTGCCGAGCGCTATCTCGACATGCTGGCGGCGGGCGGCACCAAGCATCACAAGGAACTGCTGGCGCCGTTCGGGCTCGACGCGTCCGACCCGAATTTCTGGTCGATGGGGCTCAAGGTGATCGAGGGCCTGATCGACGAGCTCGAAGCGATGGACGCCAAGGCTCCGGCCTAGCGGTAGGTGGGTTGACGAAGAGAGTCTGAGAGGTGGAATAATCTGCCGGGGGCGTGAGGAGGCAAGATGCGGTGACGGGGGTCGCACTCGTTCCTATTCTGCTTTGGGGCGCGGCGTTGATCTGCGTCAGCATTGCCGTCTGGCGCGAAGGACCGCCGGTCGTGCGCGGCTTCGTCATCGACCGGCTGTCGCGCTATCTCTTTCTCTTCCCGCTCGGCATCCAGGGGGTGTGGGCTTTCGTCGGCCATGTATTCTTCCCCGAGCGCTCGGCGGCGGCGATCGGCTGGGCAACGAGTCCGTTCCAATATGAAGTGGGGGTCGCCAATCTCGGACTCGGGCTGGCGGCGATCTATGCGGCTTTCAGAGGCTTCGAGGCGCGGGTCGCGGTCGGCATCGCCGCCGCCTGCTTCCTGATCGGCGCAGGAATCGGTCATGTCCGCGACATCCTCGCCACCGGCAATCTCGCGCCGGGCAATGCCGGGCCGATCATGGTCACAGACTTTCTTACGCCGACGGCGATCGTGGTGCTGCTCATTCTCGCGAGCGGCAAGAAGCGGCCGAAATCGTCGTCGACGCTTGCGCTGGAGGCGGAATTGGAAAATGCGCGCAAGGCGATGCGCGAATATCGCGACGCGCTGAGCCAGCTCGGCAAATAGATTTGCAAGTTGCCGCATCCGTCATGGTGAAGTGCCCGGCCGTCCTTCGAGGCTCGCTGCGCTCACACCTCAGGATGACGGCCGGCCTCGAACCATCAATGGCTGGCGAAGACCTCCGTCGCGCCGCCCTTCTTGATCAAGAGCACGTCATAGGGCTCGAACTCGCCGCCCTGCTCCATGCCGGGGGAGCCGACCGGCATGCCCGGCACGCTGAGGCCGACCGCCTCCGGCTCCTCGGCAACCAGCCGTTTGATGTCGGTCGCCGGCACATGACCCTCGATCACGTAGGGGCCGATCTTTGCCGTGTGGCATGAAGCGAGTTTCTCACCGATACCGTATTGCGCCTTGAGGCGGTCGAGCGTCGATTGATCGGCGGCATTGACCTTGACGGCGAAGCCGTTCGCTTCGAGATGCTTCACCCAGTTGATGCAGCATTTGCAGGTCGCCGATTTCCAAACCTCGATCGAGGTCTCCTGTGCCGCCAGGGCAGGCGAAGCCACGAGCAAAGCAGCAAACAACGCGGGTAACAGTCGCATAGGCGCGTCCTCCTGGCCCGCAGCATGAACCGCTTGGCGCCGCCCGGCAATTCGATTCCGCGTGAAGTGCGCGGCGCGCATTTGTTTCCTATATGGGGGAGAGGCTAGTTTGCGTTGAGCACCATGAACGAGCGTCCCTCCGACCGCGAGAAAAACCGGCTTTCCGCCCGCGCGCTTCGCTATGGCAGGGTCGGGGCCAATGTCGGCAGCGTTGCGGCGCGCATTGCCGGGCGGCGCCTGTTCGGGCTCGAGCCAGAGCGCGAAAAAGATGCCGCGGCGCTGGCTGCGGCGCTTGGCGGCCTGAAAGGCCCGATCATGAAGGTGGCGCAGCTGCTCGCCACCATTCCGGAGGCGCTGCCTGCCGAATACGCCGCCGAGCTTGGGCAGTTGCAGAGTCACGCCCCGCCGATGGGCTGGCCGTTCGTGCGGCGGCGCATGGCGGCGGAGCTCGGGCCGGACTGGGAGTCCAAGTTCAAGAGCTTCGCGCATGAAGCGGCGGCATCGGCTTCGCTCGGCCAGGTGCATCGCGCGGTCGGTCATGACGGGCGCCTGCTCGCCGCCAAGCTGCAATATCCGGACATGCAGTCGGCGGTGGAGGCCGATCTCGCCCAGCTCTCGGTGCTGTTCTCGATTCACCGCCGCATGCGGCCGGCAATCGAGACGTCGGAGATGCTGAAGGAGATCTCCGCACGGCTGCGCGAGGAGCTCGATTACGATCTCGAAGCCCGCCACACGCGGCTCTACGGCATCATCTTCAGAAACGATCCCCTGATCCGCGTGCCGGAGATCGTGCCCGAACTGTCCACCCGGCGGCTGCTCACCATGACCTGGATGGAAGGAATGCGTCTGCTCGACTACACCACCCGCCCGCTGGAGGAGCGCAACCAGATCGCTCGCGCCATGTTCCGCGCCTGGTGGTTCCCGTTCTCGCATTACGGGGTGATCCACGGCGACCCGCATCTCGGTAATTACACCGTGTTCGAGGACGAGGAAGGGAAGGCGGCCGGGATAAATCTGCTCGACTATGGCTGCATGCGCACTTTCGCGCCGCGCTTCATCCAGGGCGTGATCGATCTCTATCGCGGATTGCTCAATAATGACCGCGCCTTGATCGTGCACGCCTACGAGACCTGGGGCTTCACCGGGCTGTCCAACGAGCTGATCGACATTCTCAATATCTGGGCGAATTTCATCTACGGGCCGATGCTGGAGGACCGCGTGCGCACCATTGCCGAGCATGTCAGCCCCGGTGCTTATGGGCGGCAGGAGGCCTTCAAGGTGCATCAGGGCTTGCAGGACAAGGGGCCGGTCAAGGTGCCGCGCGAATTCGTGTTCATGGACCGCGCGGCGATCGGGCTCGGCGGGGTGTTCCTGCATCTCAATGCCGAGCTGAACTACCACCGCCTGTTCGACGACACGATTGCCGGAGCCGATCTCGCCGATGTCGCGGGGCGCCAGCGAGCGGCCTTCGCCGCTGCTGGCGTGCCATTGCCCGAAGCGGCCTAAAGGCCGATTATTGCCCGGCGCCCAAGCTTTGTGCTATGGGCGCAGGCCAGAAAGCCAACAATTCGTCAGAGGGGAGTGGGATGCATATCGACCCGAAAGAAGGCCACCCGGACATGGACTATACGGAGCACCAGAAGACCTACAGGCTGTTCTGCAAGCTGACGGGTTTGACCATCATCGGCGTGGTCATCGTGATGGCGCTTCTCGCCGCATTCGTGGTTTGAGCCGCCTTCTTCCTACCTCAAGCGGTGGCCCTCCGCCGCCCTCACAGTTTTCGACTTCGATGCAACTGGGCGCTAGCCTTGCGCCCAAATCACGGGCCGGCCTCGAACCACGATGATCGCGATTGGCGTTCCCGCCGAAGGACAAGACGAGCCGCGCATCGGGCTGACGCCTGAGACGGTGAAGAAGCTCGTCAAGGCGGGCGCGGATGTCACCATTCGTTCCGGCGCGGGCACGCGGGCGCATTTCTCCGACGGCGACTACACGGACGCAGGCGCCAAGATTGCCAAGTCCGACGCGGAAGCGGTGGCGAACGCCGACATCGTGCTCACCGTGCGGCGGCCAAGCGCGGCGCTCGCCAAGAGCATGAAGAAGGGCGCCGCAGTGATCGGCATGCTCGATCCGTTCTCCGACGCAGCCGGCCTCGATGCGCTCGCCAAATCGGGTGTGGCGCTGTTCGCCATGGAGTTGATGCCGCGCATCACCCGTGCGCAGAGCATGGACGTGCTGTCCTCGCAATCCAACCTCGCGGGCTACAAGGCCGTGGTCGATGCTGCGGCGGCTTTCGAGCGCGCGCTGCCGATGATGATGACCGCCGCAGGTACGGTACCGGCCGCCAAAGTGTTCGTCATGGGCGTGGGCGTCGCGGGTTTGCAGGCGATTGCCACGGCGCGACGGCTCGGTGCCATCGTCTCCGCGACCGATGTGCGGCCGGCGGTGAAGGAGCAGGTCGCATCGCTCGGCGCGAAGTTCATCGCCGTCGAGGACGAAGAGTTCAAGCAGGCGGAGACCGCCGGCGGCTACGCCAAGGAGATGTCCGACCAATATAAGAAGAAGCAAGCCGCGCTGATCGCGGAGCACGTCAAGGGCCAGGACATCGTCATCACCACGGCGCTGATCCCCGGCCGACCCGCGCCGAAGCTGATTTCTAGAGAGATGATCGAGAGCATGAAGCCTGGCTCAATCATCGTCGATCTCGCGGCCGAGCGTGGTGGCAACGCCGGGCTCGCCAAGCCGGGCGAGATCGTCGACCACAAGGGCGTGCGCATTATGGGCAAGCTCAATCTTGCGGGGAGCCTGCCGGTCAATGCCTCGAGCCTTTACGCGCGCAATCTGCTCGCCTTCGTCGAGCCGCTGATCGACAAGGAGAAGAAGGCGCTCGCCATCAATTGGGAGGACGAGCTGGTCAAGGGCACGTTGATCGCGCGCGACGGAGCCATCGTGAATGCCATGATCGCCGAGCGGCTGGGCGCCGCCAAGCCGGCTGCGGCCCCGGCGAATGGGGCTGAGAAGCCGGCGGCGAAGCGGCAAAGCAAGGGAGCCAAGTCATGAGAATGCGCTGTGGCTTTGCGCTTGGTCTCGCGGCGCTCGCACTCATCGCGGATGCCGCGCTGTTCGGTGGGGCCTTCGCACAAGAGACCGCGCAGCATGAGGGCGGACACGATTTCCTCGCCCAGTTCTCGATTTTCGTGCTGGCGGTGTTCGTCGGTTATTACGTGGTGTGGAGCGTGACGCCGGCGCTGCACACGCCGCTGATGTCGGTGACCAACGCCATCTCCTCGGTGATCGTGGTCGGCGCGCTGCTCGCCGTCGCGGTTGAGACCGGCGAGGTCGCCGGTTCCGAAGGCCATTTCCTCGCCAAGCTGCTCGGTCTCGCCGCGCTCACCATGGCTTGCGTCAATATCTTCGGCGGCTTCCTCGTCACCCAGCGCATGCTCAGCATGTATCAGAAGAAGAAGAAATGAGTCCGGATCTCGTCGCGCTGCTCTATCTCGTCGCCGGGGTGCTGTTCATCCTGGCGCTGCGCGGGCTGTCTTCGCCAGAGACCTCGCGGCGCGGCAACTATATGGGCATGACCGGCATGGCGATCGCCGTCGCCACCACGCTCGCGGTGGCGCAGCCGGAGCAACCGCTCACCTGGGCGATGATCCTGGGCGGTGTCGCCGTCGGCGGCACGATCGGCGCGGTGATCGCGCGGCGCATCCCGATGACGGCGATGCCGGAACTGGTCGCGGGCTTCCATTCGCTGGTCGGCATGGCGGCGGTGCTGGTGGCGGCGGCCGCGTTCTATGCGCCGGAGGCGTTCGGCATCGGTACCCCCGGCGCGATCCGGGTCGCCAGCCTGATCGAGATGTCGCTCGGCGCTGCGATCGGCGCCATCACCTTCACCGGCTCGGTGATTGCCTTCTTGAAGTTGTCGGGCCGCATGTCGGGCAAGCCGATCTTGTTGCCGGCGCGGCATCTGCTCAATATCGCGCTCGCCATCGCGCTCGTCGTCTGCATCGTGCTGTTCTGCCAGGAGCAGAGCGGAATCTATTTCTGGGCGATCGCGGGCATCGCGTTCTTGCTCGGCGTGCTGATCATCATCCCGATCGGCGGGGCGGACATGCCGGTGGTGATCTCGATGCTCAACTCCTATTCGGGATGGGCGGCGGCCGGCATCGGCTTCACCCTCGGCAATACGGCGCTGATCATCACCGGCGCGCTGGTCGGCTCCTCGGGCGCGATCCTCTCCTACATCATGTGCAAGGGGATGAACCGCTCTTTCATCAGCGTGATCCTCGGCGGTTTCGGCGGCGAGGTGGCGGGCCCTGCCGGCGGCGCGGAACAGAAGCCGGTGAAGCTGGGCTCGGCGGAAGACGCCGCGTTCCTGATGAAGAACGCCGGCAAGGTCATCATCGTGCCGGGTTACGGCATGGCGGTGGCGCAGGCGCAGCACGCGCTGCGCGAGATGGCCGACGGGCTGAAGAAAGCGGGCGTGGAAGTGAAGTATGCGATCCACCCGGTGGCCGGCCGCATGCCGGGCCACATGAACGTGCTGCTTGCGGAAGCCAACGTGCCTTACGACGAAGTGTTCGAGCTCGAGGACATCAATTCGGAATTTCCCCAGGCCGACGTGGTCTATGTGATCGGCGCCAACGACGTGGTGAACCCCGCGGCCGAGGACGATCCATCCTCGCCGATTTACGGAATGCCGGTGCTGGAGGTGTGGAAGGCCGGAACCGTGCTGTTCAACAAGCGGTCGCTGGCCTCAGGCTATGCCGGCATCGACAATTCGGTGTTCTATCGCGACAACACCATGATGGTGCTCGGCGACGCCAAGAAGATGACCGAGGAAATCGCCAAGACACTGTGACTCTGCGGCATAGTTAACCCGCCGCAAAGGCAACGTAAAATCGTCAAACTCCCGCTGAATTCCCCACTATAAAGCAGACCCGGACAGTCACGGCATAGGGGTTGCATTGCAATCCTGCGGTTGCCACTTAGGCTTCAACAGGCGATAAGCTCCCGCCGGACTGGCTTTATGGAGGCATGCGCAATCTTTATGTGTCGGGGGCGGCTCGCGCGCCCTCTTCGCGATAGCGCCAACTTGGCTCAACAGACAGAGAGAACTGTCAACAGCAAGCCGCCGGCATCCTGATCAGGCCGGCTCGCGCGCCCTTCTCGAATTCTTCCGCAGCATTTGAACCTGCAGTTGGCATGGAGCGTCATTGGGAGTGCGTTCACGAATCTCAGGTAGCCGCATTTGGCCTAGTGAGTTGAAAGGTATTGCATGCTGAATCTCGTTCTGTCGCTTGCCGGCATCTTCGCGCTGTTCGTCATCGTCGGCCGCCTGCTGCACCGCTATTTCATCTACATCCCCGATCGCACGCGCGTGCATCCGACCGACGCGGGCCTGCCCGCCGCCGAAGAAGTCGCGTTCAAAGCCGCCGACGGCACCAAGCTGATCGCCTGGCATCAGCCGGCGCGCGGCGCGAAGCCGACGCTGCTCTATTTCATCGGCAATAGCGGCAATGTCGCCAAGCGGGCGGGAAAAATCCGGACCATCGCCGCCGACGGCTACGGCGTGTTCATGCTCAACTATCGCCGCTGCGGCGGCTCGGAAGGGCGCCCGACAGAGGCCAGGATCGCCGCCGACGCCGTCAGCGCCTACGACACGCTGCGCGGGCTCGGCGTGGCGCCGCACGATATCGTGGCCTATGGCGAGTCGCTCGGCACGGCGGTCGCCACGCGACTTGCGCTCCAGCGCCATGTCGAGGCGCTGGTGCTCGAGGCGCCGTTCACTTCGGTGCTCGCCATCGGCAAGCTGTTGTGGAAGTACTTCCCGCTCGAGCTGATTATGGTGGATCAGTATCGCACCATCGAGCGTATCGGGCAGGTGAAGGCGCCGCTGTTCATCGTGCATGGCGCCCGCGATTCGATCATACCGCTCGACCATGCGCGCCACGTGTTTCACGCCGCGAGCGAGCCGAAGAAGCTCGTCGTGGTGCCGCAGGCCGATCACAACGACCTGTTCGAGCGCGGCGCCTGGACCAAGGTGCGTGGATTCCTGGAGACCTTGCGGCCAGTACCGGTCCCCGTGCGCGCTGGACGCCCGGTCGAGATCGCGGCGGCGGCGAGCAGCGAAGCACGGTAGCGCTCTCCCCAAGCATCATCGTCATGCCCGGCCGAAGTGCCGGGCATACACGGCTTCATTCTTGGCCTCAAAACGTGGATGGCCGGGACAAGCCCGGCCATGACGGAATTCTGTTGAGTTATGGGCCGCTGCTAGCGGCGGGGGCCGCGGGGTTTCGGTGCGGGACCGGCGCTGGCGCCGCCTTCGCGCTGGGCCTTCTTGCGGGCGAGCTTGCGGGCGCGGCGGATGGCCTCGGCCTTCTCGCGGGCGCGCTTCTCTGACGGCTTTTCGTAGTAGTTCCGGAGCTTCATCTCGCGGAAGATGCCTTCGCGCTGCATTTTCTTCTTCAAGGCCCTAAGGGCCTGATCGACATTGTTATCGCGAACGACGACCTGCACGAGTGCTTCTCTCTCCGTTTGGCCAAAGTGGATGAAAGGGGTGGGTGCGGGAGGCCAAAACATAACCCGACCGGAACCGGTCAGGTCCCGCATCCGGCGGGTCATGTAGCAAAAGAGCTGCGCATTGTCCAGATGCGGGTCCGGCTCAGCTTTTGGGGTAGAGCCGGGTGACGTGGCCCATCTTGCGGCCGGTCCGCGCCTCGGCCTTGCCGTAGAGATGCACCGCCGTGCCGGGTTCCGCGGCGAACTCCCGCCATTTCTCAACATCCGCCCCGATCAGATTGGTCATCACCGCATCGCTATGGCGGTCGGTTTCGCCGAGCGGCCAGCCTGAGATTGCGCGGACATGGTTCTCGAACTGGCTCACCGCGCACGCATCGATGGTCCAATGGCCTGAATTGTGGACCCGCGGCGCGAACTCGTTGACGAGCAGGGCGGGGCGCTCGCCACCGCTCTGGAACATTTCCACGCAAAGCACCCCGACATGACCGAGCGCCTCGGCGATCTTGCCGGCAATCGATCTCGCGTCGAAAGCGAGACTTTGTGGAATGCGTGCCGGCACTCGGCTGATGGCGAGGATGCCGTTCTGATGCACGTTCTCGACCGGATCGTAGAATTGCAGCGCACCGGTCTGGCCGCGCACGACGATCACCGAGATTTCGCGCTCGAAAAGGACGACCTTCTCGAGGAGCGCCGGCGCATGACCGATGGCTTCGAGCGCCGCGGCGCATTCGTCCGCGGCGCGGATCATCGCTTGACCCTTCCCGTCATAGCCGAAGCGGCGGGTCTTGAGCAGTGCCGGCGCCGTCAGCTTCGCCAGAGCTGCACGCAAATCATCTTGCGAATCGACCTTGGCGTAGGGCGCAACGCCGATGCCGAGCGAGGCCACGAAGTCTTTTTCGACGAGCCGGTCTTGCGCCACCGCGAAGGACTTCGCGCCGGGAAACACCGGCACATGGCGCGCTGTGGCTTCGAGCGTGGCGGCCGGCACGTTCTCGAACTCGCAGGTCACCACGCTGCACGAAGCAGCAAAGCGGGCGAGCGCTTCCACGTCGTCGTAGCGCCCTACGGTGCGCGCGGCCGCGACATCGAAGGCGGGCGCTCCCGCCTCGGCCGAATAGATATGGGTCTTGAGCCCGAGTCGTGCTGCCGCGAGGCTCAGCATGCGGCCGAGCTGACCGCTGCCAAGAATGCCGATCGTGCTGCCGGGCGGCAGCGGCGCTTCAGGCATTATCCTCGACCGCCTCGGCGACAGCGTCGGTCTGGGCCGCGCGCCAGGCCATGACGCGTGCGGCAAGCCGCGCGTCGGCGAGCGCGAGGATTTGCGCGGCAAGCAGCCCTGCATTGGCGGCGCCGGCCTCGCCGATCGCCAAAGTGCCGACCGGCACGCCGGCCGGCATCTGGGCGATGGAGAGCAGGCTGTCGAGGCCTTTCAGTGCGCGGCTCTCGATGGGAACGCCGAGCACGGGAAGCTCGGTCATCGATGCGGTCATGCCGGGGAGGTGCGCGGCGCCACCCGCGCCGGCGATGATCACCTTGATGCCCCGCTTGCGCGCGCTCGACGCGTAGTCATAGAGCCGCTTCGGCGTGCGGTGGGCGGAGACGATCTTGGTCTCGTAGGGGACCTTGAGCCGATCGAGCACGGAGGCGGCGGCCTTCAAGGTTGGCCAGTCCGAGCGGCTGCCCATGATGATGCCGACGACGGGCTTAGGCTCGCTCATATTCGCTCACGGGAAGGGCCGGGAAGGCTCGCGGAAAGCGCGCGATTATAGGGACGGGGCCTTGCTTGGCAAGGCGCGTGACGCTGGTTTCGGATGGGGGCGAAATCCGAAAAGCCTGGACCGTAACGTCGAGTCGGCGCATGCGCATGACCGAGCACCCGCCACGCAGCGACACGCTGATGCAAGCCTATCTCTTGTTCATCGCCGTGGGGCTGATGCCGATCGCGCTGAGCTACGGCGTCAACCCTGCGGGCGTCCTTCCGAGAGCGCTGGAAATTCGTGTGGAAGGGGTCGATCAGACGCAGATCTTCCGCGCGCTGATGTGCCTCTATCTCGGCTGCTCAACCTTCTGGGCCATTGCCGCCTTCAAGCCGGTTTGGCAGCGCGTAGCGGTAATCTTCGGCGTCTTCTTCATGTTTTCGCTGGCCAGTGGCCGGACGATCAGCCTCATCGTGGACGGGCCGGCCAGCCGGCTGCTCGATTTATACCTAGTGCTTGAGATCTTCGGCGGCGTGCTTGGGCTTATCGTGCTGGCTTACGCCCGAAAATCGGCCGCCTAGGCGATAAT
>JBQGDO010000151.1:0-13460 GCA_052039105.1 Methyloceanibacter sp.
TCGGCGAATTGGCAACCCTCGATCTCCTGACCCAAGCGATGCGCTTCGAACTCGGCGACGACCTCGTTGAGGTCGATCCCGGTCATGTCCATCTGATAGAGCGCCTGGACTGCGGCGAGCCTGGCGGCGCTGCGGGAAGAGGCTCGCTTGGTGGCTTCGCCGCGCTTGGCCAAGGCGGCTAGCGCCGGCTCGCCGAGGAGAAATGCTGCTCGAGCCGCATCAGGGTCAGGCAGGCGCGCGCAGCGTCGCCTCCCTTGTTGCGCCCGTCGACGCTCGCGCGTTCCCAGGCTTGCTCGCGGCTCTCACACGTCAAGATGCCGAAGCCGATCGGAACGGCGTGTTGCACGGCAAGCTGGTGCAGGCCGGCGGCGGACTCCCGCGCGACGATGTCATAATGCGTTGTCTCGCCGCGAATGACGCAACCGAGCGCAACGCAGCCGCGATGGCGCCCTGCCCGGCCGACATAGCCGTTGGCAAGCGCCAGGCTGAGCGCAAGCGCGATTTCGAGCGAGCCCGGCACTGCGAGCCGCTCATAGGCAACGTTGCCGGCTTCAAGCTCGTCGATGGCGCCGCGCGCAAGCTCGTCGGCGATATCCTCGTAGAAGCGCGCCTCGATGATGAGGACCGAACGTGGGCCTTTACGCGTCATGCCGCCCTACTCCAAACCACGATGGCCGACCACTTTCAGCCCATAACCCTCGAGGCCGACGATCTTGCGGGCCGGAGAGTTCGATAGCAACACCATCTCATGCACGCCGAGATCGAGCAGGATCTGCGCGCCAATGCCATATTCGATGAGCCGCTGCTGGCCGGCGCCCGGTGCCTCCTGATTGAGACGGGCGGAGATGGCGTCGGGGCGCGACTCGCGGATCAGCACCACCACGCCGCGACCCTCGCGGCCGATGATCTCCATGGCCTTGTGCACCAAGGTCTCGCGGCGTTCGCCCGTCGCGACCACGTCGTCGATGGTGTTGAGGGCATGGACGCGCACCAGCACGGGACCGCCGCTCGCGACATCGCCTTTGACCAGCGCGACGTGCTCGGCCGTGTCCACGGTGGTGGCGTAGACTTTGAGATCGAATGCGCCGCCATAGGGGCTGTCCACTTTCGTTTGCGCAACGACTTTGACCAGATGGTCGTAGCGGAGACGGTAGGCGATCAGATCCGCGATAGCCGCGATCTTCAAGCCATGACGCTCGGCGAAGGCGATCAGATCGGGAAGCCTCGCCATGGTGCCGTCGTCATTCATGATTTCGCCGATGACGCCGGCCGGATCGCGGCCGGCGAGCCGCGCCAGATCGACGGCGGCTTCGGTATGGCCCGCGCGCACCAGGACGCCACCCTCCTTGGCGACCAGCGGGAACACGTGACCTGGCGTCATGATATCGCGATGGTCCTTGGTCGGATCGATGGCGACGGAGACGGTGTGAGCGCGGTCGTGCGCGGAGATGCCGGTCGACACTCCTTCCCGTGCTTCGATCGACACGGTGAAGGCGGTGGCGTGGCGCGTGCGAATGGAGCGCGACATCAGTTCCAGATGCAGCTGCTTGGCGCGCTCGGGGGTAAGCGCAAGACAGATCAGGCCCCGGCCATGCTTGGCCATGAAGTTGATGGCGTCTGGCGTGGCCATTTGCGCCGGAATGACGAGGTCGCCCTCGTTCTCGCGTTCCTCGGCATCGACGAGAATGAACATTCGCCCATTGCGCGCGTCCTCGACCACCTCCTCGATGGAGGACAGGAATTGAGGGGTCTTGGGCTTGGCGGCGAAGGTCACTTGGTCACGCCTTCCTGTTCTCTCCAGCGCGCCACGTAGCGCGCCAGGATATCGACTTCAAGATTTACCTGATCGGCCGGACGCCGGTCCTGCCACGTCGTATGCGCCAAAGTGTAAGGAATGATGTTCACGCTGAAACGCGCGCCATCCACCGAATTAACCGTGAGTGAGACGCCATCTAGCGCAACCGAGCCTTTGGCGGCGATGAAACGCGCAAGTTCCATGGGCGCCTCAAGCACAAAGCGTATGCTATCTGCATCCTGCTCGCGGGCAATGATCCTGGCGCGTCCGTCAACATGGCCGCTCACGATGTGACCGCCGAGCTCGTCGCCGAGCCGGAGCGGGCGCTCCAAATTGATGCGCCGCCCGGCCTTCCAGCTGCCGAGCGTCGTGCGCTCCAGGGTCTCGTTCGACACGTCCACGGCGATGAGCGCCGCCCTCCCCTTTGCCTTGCCGATATCGACGATGGTCAGGCAGCAGCCATCACAGGCGATCGAGCCGCCTTCTTCAAGGCTCGACCGCTTGAAGGGACAGGCGATCACCAGGCGCGCGCCATCGCGCGCTTCGAGCGTGCCTACGCTGCTGACAAGGCCAGTGAACATTGCCGGTCCCGCCGCCACCACGTCATTCGGTCGGGGCCGAAGGAACGTGTTTCGGTTTGCGTGAAATGCCCGCTTGCGGTCAGCCGATCAAGTCCGTCCCCGGCAAACGGCGTGAGCCCGTCTGCGCCTGCAGGCTTGCGTCCTTGATAGATTACCGCCTCGTCGACGAGGTCCGCATCGAGGAAGGCGCGCGCCACTTGCGGGCCGCCTTCGACCAGGACGCGGGTGATGCCCCGCAGCGCCAAGGTCTCCAGCACGTCGCGCAAATCGAGCAGGCCGCACGCGTCGACCGGTACCGGAACGATCTCGGCACCGCGGTCCTGCAGGGTGTCAGTGTTGGGATGCTCCTCGTCGGCGGCGCAGACGATCCAGACCGGCACCATGAGGTCATTGAACAGCCGCGCCTCCGGCGGCGTCTGCAGACGCCGGTCGAGTACGATGCGGACCGGTGAGCGGCACGACATGCCGGGGAGCCGGCAGGTCAGGCTCGGATTGTCGGCCTCGATGGTGCCGCGCCCGACCAGGATGGCGTCGTTGCGGGCCCTGAGCAGGTGACCGTGCGCGCGTGCGTCGGGCCCGGTGATCCAGACGGGCGCCCCCTCGCCTCGCGGCATGAGCCCGTCGCTGCCGACGGCGAGCTTCAAGGTGACGGCGGGACGATTCTCCGTGACGCGGAGAATATGGCCGAGCGCGACTTCGCGAGCCTCCACGGCGAGGACACCATCCTCAACCTCGATGCCGGCGGCGGCAAGACGTGCCATGCCCTGGCCCGAGGTGCGCGGATCAGGATCGGCAAGGGCTATGACGGCGCGTGCGGGCTTGACCTTGGCGATCAGGTCGGCGCAAGCCGGACCCCTGCCATTGCTATGGGCGCAGGGCTCCAAGGTGACGTAGATGGTGGCGCCCGCGGCTTCGCTTCCGGCCCGCTCGAGCGCGATCGCTTCGGCATGGGGCCGGCCGCCGGGCGCGGTCCAGCCGCGAGCGACGATGTCGCCTTCCGGCGATACGACCACCGTGCCAACCGAAGGGTTCGGCCAGGTGAGGCCCAGTCCTCGGCGCGCAAGCTGAAGCGCCTGCGCCATGTGGTGTTCGTCGCTTGCGCTCATGGGTCCTGATGTAGGGGTTGCGGTCAGTCTTCGGCAGGGGCTGACGCTTTGCCGGACTCGATTTCTTCTTCGTCGCCGGTGGCCGCGAGCTCGCCGAGCAGCGCTTCGAAATCTTTCGCCTCGCGGAAATTCTTATAGACCGAAGCGAAGCGCACATAGGCCACGTCATCGAGCGCCTTGAGCGCCTCCATCACCAGCCGGCCAATCGTTTCCGAGCGGATGTCGCTCTCGCCCATATTCTCCAGCCGCCGCACGATGCCGCTCACCATGCGCTCGACCCGTTCCGGGTCGACAGGCCGCTTCCTCAGCGCGATCTGCACCGAGCGCATCAGCTTGTCGCGGTCGAACGGCATTCGCCGCCCCGACCGCTTGATGACGGTCAGCTCTCGTAGTTGCACGCGCTCGAAGGTGGTGAAGCGGCCGCCGCAATCGGCACAGATGCGGCGGCGCCTGATCGTGGTGTGGTCCTCGCTAGGCCGCGAGTCCTTCACTTGCGTGTTGGTGCTGCCGCAATAGGGGCATCGCATCAGCGACCGCCCTCCCCTTGTTCGCCCTCAACGCGCAATTACTCAGCGGTAGATTGGATAGCGGTCGCAAAGCTCGATGGCGCGCTTCTTGACGCTTTCCTCCACGTCCTTGTTGCCTTCGTCGCCCTTGGCGGCCAGGCCGTCCAGCACTTCGAGGATCATGCCGCCAACCTGCTGGAACTCGGAAATGCCGAAGCCCCGGGTGGTGCCGGCGGGCGAGCCGAGGCGGACACCAGAGGTGACGGCTGGCTTCTCCGGATCGAACGGCACGCCGTTCTTGTTGCAGGTGATATGCGCGCGGCCGAGCGCGACCTCTGCCGCTTTGCCGGTGAGCTTTTTCGGCCTGAGATCGACCAGCATCAGATGCGTGTCCGTGCCGCCGGAGACGAGCGCAAGCCCGCCCTTGACCAAGGTCTCGCCAAGCGCCTTGGCGTTGTCGATGACGTTCTTGGCGTAGAGCTTGAAGTTCGGGCGGAGCGCCTCGCCGAAGGCCACGGCCTTGGCGGCGATGATGTGCATCAATGGTCCGCCCTGGAGGCCGGGGAAGACGGCGGAATTGATCTTCTTGCCGATCTCCTCGTCATTGGAGAGCACCATACCGGCGCGCGGGCCGCGCAAAGTCTTGTGCGTCGTGGTGGTGACGACATGGGCGTGCGGCAGCGGACTCGGGTGCAGCCCTGCGGCGACGAGCCCCGCGAAATGCGCCATGTCGACCATGAGATAAGCGCCGACGGAATCGGCGATGGCGCGGAATCTTGCGAAATCGATGATGCGCGGATAAGCCGAGCCGCCGGCGATGATCAGCGCAGGCTTATGCTCCTTCGCCAGCCGCTCGACCTCGTCATAGTCGATGCGGTGGTCGTCCTTGCGCACGCCGTATTGCACGGCGTTGAACCATTTGCCGGAGAGGTTGGGCGGAGCGCCGTGAGTAAGGTGGCCGCCGGAAGCGAGCGACATGCCGATGACGGTATCGCCGGGCTTCACCAGCGCGAGCATCACGGACTGGTTGGCTTGCGAGCCGGAATGCGGCTGCACATTGGCGAAGGCGCAATTGAACAAGCGCTTGGCGCGGTCGATGGCGAGCTGCTCGACGACGTCAACATATTGGCAGCCGCCGTAATAGCGGCGTCCCGGGTAGCCCTCGGCATATTTGTTGGTGAGCAACGTGCCGGCGGCTTCGAGCACGGCCTGCGAGACGATATTTTCCGAGGCGATCAGCTCGATCTCGTTCTGCTGGCGCTCGAACTCATCCTCGATGGCGCCCCAAACCTCGGGATCGACCTCTTCGAGATGCTTGGTGAAAAACTCGCTTCCGCGCGCTTCGGCGCGCCGTGCATCACTTGCCGTCATGGCTCACTGCTCCTCGAGCTCGAATCCGCCCCGGTTGGCCAAAGAGAGGCTCAGTTCCCGCACTCTCTTCAGGGGTTTGGCTGCCTCTACCACATGTCGCGGGCGCACGCCAGCAACACCCAAGGCATGGCGCGCCTAGCACCAGCAAATGGGGCCGGTCACCCAAAGAGGCAAGCTTGCAAGGCCGGCTAGTATGCCGAGGCGGTCGTCGAGGCGCCGTCGAGCCCGTAAATGTCGCGTCCGAAATGCACCTGGCCATCGGGCGTTCCCCAGCCGGTGATGTAGGCGAGGTAGATCGGCACGGGTTTGGACACTTTGACGTCGATCTGCTCGCCGGTGTGCTTCATCGAGACGATGCGCTGGTAGTTCCAGCCCGGCGTGTCGCGCAGAATCCAGGCGACCAGCTGTTCCACATTATGCACGCGTACGCAGCCCGAGCTTTCGAAGCGCACCGCCTTGCCGAACAAGCTCTTGAGCGGCGTGTCATGCAGATAGACGCTGTCCTTGTTGGGGAAATTGATCTTCACGAAGCCGAGTGAGTTCTCCCCCTGGGGAAGCTGGCGGAAATTGTAGTTATAGACCTCGGGGCCGTTCCAATTGATCTGCCGCGGATCGAGCGGATTGCCGGTCGCGTCAAATGCCTGCATGCGATAGGCGGCAAGCATGTCCTGGCCGCGCGCGGCAAAGGCACGGCCTTTGGGAATCAGGTCCTTGTGGATGATGGTGCGCGGCACGTACCAATAAGGATTGAAGTTGATCTCGATGACCTTGCTGGAAATCTCCGGCGTCGGGCGCTCCGGTTTGCCGACCACGGCAGCATGGCGTGAAGCCACCTCGCCGCCTTCGACGGCTTCGACCTGCGCCGACGGGACATTGACGACGACGTAGCGGCCACCGGTATTCGCCGAAAGGCTCTGGAGGCGCTTCAGACTCGCCTGAAGCTGCGCAAGCCGGATCGATGCAGGCACGTTCAAGGCCTCGACCATCGCCTTGCTGTCGATAACGCCGGTCGCTGGCAGTCCATGCCGTGTTTGGAAGATCTTCACCGCCTGCACGACGGCAGCGTCGTACTCGCCAGGCACGCTCATGCCGACAAGATCGCCGGTAACCTCGAGACGCCGCTGCAGAGCCGCGACTTCCTGGCCGCGCTGGCCGGGACGCATGGCCTTGGCCGGCACCATCGGCCAGCCGCCTTGCGCGACAATGGATTGATAGCGCTGGATGGCGGCTTGGGTCGCGGCAACGTTGCGCGACGACAGCGTCGGCATGCCGAGCGGCGGGTTGGTGATCATGTAGGCTTCCGGATCGTTGGCCGGAAGCTCGCTGGCGCGCGGGGCCGCGGTCGGATCGGTGCCGGCTTGATAGCCGCGATTGGGCCGATTGCCCTTGCCGCCAAAAAATGGGAAGAAACCGGGACTATTGCCACTCTCTTGCTGCGGCTGCTCCTGATATTGCTGCGGCGGTTGCTGCTGCTGGTTCTTGCCGGTCAACCACTGGAATGGGCCGGCATGAGCCGTCCCGCTCACGACGAGCGCGGCGGCAAGTCCGGTCGCGGCAAGAATTGCCCCGCTTCGAGAAGCCTGAACTGTCGGCATTCGCCGCCCCCGTCCTTTGCGGCTAAAAATCCCAAGCAACTATAGGCGCTTTGGTCCGATCACTCTAGTGCCAATGATCTCAACTTGTTGTCACCGATCGGTAAAGGCGCCGGCCTGTCTTGGCGAGCTATTCCGCAACGATGCTGACCATGTCCCTCGAAGTCCCGCCCGCATTAGATGTTGCGGCGCGCGGCTCGCTGCAAGAGCTAGCGGCTGAATCGGGCGATTTTTGGCGCGCCGGAACGCAAAACGCCCCGGCGAGGATGGCTCGGCCGGGGCGTGCGACAATTGCGGCTTAATGCGGTGCGAATGCGGTGTTTTGCGGCTCTTTACGGCCCGCTTACAGCTGATAACGGATCTGGTCGGTCCAGAAGCGCTCGAGCCGGATCAGCGCCTTGTTCAAGATCTCGAGATCGTTGCTGGCGATGCCGCCGACCTGCTGCAGCGACTTGAGCTGACGCTGATAGAGATTGTTGACGACCTTGCAGACCTCCTGGCCCTTGTCGGTGAGCCTGACGCGCACCGAGCGGCGGTCGGTGGTCGAACGCTGATGATGGATGTAGCCGGCGTCGACCAGTTTCTTCAGGTTGTAGGAGACGTTCGAGCCGAGATAATAGCCGCGGCTGGTCAGTTCGCCTGCCGTCAATTCGGCGTCGCCGATATTGTAGAGCAGCAACGCCTGCACGCTGTTGACGTCCGCACGGCCCAAGCGCTCGAATTCATCTTTGATGACATCCAGCAGCAACCGATGCAGCCGCTCGACGAGTTTCAAAGAAACAAGATAGCGGCCCTTGAGGTCTTCTGCCTCATCGGCGCCCGCACGGGTCCCTAGATCCAGGGCTACACTCATCGCCTACCCTCATTCGTTGTTGTTTAATCCCCAACTTGAGGGAGACGATAGGCAAATCGGCCTAAAATCCGCTTAAGCAAGACGCTTAAGATTGCATGAAATTCTAGGATTAAGTTTTGATGATGTTGGCTCGCGTTTGAGCCCAGTTCAAAGACCCGGCCTAAGCTCTTCCAAATCCAGTTCATCGGCGGCCGGCGTCTCGAACAAGCGCTCGATCGCTGCGTCGTCGACCGCTTCGAGCTTGGCCGGTTGCCAATTGGGCGCGCGGCCGTTGCCGGCGATGCGTGCGGCGATGCCTTCGCGATAGTCGTGGGTTGCGACGAGATGGGAGGCGAGCCGGAACTCCAGCTTCAGCGCCGGGGCGAGCTCGAGCGACTTGCCGCGCTGCATTTGGGTAAACGCAATCTTGAGCGAGGTCGGAGACTTCTTGCGCATCTCTGCCGCCGTCTCGTGGGCGAACTCCGCATGCTCGCCTTGCTCGGCGTCGAGCTCGGCTAGAATCGCCTCGACCGAGAGCGCGGCAAAGGCGCGGTCGATCAGCGGCGTGTGACGCACGAGCTCGCCCTCGCCCGGATCTTTGTGCAGGCCATCGAGCAGCCGGTCGATCGGATGATTGTCGGCGAGCGCGTCCTTGATCACGCCGAAATGCGCCGCCGGGATGCAATGGCTGACGAGACGCTGCCGGTACGCTTCGGCCGGACCGATGATGCGCCCGGTGAGCGCAAGATAGAGCCCAGTCCGCCCAAGCAGCCGCGGAAGGAAATAGGTGCCGCCGATGTCCGGCAGGAAGCCGATCCCGACTTGCGGCATGCCGAAGCGGTAGCCCTCCCCCGCCACGCAATGCGTGCCGAAAAGCGTGATGCCGATGCCGCCGCCGAGGCACAGCCCGTCGATCAACGGCACGTTCGGCCTGATGAATTTCTCCAGCACCCAGACCTGGCTGTAGGCCGCGCGATAGAATTCGCGGATTGCGTCCGTCGCCCCCTGCTCGCCCCATTCGTGCAGCAATTTCAGATCGCCGCCGCTGCAGAAGACGGAGGGGTGGGCGGATTGCATCGCCACGCCATAGATGTGGGCCGCCGGCGCCCAAAGCCGGTATTGCGCCCTGAGCGCCTCGAACATTTCCCGGTTCAAAGCGTTAAGACGGGCGGGACGATCGAGGGTCACCAGACCGGCGCGACCGACCTCTTCGAAGGTCACGCCGAGGGCCTCTGAAACTTCGCGATGTCTCCCTACCTGAACCATTGCAACGTCCCGGCTCCCGCGCCTCGCGAAGCCCGCCACCGAACAGACCGGGGCAGCTAGCACTCAATCCTTGAAACCACAAGCTTCGCCAGAAAGGCAAATCCTTGCTCCTCAAGCCGCGCAATCTCCTTTGCAGCATCGCCGTCTTCGCCGCTTTCGCGACGCTGGGGACGGCGCAGGCTAAGGATACGAGCGTTCCGCCCCCGGAGCGCAATCCGCTGCGGGCTGCGAAAAGTGCTGAGACGCGGTCTACCCTTCCCGGCGACGCGCCGACGGTGCTGTGGAGCGAGAAGGAGACGGCGGATGCCAAAGCGATTTGCGCCAAGCTCCTCGCCGGCCTTTCCCTCGAATATGAAATGCTGCCGCCACTCAAAGAGGGACGATGCGGCGCGCCGGCGCCGATCCTGCTGAAGTCGGTCGGCGAGGCGCCGAAGGTGGCAATCGAGCCTCCGGCGACGGTGACCTGCAAGCTCGCCGCAGCGCTTGCCGGCTGGCTCGACAAGACGGTTCAGCCAGAGGCGCGCGCTGCATTCGGTGCGCCAGTGATCAAGCTCAACAACGCGAGCTCCTATGTCTGCCGCAATCGCTATAACGGTACCGACACGCTGATCAGCGAGCATGCGCTCGCCAACGCGCTCGACATTTCCGAGTTCGTGTTCGAGTCCGGCGAGACCGCCACCGTGCAGGCAAGCTGGCCGCGCGCGGCGGCAGAGACGCCCCCGCCCCAGCTGTTCAATCCGGCCCGCGTGTCCGCGTCGCCGGAGACCACAGGTTCGGTTTCGGCCGCGGCGGTCGAGACGCCAAGCGCCACGACCGCTGTGGCGAAGAGCAATCCTTTCGTCGCGCCGCCGGCCGACACGAAGAGCAATCCGTTTGTGCTTCCCGCCGCCGCGCCTAAGCTCCCTCCTCCCAAGCCTCCGGCCGAAGCCAGGCCTCCCAGCGCCGCCGCCGGGCCCGGCCGCAACGGCGAGTTCGTGGTCAAGGTGCATCAGGACGCCTGCAAGAGCTTCGGCACGGTGCTGGGGCCGAACGCCAACGAGGCGCACAAAGACCATTTCCACTTTGATATGAAGCAGCGCCGCCGCCGCGCCCTCTGCGAATAACGGCAATTGCCAACCATGAAGCGCGAAGGCGTTGGCAGTTCAAAGCCTGCGGTGCTAGCTTGCCGCCGCTGGACAAAGACGATCGCCAATGACGAGCTCGAAACAGAAGGCAATCTCGCTCCGCCGTGAGCGCGCCAAGCGCGCCGCAGGCAAAGCGCCGGCGCGCCCCGAATCCGGATTTCCGGCCACGCGCATGCGCCGCAACCGGCGCAGTGCCTGGTCGCGGCGGCTGGTGCGCGAGCGCAGCCTCACAGTCGATGATCTGATCTGGCCGATCTTTGTCATCGAAGGCACGCGCGCCAAGAGCGCCGTCGGCTCCATGCCGGGCGTCGACCGGCTGTCGATCGACCTCGCGGTGAAATCGGCCGAGGAAGCTGCCGCGCTCGGCATCCCGGCGATCGCGCTGTTCCCCAATACCGATCCTTCGCTGCGCGACGAGACGGCGAGTGAGGCGACCAATCCCGGCAATCTCGTCTGCCGCGCCGTGCGCGCGATCAAGAAGGCCGTGCCCGAGATCGGCATCATCTGCGACGTGGCGCTCGACCCCTATACGAGCCACGGCCATGACGGGTTGTTGGCCGGCGGTGAGATCGACAACGACCGCACCCTCGAGGTGCTGGTCGAGCAGGCGCTGGTACAGGCGGAAGCCGGCTGCGACATCCTTGCGCCGTCGGACATGATGGACGGACGCATCGGCGCCATCCGGGCGGCGCTCGAAGCGAACGGCTTCACCACCACGCAGATTCTGGCCTATGCGGCGAAATATGCCTCGGCTTTTTACGGCCCGTTCCGCGACGCGGTCGGGTCAGGCGCCATGCTCAAGGGCGACAAACTCACCTATCAGTTGGACCCCGCCAATGGCGACGAAGCGCTGCGCGAGGTGGCGCTCGACATCGCCGAAGGCGCAGACATGGTGATGGTGAAGCCGGGGCTCGCTTATCTCGACATCGTCTGGCGGGTGAAGGAGGCGTTCAGAATGCCGACCTTCATCTATCAGGTGTCAGGCGAGTATTCGATGCTGATGGCGGCGGCCGAGCGCGGCTGGCTCGACAAGGACAAGGTGATAATCGAGAGCCTGATCGCCTGCAAGCGCGCCGGCGCCGACGCGATCCTCACCTATTTCGCGCGCGACGCCGCCAAGCTGCTCAAAGCAGGCTAGTTCGTGACCTTGACCGTCTTGAACACGACGCGCGCAGTGTTGTCCTTGTCGAAATTGTCGCCGGACAATCCGAAGCGCCAACTGCCTTTGGGCGCCTGACCGCGCAGCTCGCGCACTTTGGTCCCGTTGATATAGAAGGTCAGGTTGTTGCCGTTCGCGGTGACGCGGAGCGTGTTGGCCTCGCCTGGGTTCTTGTTGATGGCAGGCGAGTCGACATTGGCGGCGATGGTGCCGAGCCATTTGCCGTCCTGCTTGCGCGCAATCCAGTACTTGCCATTGTTGAGAATGCCGAACTGGAAATAGGTGCGGTTGTCCTCGCCCCAGAACAGCAGGCCCGCGCCGAGCATCGGCTGTTCGCCGTTCGGCCATACCGTCTCGGAGCAGATATCGGCGTCCTTGACCGTGAAGGTGACGTTCAGGTTGGACTGCATGTCGTCGGGCGGCAGCTTGAACACGAAAAGGCCGTCCTTCACCTCCACCGTGTCCTTGAGCGGCCAGCCCCCGGCGTCGTCGGCAAAGTTGTCTTCGAAGATGACCTCGCTGCCCTCGCAGGCGGCAGCCATGCTCTGCCACGCCGGATTGGCGGCCAGGAAGACGGCAAAGCCGAGCAACAGCATCGATTTCCGCATCAAGTGATCCCCGCCGGCACAACCGCGCCTCGCGGCGAATTGTTAACCTGTCGGCCCCGCCTCGGCAACCCGCCCGAATGCTTGTTTGCGCCGGGCGGCAACACCATGTAGCGCGCGAGGATTGTTTTCCCTCTCAGGGGATCGGGAGGTCCAGGAGATCCAGATGAACGAGAACCGCAGCCTTACCTCGCGTAACACAGCCGGAAGCTTTGCCGACCAGCCGCACGCCTTCAACCCGGTCGCCGAGCCGGCCTTGTTCCAGAACGTGATCGGCAAGCGCTTCATCGCCTTCATCGTCGACGCGGCCATCATCTTCCTCCTGACGGTGCTCGCCTATGTGGCGGTGGCGGTGCTCGGCATTGTCACCTTGGGCCTTGCCTGGCTCCTGTTCGGCCTGGTGTTCCCGGCCGTCGGGCTCGGCTACAACGCGCTGACCATCGGCGGCCCGAAATCGGCGACCGTGGGCCAGCGGATGATGGGGCTTCAGGCGTGGATGTGGTATGGCGGCAAGGTCACGCCCTTGATCGCGGCCTTCCACGCGCTCCTGTTCTGGGTCTCGCTGGTGGTGTTCTGCCCGATCCTGCTGTGGGCTTTTTTCGATCAGCGCAAGCGGTGCTTGCACGACATTCTCGCGGGCCTGGTGGTGGTCAACCGGCCCCAGTCCTGAATCATTCTAAATTGCCAGGATCACGCAAGGTTGTGGCGCGTCCCGGATTGCGTTGCCGGCCCGGCTTCCCTTAAGCTTGTGACAGACTGGTTCGGATTCGCCGCACGCCGGTGACACGTGACTGAGCATAAGAACAATTTTCCGGAATTCTACATCACCGCGCCGCAGCCCTGCCCCTATCTGCCCGGCCGGCTCGAGCGGAAGCTGTTCACCCACCTTACCCGCGACAAGCCGCGTTTCCTGATCGACAATCTGCTGAAGGGCGGGTTCCGGCGCAGCCAGAACATCGCCTACATGCCCTATTGCGATGCCTGCTCGGCCTGCGTGCCGGTGCGCATCCTGGTCGACGAATTCGCGCCGCGGCGCTCGCTCAAGCGCATCGCCCGCATCAATTCCGACCTGGTTGCGACGCGCATGTCGCCGGCACCGAGCGCCGAGCAATATGCGCTGTTCCGCGATTACATCGACGCGCGTCACGCCGATGGCGGCATGGCCGAGATGTCGGTGCTCGATTATTCGCTGATGGTCGAGGACAGCGTGGTGGAGACTTTCGTCACCGAATACCGGCTGAAGCCCGACCCTTACGGCGACGGCAGCTCGCCGCTGATTGCCGTGTCGCTCTGCGACCGGCTCAGCGACGGCATCTCCATGGTCTACAGTTTCTACGATCCGAGCCAACCACAGCGCAGCCTCGGCACCTACATGATCCTCGATCATGTGGACTACGCGCGCGCGCAGGGACATCCCTTCGTCTATCTCGGCTATTGGATCGAGGGCTCGCGCAAGATGCGCTACAAGAAGCGCTTCGAGCCGCAGGAGCGGCTCACCTCGAAAGGCTGGGTGCGGGCTTAGG
>JBQGDO010000152.1:0-2815 GCA_052039105.1 Methyloceanibacter sp.
CTCAGCAAGAACTATCGGCGCGGGCTCGGGCTCTCCGCCACCCCGCTGCCAGACCGTGCCGCGCTCGAGCCTATCGACTATGCTGCCCGGGGCATAGCGGCCCTCATTCCAGTTTGCGGCCGATGCTTCGGTGGCGCTCAGCGTAACCATTACAGTAAGCACGCTCCAGAACACTCTCATGGCTCTTTCCTTGGTAGTCCCATCGTGACCCAGCGCTCATGCCAGCGCGGAAAAGATGCTATGGGGCGGCGGCGAGAATCATTGCATTCATCGGCGCTGATTTGAACCGATGGAGCACCCCATGCAGAAGTTGAACGATCTAAGCCGATCCCTTGCCCCTCTCAAGCCGGACGGCACGCTGATCGCCGTCATCGAGATGAGTCAGTCGAGCTGGCTCGTTGCCGGTATCGTGCCTGGCGTCGAGCGCCAGCCGTTGAAGAGGCTCGCTGCCGACGAGATCGCATTGCTAAAGCTACTGCATCGATGGCGCGAGGAAGCCGAGAAAGCAGGACGCAAGATCGAACGCACTGCAGTCGCCTTCGAGGCTGGCCGGGATGGTTTCTGGCTGGCGCGTTGGTTGAGGACACGCGGCATTGAGGCCCACGTTATTCACGCATCGAGCGTAGCCGTGTCGCGCGAGCACCGACGCGCCAAGACCGACCGGCTCGACACCGAGCTGCTCAAACGCGCCTTTCTCGGCTGGCTGCGCGGCGAGCGTGATCACTGCAAGATGGTGGCGATCCCGACGAGCAAGGACGAAGATGCCAAGCGGCCCAACCGCGAGCGCGAGAGCCTCGTCGGAGAGCAAACTCGGGTGGTCAACCGAATGAAAGCAACGTTGATCCGGCTCGGCATCCGCGGCTTCAATCCCAAGCTGAAGAAGGCCGCCGGGCGACTTGAAGATTTGTGCACGCCCGAGAACGAGCCAATACCGCCCAACACGATGGCTGAGCTGCGTCGCGACATGGATCGTCGTCGGCTGATCAGTGATCAGATCCGCCAGATCGAGGAGGCACGCCTGGATCGTCTCAAGCAAATGCCTGGTGATGGACCACACGCAATGGTGCGCCTGCTGGCGCGCGTGATCGGGGTTGGCATCGAGACCGCGGATATGTTGGTGCAGGAGGTGCTGTCGCGAAACATGCGCGACCGACGGGCGATAGCACGTTATGCCGGCCTCACGGGCTCGCCCGACGAGAGCGGCACAAAACGCCGGGAGAAAGGGCTGGCCCGCTCCGGCAACGCTCGAGTTCGGCGAGGCATGATCCAATTGGCGTGGCGATTTCTCATGTTTCAGAAGAACAGCGCCTTGGCGCAGTGGTTTCGAGCCCGCACCGAGAACGCGCGCGGTACGCGCAAGCTCATGATCGTGGCCTTGGCGCGCAAGCTTTTGATCGCCTTATGGCGGCTCGTGCGAGAGGGCGTGGTGCCGGACGGCGTCGTTCTGCGCCCGACGCAATAAACGGAGGTTGTTGAAGGCACCCAATAGTTTCGGCCCAGTCCGTCCGCTTGTGACGGGTCGCCGATGACGGTTCGAGGTGGCGGGTCCCGGTTTGTGCCATGGCTGTTATGCCGAGGAAAAGAATGGGTCCGCCGCTTCGGAGCTTCGCTGCCGATGCGCATGGCTGCATCATGGTTCGGGTCCCCGGGCCCACCGGATACAAGGTTGTGGCGCGATTGATCCGCGCCCGAAAGCGAGCTCCCCTCTGATCGCCATCCCGACCGCACCAAGCGTGCCGTCGTGCTCGAAGCTGTCAAGGTATGGCCTGGCAAGGGCGGAGCATGCGACTAGGTTGGTGCGACGGCCGACCTTTGACAGCTTCTGCGCGCGACGACATGGGCGAAGCGCGGGTCGGGACGAAGAAACGGCTTTCGGATCGAACAAATGCGTGCCGAAATTCCTTGACAAGCAAAGCCCCATACAAGGCACAAGCGGCTCAAACCGCGAGGCCGAAAGTACCGATGCGCCGGGCAGGGGCGGACTGCTTCGTAGTAGCGATGAAGCGGGCGTAATGCTCGTGGAGCGAAGGGAGCGGGCCATCGCCATTGGCTCGGGTCAACCGGCAACGGGAGGAACCCGATGTTCAATGGAAGGCGGCAGCCTTCGCGCGGTGGCACGAGCCGGATGACGCGAGAGTGTCAAGTCCGGATCTGTGAGGGGCTCGGGGTGAAATTCCCCGGGCCTACTCGGCATCCGGCTTTGGGCCGCCTGGACGCTGCCCGCGAGCCGCTCGGGACGCGTAAAGATGCCGAGTAGGCCCGGGGAGTTTCACCCCGAGCCCCTCACAGATCCGGACTTGATACTCTCGCATCATCCGGCTCGTGCCACCGCGCGAAGGCTGCCGCCTTCCGTTGAACGAAGGGCTCTTCCCGGCGAACCGGTTGGCCCAAACCAACGGCGATGACCTACCCCCTTCGCTCCAGCCCCATTACAGGGCCTTCGTCGCTACTACGAGGCAGTCCGCCCCTCTCCGGCGCATCGGTACTTTCGGCCTCGCGGTTTTAGCCGCTTGCGCCTTTTCCCTTGGCATCGCCGGCCAGGTTCTCACGTTCCGTACCAGAGCCTGATCGAGCTTCGCGCTGCCTACACGCCGGATGCCGCTCGGTCGGTATCAGGACATCCTCCGAGCTTGTCCCGCAGGAAGGGTCACCCCGCGGTTTTGACATCGCCTAAACCGCTTTCGACGCTTCAGAAGCAGTTCGCTTGCGCTCGCCTCTCTCGATCATGCCTGCCGGGATCATCGTCCCGAAGTTTCCGCGACGCTCACGACCATGGCTTTTGACCACAGCCGCTCACGGTGGCTTGGGATCAGCG
>JBQGDO010000153.1:0-2188 GCA_052039105.1 Methyloceanibacter sp.
GTCGGCGCCAGCACGGTGCTGCTGCCGGACCGCCCGACGCCGCAGGCCGTGCTCGCGACCTTGCGCCGGCATCGCCCGACCATCTTCTACGCGGTGCCCTCGCTCTACGCGGCGCTGCTGGCGCAGCCCGAGATCGGCCCCGGCGCCGGCTCCGACCGCCTGCGGCTATGCATCTCCGCCGGCGAGGCGCTGCCGGCCCATCTCGGCGAGCGCTGGCGGGCCGTCGTCGGCGTCGACGTGCTCGACGGCATCGGCTCGACCGAGATGCTGCAGACCTTTCTCAGCAACCGGCCGAGCGACGTCCGTTACGGATCGACCGGCAAGCCGGTGCCGGGATACGAGGTGCGGATCGTCGACGAGAGCGGGCGCGAGCTGCCGCCCGGCGAGATCGGCGAGCTCATGGTGCGCGGGCCCTCCGCCGGCGAAGGCTACTGGAACCAGCGCGCGAAGAGCCGCCGCACCTTCGCCGGCGAATGGACTTATACCGGCGACAAGTTTTTGCGCGACGCGGACGGCTATTATTACTACTGCGGGCGCACCGACGACATGTTCAAGGTCAACGGCATGTGGGTGTCGCCGTTCGAGGTCGAGGCCGCGCTCGTTTCGCACGACGCGGTGCTCGAGGCCGCCGTCATCGGCAAGCAGGACGGCGACGGACTGGTGAAGCCCAAGGCCTTCATCGTGCTCAAGAACGGCTACGCCGCCGACGAGCGTCTGCTCGAGACGCTGCGGGCGCACGTGAAGGAGCGCGCCGGTGCGTGGAAATATCCGCGCTGGATCGAGGTGCGCCCCGACCTGCCGCGCACGGCCACCGGAAAGATCCAACGGTTCAAGCTGCGGGATTAGTGAGCATAATTTTTCGGCACATGCACAATGCCGCGCATGTTCCGTGAGCAGAACGATTGCGGCAATTTCTAGGCAAATCATCGCAACATGTTGAAAAGTCCCCGCGCAGCCGAGAATCGATAGGCACAATTTTTTGGCAGATGCTTCTTTTCGCGTATTGCCGTGAGGAACCGGCGAGGATTCAATTGGCACAAAGGTTGCTGATTCGCGATCAGGTGGCGCACGGCGCTTCGATCCGCGGTGAGAAGCGTTTGCGCTCCGGCAATCGGGCCAACGGAAGCACGAGGGGCTTATGTACAACGATTCGCTGTTCAACGCCTTTGCCCGCTCCTTCGAGGCACGGCGCGAGACCGACATGCCGATCGCGGAGTACCTGGAGTCCTGCCGCGGCGATCCGATGCGATACGCCAACGCGGCGGAACGCATATTGGCCGCCATCGGCGAGCCCCAGATGATCGACACGGCCAAGGACCCTCGCCTTGGCCGCATCTTTTTGAACCGGACGATACGCGCGTATCCCGCCTTCACCGGATTCTACGGCATGGAGGAGACGATCGAGCGCATCGTGTCCTTCTTCCGTCACGCGGCGCAGGGACTGGAGGAGCGCAAGCAGATCCTTTATCTGCTCGGGCCGGTCGGCGGCGGCAAGTCGTCGCTCGCGGAGCGGCTCAAGTCGCTCATGGAAGTCCACCCGATCTACGTGTTGAAGGCCGGCGACGAACTCAGCCCGGTGTTCGAGAACCCGCTCGGCCTGTTCGATCCGGAGACGATGGGACCGATCCTCGAGGAGCGCTACGGCATCCCGCGTCGGCGGCTGAACGGGCTGATGAGTCCGTGGTGCCTCAAGCGGCTGGAGGCGTTCGGCGGCGACATCTCCCGCTTCCGGGTCGCCAAGCTTCAGCCCTCGCGCCTGCGCCAGATCGCGATCGCGAAGACCGAGCCCGGCGACGAGAACAACCAGGACATCTCCTCTCTCGTGGGCAAGGTCGATATCCGCAAGCTCGAGACCTTCGCCCAGAACGATCCCGACGCCTACAGCTATTCCGGCGGCCTCAACCGCGCCAACCAGGGCATTCTCGAATTCGTCGAGATGTTCAAGGCGCCGATCAAGATGCTGCATCCGTTGCTGACGGCGACCCAGGAGGGCAATTACATCGGGACCGAGAACATCGGCGCCATACCGTTCTCCGGCATCATTCTCGCGCACTCCAACGAGGCCGAATGGCAGAGCTTCAAGAGCAACAAGAACAACGAGGCCTTCATCGACCGCATCTGCGTCATCAAGGTGCCGTACTGCCTGCGGGTGACCGAGGAGCAGAAGATCTACGAGAAGCTGATCCAG
>JBQGDO010000154.1:0-14612 GCA_052039105.1 Methyloceanibacter sp.
CACCAATGTGTTCTGGTTCCGGGGCAAGGTCCTCGAGCCGGTGGTGAACTGGCTCTACATGTTCCAGAACTTCCACCTCATCCATCACCTCTTCCCGCGCGTGCCCTTCTATCTCTATTCGAAGGCGTTCCGCTCGCTGAAGCCGGTGTTGGACAAGGAGCGCGCGCATATCTACGAGTTTGGGGGCGAGCCGGAGCCCGCGCTCGAAACGAGCCAAGCGCGGCAGTGAATTTCAGGAACTTGCTTCGAAGTTGAGATCGGCGGGCGAGATCAAGACCGAGAATTGCTCGCACCAGATCACCACGCTCGGAAACTTGCTGAGATCGACCCCGACCGGGATGCGGTAGTTCTGGCTGCCCTTGAAGGCGCGCAACCCGCCGAGATCGACGAACATGGTGCCGGTCACTTGGCCCGCATCCCTGACATTGGCCGCCGGTACGAGATAGACATGAAAGGCGGGACCGGGGCCGACTTCGAAATCGTCGTGCAGGAACACGACGCCTTCATAGACGCTGACGCCGCCTTTACCCCAATGCACCGGGTCGCTCGGATTGGCATGGATGAACTCGCCCTTGGCGATCAGCTTGCCGCGGTCGGTATCGGCGAGTTGCTCCGTCGCCGGCGGTGGCGGAAACACATAAGGAAAAAAGAAGAAGCCGAGCGCGATGCCCAAGATCGTGCCGAACAATCCGCCGACGAGAAATCCTCGAAACCACCGCCACATGCGCGCGCTCCGGGTCGTGCAAGCCGAATGAGCATGCCACGGAACGCCGCGCCCGCGCGATCACAATGGATAACGATTTGGCTAGTGCAGCCTGAGCTCGCCCTCGATGAAGCTGAACTCCGCCGGCGAGATCAGCCGCCGGTGCGCCACGCGGATGCGATACAGCGCGCCGTCGAGATTGGCATGCCAGAAATCGAGAAAATCTGTAAGCTTGGGAAAGCGCGGCGCGAGGTCGTAGTCCTGCCAGATATAGCTTTGCAGCAGCTTGGGATGATCCGGCAGCCGGTAGAGGATTTCCGCCGTGGTCAGCGAGAAGCCCTCGATCTGACGAAGGAAGGCTTGGTCCATTTGCTTCGAGCGCCCTGCCTTGATTCTTTTTCAGTTTGATAAGTCTTAATCCGCGCTGGCGGTTGCGTCCAGACAGTTTTCCGAATTGAATCAGCGGTTTGGCAGCAAACGGGGCGAATTGCTAGCGCCCTTAGCACTCCCCCCTTGAAAGTGCTAAGGCCTGAGTCTACATCACCCGCGCGTGTGCTCTGCGCGGGCGCACATCCAATCACAAACTGCCTGGAGGAGGATCCGAGATGAAGTTTCGTCCATTGCACGACCGCGTCGTCGTACGCCGCATCGAGGAGGACGAAAGGACCAAGGGCGGCATCATCATTCCCGACACCGCCAAGGAGAAGCCGCAGCAAGGCGAAATCGTCGCCGTCGGCCCCGGCGCCACCGACGAGAAGGGCAAGGTTCAGCCCCTCGACGTGAAACCCGGCGATCGCGTGCTGTTCGGTAAGTGGTCCGGCACCGAAGTAAAGATCGACGGGGAAGAGCTGCTCATCATGAAAGAGAGCGACATCCTCGGCGTGCTTGAGGGTGCCCAAGCCAAGAAGAAGGCGGCGTAAATCGATTCGGTCATCCTGAGGCGCTCGAGCGAAGCGTTAGCCTCGAAGGATGACGCAAGAGGAAACACGGAGCTTAAACAATGGCAGCCAAGGAAGTGAAATTTGCCCAAGACGCCCGCGAGCGCATGCTGCACGGCGTCGACATCTTGGCCAACGCGGTCAAGGTCACGCTCGGCCCGAAGGGCCGCAATGTCGTGCTCGAGAAATCGTTCGGCGCGCCGCGCATCACCAAGGACGGCGTGACCGTGGCGAAGGAGATCGAGCTCGAAGACAAGTTCGAGAATATGGGCGCGCAGATGGTGCGCGAGGTGGCGTCGAAGACCTCCGACACCGCAGGCGACGGCACCACCACCGCAACCCTTCTCGCCCATGCCATCGTCAGGGAAGGCGCCAAGTCGGTCGCCGCGGGCTCCAACCCGATGGATCTGAAACGCGGCGTCGAGCTTGCCGTCAGCGCCATCGTCAACGAGCTGAAGTCGAAGGCCAAGAAGGTTACCTCCAACGAAGAGATCGCCCAGGTCGGCACCATCTCCGCCAATGGCGATCAGGAGATCGGCCGCTTCATCGCCGAAGCCATGCAAAAGGTGGGCAATGACGGCGTGATCACCGTCGAGGAGGCCAAGGCGCTCGACACCGAGCTTGAGGTGGTCGAGGGCATGCAGTTCGACCGCGGCTACATCTCGCCCTACTTCATCACCGACGCCGACAAGATGCGCGTCGAGCTGGAGAACCCCTACATTCTCATCAATGAGAAGAAGCTCTCCAATCTTCAATCGATCCTGCCGCTGCTCGAATCGGTGGTGCAGTCGGGCAAGCCGCTGCTCGTGATCGCCGAAGACGTGGAGGGCGAGGCGCTCGCCACCTTGGTGGTCAACAAGTTGCGCGGCGGTTTGAAGGTCGCGGCGGTGAAGGCCCCCGGCTTCGGCGATCGCCGCAAGGCGATGTTGCAGGACATCGCCGTTTTGACCGGCGGTCAGGTGATCTCCGAGGATCTCGGCATCAAGCTCGAGAATGTCACGCTCGACATGCTCGGTCATGCCAAGAAGGTGGTCATCACCAAGGACGACACCACGATTGTCGACGGCGCCGGCAAGAAGGCCGACATCGAGGCGAGGGTCGCCCAGATCAAACAGCAGATCGAGGATACGACCTCCGACTACGACCGCGAGAAGCTGCAAGAGCGGCTGGCGAAGCTTGCCGGCGGTGTTGCGGTGATCAAGGTCGGCGGCGCAACCGAGATCGAGGTGAAGGAGAAGAAGGACCGCGTCGACGATGCATTGAACGCCACCCGCGCTGCGGTGGAGGAAGGCATCCTGCCCGGCGGCGGCGTGGCGCTGATCCGCGCGCAGAAGGCGCTCGACGGGCTCAATGCCGCGAATGACGACCAGAAGGTCGGCATCAATATCGTCCGCCGCGCCATCCAGGCGCCGGCGCGTCAGATCGCCGAGAATGCCGGCGAGGACGGCGCAGTCGTGGTCGGCAAGATCGTCGACAAGGGCGACTATGCCTTCGGCTACAACGCCGCGACCGGCGAATATGGCGATCTCGTCAAGCAGGGCGTGATCGACCCCGCCAAGGTGGTGCGCACCGCGCTTCAGGACGCATCCTCGGTGGCGGGCCTGCTGATCACCACCGAGGCCATGGTGGCCGAGAAGCCGAAGAAGAAGGCACCCCCGATGCCTCCGGGCGGCGGCATGGGCGACATGGACTTCTAGGCCCTGCGACCATTACGCCGATGTAACTTGTTCTATGCGTTGGTTATGCGTAGGCAGTGTCAAGTTGCGTTGAGTCGTTTCGCGTCCCTGCGTACAAGTCCCCCAGAGTATTGAGCCGCGCCTTCGGGCGCGGCTCTTTTCTTTTGTGCTGCGGCGGACCGCGCTACCTTCTCTGCATGGCGAAGCCAAAACGAGACTCCGCTACCGGCGTCAAGCGAGGGCGCATCAGTGTCGGGATCGGCGGGTGGTCTTATGCGCCATGGCGCGGGGTGTTCTACCCGAAGGGTTTGAAGCAGGCCGACGAGCTCGCCTACGCCGCCTCTCATCTCACCTCGATCGAAATCAATGCCACGCATTACCGGCTGCAAAGCGCCAAGAGCTTCAAGAGCTGGGCGGAAGCGGCGCCCGACGGCTTCGTGTTCTCGGTCAAGGGACCTCGTCTCGTCACCAACCAGAAATTGCTCGCCGAGACCGGCAGCTTCATCAAACGCTTCTTCGCTTCTGGTCTCGCCGAGCTCGGCAACAAGCTTGGCCCGGTGCTGTGGCAATTCGCGCCGTTCAAGCGCTTCGAGCGCGACGACCTTGCGCGCTTCCTCGAGCTCTTGCCGTGCGAGCTCGACGGGCTCCCGCTCAATCACGTGATCGAGGCGCGGCACCCCAGTTTCAAGGCGCAAGAGTTCGTCAGGCTGATGCGCGACACCGGCACAAGTATTGTCTTCACCGACGCCGAGGCATGGCCTTCCATCGGCGACGTCACCGGCGACATCGTCTATGCGCGACTGCAACGCGGCGACGACAAGCTTGAAGCCGCCTATCCGCCGCAAGAACTCGACGCCTGGGCCGCGCGCGCGGCGCTTTGGGCCAAGGGCGAGTCACCCAAGGACCTCCCTCTAATCGACCCCGCGCACAAACCTGAAACCAAGCCGCGCGACGTGTTTCTCTATTTCATCCACGAGGGCAAGCTGCGCGCACCGGCCGCGGCGATGGCCCTGATCGAGCGCCTCACATAGCCCCGCGTCGAATTGTCCGCCACGGCACGGAACCTTCGCAATGCCCGTCGATTAGCCCCGCATCGGCAGACGGAGGACACGTTTGGAGTCTGCCATGTCGGACACAACCGCGCTTGACCATAAGAATCCGCGGCGCGCCGGAGCGCCCGAGGCCAGCAGCGCCAAGCGCATGCAGGCGGCCGAAGCCGGCGTTCACCCGATGGCGGCTAAGATCGCCATCGGCGCCATCGTCTGGTTTCTCGGCGTCACCTGGTTGAGCTTCGCCTGGGGCCAGGAAGTGGATTTTGTGCTCGTCATCGTCATGCTGTTCTTCGTCTTCTTCCTCGGGCTGTTTCTGCTCACGGCGTCCTTCAGCGCCAAGGACCCGCGCTGGCCGGTGCGCGAGATGAGCTTCCGCAAGTTCCTCGGCAGCGACGTGCGCATCGGCAGCGGCACGATGCGCGGGCGCGATGTGTTGATCCAGATCGCGACGATCCCAGTCGCGCTCGCGCTCGCCGCGACGCTTATCGGACTTGCCTGGGTGATTTTCGGCTGAGCGCCTCGGCGCGCGCCAACAATTCCTCGCGGGAGAGTGCGAAGCCGCCCTCCGCCCAATCGGCTTCGAGCCGGCGCAGGATGACTCCGATCTCCGGGCCTTCGATGTCGCCCATCGCCACAATATCGGCGCCGCGCAAGGGAAAGGCCGGCGCTTGCCACCGCTTCGGCAGGTCGAGCGCCGTTCGCCAGCTTGCGTCGTCGGGCGCAGCACCCGAATCTGCCCAGGCGAGCAGCACGGAAGCAGCGAAGTCGACGGGCCCGAGCCGGTAGAACGCGCGCTTGGCCGCCGCCTCGTCTGGAAGTCCATCCTCCGCATGGCCTCGGGCGCCGAGCGCAAGCACCGCTTGCTCCGCATTGGAAAGCCGCAGGCGCGCGGCAAGACGTTCCGCATCCTCCGCGACGAAGACGCCGAGCGCGGCCAGCCGGACCATCGCATCGGCCTCGCGGCCAACCGCCGTCTCGATCGCCGCGACGCGCTTGAAGCGCTCGAGCCGCGGCACGCCGCCGAGCAGTGCGGTGAGCAAGCCATAGTCGAACAGCGCCTCGATACCGCGCACAGCCTGCGGCGCCACCAGGAGCCGCTTGAGCTCCGCGCTCACCCGTTCGGCGGATAAGTGCTCCAGGCCCGCGCGCAGACGAACCGCGGCGTGCAAGCCCTCCGCATCGAACGCGTCCTTGCCGTAGTAGGCGTTGAAGCGGAAAAACCGCAGGATGCGCAAATAGTCTTCCTTGATGCGCGCTTCTGCGTTGCCGATGAAGCGCACGCGCCCCGCGAGAAGATCGTCATAGCCGCCGAGCGGGTCGAACACCGTGCCGTCGCTCGCGGCGTAAAGTGCATTCAAGGTGAAGTCGCGCCGGCGCGCATCTTCTTCCCAATCTTCCGTGAAGGCGACCGTGGCATGCCGGCCGAAGGTCTCGACGTCGCGCCTGAGCGTCGTCACCTCGAACGGCTTGCCGTCGGCGATCACTGTCACGGTGCCGTGCTCGATGCCGGTGGGGACGGCCTTCAATCCCGCCTTGCGCGTCAGCGCCATGACCTGCTCCGGCAGCGCCGTGGTGGCGAGATCGACCTCGGCCACCGCTTGCCCAAGCAGGCCGTTGCGCACGGCGCCGCCGACGGCACGCGTTTCCACATCCGGACCGCTGAGGGCCGCGAACACGCGCAGCGTCTCCGGGCGTTTCAGCCATTCCGCGTCTTTGAGCGATGGGAGCGCTGCAGCGCGCTTGGCGGCGTGCTCGGGCATGGGACCCCGTCAGTCGATATCGGCCGGCTTGATGACACCATCCTCGATCACCGGAGGATGATAGGTCCCGGTCGTCGGCCCGCCGGAGAACTGAATGAGCGTCGCCATCACCACAAGCAGGAGTCCACATCCCGCCGCGAGCAGCCAGAACACCGGCGCGCCCTGCCAGAGATCGGCCGGCGCGATGCCCCGCACCGCGACCATATAGGCTGCGTAGAGGATGAAGGGCAGGGCGAAAAGCAGAATGTCGATCAGCGCGATGCGCAACATCGATGGACCGGGGACCTCGTGCGGGAAAACCAGTCAAAGACCATATAGGCGCTTGGCGCGCAAAGCGAGCGGCCCTTGGCGCTCAGACGGTCGGTTCGGGCAAGGGGAAGGGAAAGAAAACCCCGCCGCTCCACACCCCGACGCGCTCCGGACCGCCGTCTTCGACGGCAAGTGCGGCAAGCTCATAATAGACCGGGCGGGCGAGCCTGGCCCGCAAGCCCTCGCGCACCACGATGAAGGGCGTGAAGCCGCCCAATACGCCCGGCTCGAAGCCGATCGGACGCTCCGGCCCCGCCGTTACCACGTCGTCGACATTGGTGCGGAAGGTGAGCCTCTGGCGCTTGCCCTCCCCTTCCCGCGTCATCTCCACGGCGAGGAAGGGCAGGCTCTCGACCTCGATCGGCACTTTCTCGACCGGCGTCACCAAATAGTAGCGGCCGTCCTCTTCCAGCCGCAGCACCTTGGCGAACAAATTGACCAGGCCCTGCCGCGCGATCGGGCTCCCCTGATAATACCAGGTCCCGTCGCGACCGATCTTGAGGCCGATATCCCCGCAAAGATTAAGCTTTGGCAATGCGGGCGCTCGGCCTTTGCCGCGGGGCTTGTCAGATGCTACCACAGCGTCCCTTTCCTCTTGGTCGGGCGTGACTATATGCCCTTTGACCGAATCTTCCGGAACCACGCGATTGTGACCCAATTGCCGCGGAAACTGCTTCTATCTTTCTAGCCCTTTGGCCCTATAGTCCCCTGTTGACCAGGATCGAGCCAAGCTGACGCCATGACAACACTGACCCAGACCGAGACCCAGCTCGTCAATCGTATCGAGGAGGTTGGCGACAAAATCAAAAAGGTGCGCGAGACCACGGCCGCTGTCATTTTCGGCCAGGATCGCGTCATCGACCTCGCCCTGATCACCTTGCTTTCGGGCGGCCATGCGCTTCTCATCGGCGTGCCAGGCCTCGCCAAGACGAGCCTGGTCGAGACGCTCGGCGCCGTGCTTGGGCTTGAGAACAAGCGCATCCAGTTCACCCCGGACCTGATGCCATCCGATATCGTCGGCTCGGAGGTGCTTGAAGAGTCGACCGCCGGGCGGCGCGGCTTCCGCTTCGTCAAAGGCCCGATCTTCACTCAGCTCCTGATGGCCGACGAGATCAACCGCGCAAGCCCGAAGACGCAATCGGCGTTGCTTCAGGCCATGCAAGAGCATCATGTCACCGTGGCCGGTGTCCGCCACGACGTGCCGCGCCCCTTCCATGTGCTCGCCACCCAGAACCCGCTCGAGCAGGAAGGCACCTATCCCCTGCCCGAGGCGCAGCTCGACCGCTTCCTGTTGCAGATCGACGTGTCCTATCCCGATGCCGCCGCCGAGCGCCGCATGCTGTTCGCCACCACCGGCGTCGAGGAACGTCAGCTAAAGACCATCCTCTCCGCCGACGAGCTGATGATGGCGCAGCGCCTGGTGCGGCAATTGCCGGTCGGCGACCAAGTGGTCGACGCCATTTTGAAGCTCGTCCGTTCCGCCCGTCCCGGCACGGGGATCGATCAGGAGCTGGACGACATGATCGCTTGGGGCCCGGGCCCACGCGCGAGCCAGGCGCTGATGCTCGCCGTTCGCGCCAAGGCGATGATCGAGGGGCGGCTCGCGCCTTCCGTCGACGATGTGATCGATCTTGCCGAGCCCGTGCTCAAGCACCGCATGGCGCTGACCTTTGCCGCCCGCGCCGAAGGAATCGACGTGAGCCATCTTGTATCGCGGCTCGTCGAGCCGTTGGGGTAGGCCGAGCTTGGCCGCCGCGCGGGAGAAGCCGCTTCAGCCGTTTTCCGGCGAGGAAGCCGAGGCGCACGCATTGGCGGCGCGCATCCCCGCGCTGCTCATCGAATCGCAGCGGGTCGCGCATACCGTTGCTCATGGCACGCATGGAAGGCGCCGCGCCGGCCCCGGCGAAACCTTCTGGCAGTTCCGTCATTACGATCTGAATGACGCCCGTTCCCGCATCGATTGGCGCCGTTCGGCGAGCTCCGACCATCTCTTCGTGCGGGAGCGCGAATGGGAGGCGGCGCATACGGTGTGGCTCTGGGTCGATCTCTCGCCCTCGATGCGCTTCCGCTCCTCTCTCGCCAAGGTCTCGAAAGAGAGTCGCGCGCTGGTGCTCGGCCTTGCCTTGGCCGAGCTGCTCGCCCGGGGCGGCGAGCGCGTCGGACTCATGGGCGGACCGCCTTTCACCGGCCGGTCGGCCGCCCGCCGCGTGGCCGAGATGCTGCTTGGCGACACGAGCGAACAGAGCCTGCCGCCGAACGCCAAGCTGAGCCGCTTCTCCGAGTGCCTGCTGTTCAGCGACTTCCTCGAGCCGGTTCCGAGCCTCGCCGCGCGTTGCGAGGAGATCGCCTCGCAAAATGTGCGCGGTCATCTCATTCAGGTGCTCGATCCCGCCGAGGAAACCCTTCCCTATATGGGCCGCACCGAATTCGCGGCGAGCGAGGGCCGCGACCGGGTGATCGCCGGCCGCGCCGAGACCTTGCGCGAGCGCTATCAGGAGCGGCTCGAACGCCATCGCACCGATTTGCTGGACATGACGCGGCGGCTCGGCTGGTCCTTCATCATGCATCACACGGACCGGCCGCCCGAGGAGGCGGTGCTCGCCATCCATAGCCGGCTTGCCGGACTTGAGCGCGACTATCGCTACCGTCCCTCCCGTCCCTTCTTGCGCGCCGAAACCGAAGTGGGGCGCCAGCCATGATGACGATCGGCGCGATCGGTTTCCTTCAGCCTTGGGTGCTGGCGGCTCTGGCGGCGCTTCCCGCCATCTGGTGGTTGTTGCGCCTCACCCCGCCAAGCCCGCAAGTCGTGGTCTTCCCTCCGACCAGGCTGCTCAAGGACCTCAAGAGCACCGAGGAGACGCCGGCGCATAGCCCGTGGTGGCTCACCACTTTGCGCATGCTGCTCGCGGCGCTGCTGATCTTCGCTCTGGCACGGCCCGTGCTCAATCCCGAGCGCGAGACGGTCGCCGGCTCGGGTCCCTTGCTCCTCGTCGTCGACAATGGCTGGGCATCGGCGGCGCATTGGGCGGAGCGGCGCGAGGCGATCGAGGCCGCCATTGACCGCGCCCGCCGCGACGGGCGCACCATCATCCTGGCGCCGACCGCGCCCGGCCAGCCGGTCAGCGATCCGTTGAGCGCCGACCAGGCGCGCGAGCGCATCGGCGGCCTTTCGCCTGAGCCCTATGCGCCCGACCGCAAGGCGCTCGCCGAAACCCTCGAACAGCAGCTCGGCGGCGAGACCGGTTTCAGCGTGCTCTGGCTGTCCGATGGCCTCGACTATGGCGAGGGCGACGCGTTCCGCACGGCCCTGACGAAGTTCGCCGGAGAGTCCGGCAGCTTCACCGTACTGCGCCCGGAGCGGGAGAATGCTCCTCTCGCCTTGGGACAAGCGCCCGGCCAAGGCGGTGAGCTTGCCGCCCGCATCTTGAGCGGCGCAGACGGACCGCGCTCCGGCGTGGTCAGGGCGCTCACCGGCCGCGGCGAGCCACTGGGCGAGGCTTCGTTCTCTATCGCCGATAAGGCACGCGAGGCCACTGCGCGTTTCGATCTGCCGCTTGAGATCCGCAATCAGGTCGCGCGCATGGAGATCGCCGGCGAGCGCTCGGCCGGCGCGGTCTTTCTGCTCGACGCCCGTTCACAATGGCGCCGGGTCGGCATCATCTCCGGCGAATCGCGCGAGGCGGCGCAACCTCTGCTTTCGCCTCTTTATTATGTGCAGCGCGCGCTCAACCCTTACGCCGACATCATCGCCCCAAGCGAGGGCAATGTTGCCAATGCAGTGCATGACCTGATCGAGCACAAAGCCACCACCATCGTGCTTGCCGATATCGGCAAACTCGTCGCCGGAACGCAGGAAGAGCTTGAGGCCTGGGTGAAGTCTGGCGGCGTGCTGATTCGCTTCGCCGGCCCGCGGCTTGAGCAAGGCGGCGACGAACTGCTCCCCGTGGCGTTGCGGCGCGGCGGACGCTCGCTCGGCGGCTCGCTGTCCTGGGGCACACCCCAACCCCTCGCGCCGTTCGACGAAAAGAGTCCCTTCCGCGGCCTTGCCGTGCCCGACGACGTGCGCGTCAACCGTCAGGTCCTCGCCGATCCGACCGTGGCCAGCGAGGCCGAGGTCTGGGCGACGCTCGCCGACGGCACGCCGCTCGTCACCGCCGCCAAGCAGGGCCAAGGCTATGTCGTGCTGTTCCACGTCACGGCCAACTCTGATTGGTCGAACCTGCCGCTGTCGGGCCTGTTCGTCGAGATGCTGCGCCGCGTCGCGGCGATGGGCACTGGCCCCCTGGCGATTGAAGGAAGCGACACGCAGGCCGGCACCGGTGAAGCCTCCCCTGCCGCTGCAGCCGCGGGCCCGACCGGCGCGCTTGCCCCGCTCCAGACGCTCGATGGCTTCGGACATCTCGTCTCGCCGCCGCTTGGGGCAGCGCCCATCGCGCTGGACAAGATCGACAGCGTGGTGCCAGGTCCCGAACATCCGCCCGGCTATTATGGTCCCTCGGGCACGGCGCGCGCGCTCAACCTCGTCACGCCCAAGACCGTGCTCAAGCCGCTTGCGGCGATCGAGGGCAGCACGGCCAGCGGCTACACCTTGAAAAAACCCATGGCGCTCGAGCCTTGGCTCTATCTCGCGGCGATGGGACTGTTCGCCGCCGACATCCTTGCCGTACTCTTGTTGAGCGGCGGCTTGCACTTCCGCCGCCGCGCCGCGGCGGCGAGCATCGCCATCCTGCTCGGTGTGGCGCTCTTCCCGGGTGGTACCCGGCTGGCGCTTGCCCAGGAGGCAGCGGGGGAAGCCACCCCGGCACCCGCCTCGCCGGACGACTTCGCCATGCAGGCAACGCTCAAGACGCATCTTGCCTATGTCATTACCGGCGATCCGGAAATCGACCGCACCAGCGAGGAAGGCTTGTCGGGCTTGAGCAAGGTGTTGCGCGCCCGCACTGCGCTCGAGCCGGCCGAGCCGATGGGTGTCGACATCGACAAGGACGAGCTCTCCTTCTTCCCGATGCTCTATTGGCCGGTGCGCGAAGACGCCGAGCCGCTTTCCGATGCCACCCTCGCCAAGATCGATGCCTTCATGAAGCAAGGCGGCCTGATCGTGTTCGACACGCGCGATCAGCAGACCGCCTTCTCCGGGACGAGCGGGCAAAGCAAAGCGCTGACGCGCCTGATCGGTCAGCTCGATGTTCCCCCGCTGGAACCAGTGCCCGGGACGCATGTGCTGACCAAGTCCTTCTATCTCATGAACAGCTTCCCCGGCCGCTGGGACGGCGGTGCGCTTTGGGTCGAGGCTGAACCCGAAGACGAGGCCGAGCGCAGCGAGCGGTCGCGCCGGACCGACGGCGTAAGCTCGATCGTCATCACCTCCAACGACTTTGCCGGCGCCTGGGCGCTCGATCAGTCGAACCGGCCGATCTATCCGACGGTGCCCGGCGGCGAGGTGCAGCGCGAGATGGCGTTCCGCACCGGCGTCAACCTCGTGATGTACGCCCTCACCGGCAACTACAAGGCCGATCAGGTGCACGTCCCCGCCCTGCTCGAGCGCCTGGGGCAATGATATGAGCTGGTCCGTCGAATTCATGCCCTTCGTGCCGTGGCCCGTGCTGTGGGCCATTGCCGCGGCGGGTGCGGTGCTGCTCGCGCTCCTGTTCTGGCGCTCGCGCCGCGGCGCCATTCTGCGCCTGCTGAGTTTTGCACTTCTCCTGCTTGCCATCGCCAACCCGCATTTAAAGCAGGAAGAGCGCGAGCCCCTGAGCAATGTCGTGGCGGTCGTTGTCGATGACAGCCAGAGTCAGGCGCTTGCGGGCCGCACCGCGCGCACCGCCGAGCTCCGCAAGGAACTCGAGGAGAAACTCAACGCCTTTCCCAATCTGGACATGCGCTGGGTGCACTCCACCTCGACCTCGGCCAATAGCGAGCGCGACGGCACCATGCTGTTCACCGATCTCGCCCAGGCGCTCGCCGACGTTCCGCCCGACCGCCTTGCCGGCGTCATCATGATCACCGACGGCGAAGTGCACGACGTTCCGGCCTCGGCCGCGGGCCTCGGCTTCGAAGCCCCGGTGCACGCACTGCTGACGGGCAAGCAGGGCGAGTTCGACCGGCGGCTCCAGGTCATAAGCGCCCCGCGCTTCGGCATCGTCGGCAGCACGCAGCAGATCGAGGTCAAAGTGGTCGATACGGCAGCCTCGCCGTCAGGCGGCGCTGTCAATTTGACGATCATCCATCAAGGTCAGCCGTCAGTAACGCGCAATGTGCGCGTCGGCGAGAAGGTCGAAATCCCGATCCGCATCGATCATGCCGGGCCCAACATCGTCGAGATCGCCGCAGAGCCGGCTCCTGGCGAGCTGACCGAAGTCAACAATCGCGCCGTGCTCACCGCGGAGGGCGTGCGCGAGACTTTGCGCGTGCTGCTCGTCTCCGGCGAGCCGCATGCCGGCGAGCGCACCTGGCGCAACATGCTGAAATCCGATGCCGCGGTCGACCTCGTGCATTTCACCATTTTGCGCCCGCCCGAGAAGCAAGACGGCACGCCGATCAACCAGCTTTCGCTGATCGCCTTTCCCACCCGCGAGCTGTTCCAGGAGAAGCTCGATCAGTTCGATCTGATCATTTTCGACCGCTATCAGCGCCGCGGCGTGCTGCCGCTGCTCTATCTGGAGAATGTCGCCCGCTACGTGGAAAAGGGCGGCGCCGTGCTGGTTTCGGCCGGCGACGATTACGCCTCGGCGCTCAGCCTCTATCGCACGCCGCTCGGACAGGTCCTGCCCGCCGTTCCCTCGGGTCGGGTGGTCGAGGAGCCCTTCAAGCCCGCCCTGACCGAGCTTGGCAAGAAACATCCGGTGACCGCCGACCTGCCTGGCGCCACCGGCGATCAGCCGTCTTGGGGCCGCTGGTTCCGCGTGGTCGAGACCGACCCGCGCGACGCCGAGGTCTTAATGCGCGGCGCCCAGAACAAGCCGCTTCTCGTCATCACCCAACGCGGCGAAGGCCGGGTGGCGCTGCTTCTCTCCGACCATGCGTGGCTGTGGGCGCGCGGTTATGAGGGCGGCGGACCCTATACCGACCTGCTCCGCCGCCTTGCCCACTGGCTGATGAAGGAGCCGGACCTCGAAGAAGAGACCTTGCGCGCGACAAGCCGCGGTCAGACCCTTTCCATCGAGCGCCGCTCGATCAAGGATGAGATCGAACCGGTGACCGTCACGGCGCCCTCGGGCAAAGAGCAGACGGTGGCCCTCGACAAGGGTGAAGCCGGCGTCTGGCGCAAATCGCTCGCCGCCGATGAGCAGGGCGTCTACCGCATATCGTCAGGCGCGCTTGCCAGCGTGGTCACCGTCGGCAACGCCAATGCGCGGGAGCTTTCCGCCGTCACCGCTACCGACGCCGTGCTCAAGCCCGTGGTCGACGCGACCGGCGGCGGCAACTTCTGGATGGGCCGCAGCGAGGCCGACGCCGCCAAGCTGCCGCGCCTCGTCATGCTGCGCGGTGGTCAGGTCATGCATGGCGACGACTGGCTCGGGCTGCACCGGCGCGATGCCTATCATGTCAAGGGCGTGCGGCTGTTCCCGCTGTTCACCGGCCTCTTGGCGCTCGGTCTTTTGCTCGGCGTGCTTGCCGCGACCTGGTTCCGCGAAGGCCACTAACGAGCATAGCCTTTCACCACGCCCTTCACGCCCGCGAGCGCGCCCGGAACGAGCTCGAGCGCCAGCAGCCGCGCCGGATCGACCGGCCCGGGCAGCACGATCTGGCCGGGCGAGACCGGCTTGAAGCCGAATCGCGCGTAGTAGGGCATGTCGCCCACGAGGATCACCAGCGCAAAGCCCTCCGCCCTCGCCCGCATCAATCCCTCCTCGACGAGAGCGCGACCATAGCCCTTCCCTTTCTCGGCCGGATCGACCACGAGCGGCCCAAGCAGCGCGGCTCCTTCCGTCTCGCCGATGCGGATTGCGGTAAAGCGGATGCCGCCGATCAGCTTGCCGTCGAGCTCCCCGCACAGGCAGAGTGTCCTGACCGGGGGAATGCCTTCGCGCACGCGATAGGCGCTGCGGGCGAAGCGGCCCGGTCCAAAGGCCTGCGCGGAAAGCTCCGACAGGGTTGGCGCATCGCCCCCGTTCTCGAGGCGGATTTCAAAGATTGCGGAAGACATGGAGTGAGCGTCCCAAAATGGCTAATCG
>JBQGDO010000155.1:0-2162 GCA_052039105.1 Methyloceanibacter sp.
CGCCGCCCACATGCTCTCGCCGATGCCGCTCGCGATCACGCTCGGCGCCGGCTCCAACCCGATCCCCTACACCATGCCGGCGGTGGAGAACATCAACGGCCAGGCGATCACGCTCGCGGTCAAGCACAAGGACAAGCGCGACCCGAAGTCGTGGAAGGGTCTCAAGTTCGCGGTGCCGTTCGACTATTCCATGCACAACTATCTGCTGCGCTACTACGTGGCCGAGCACGGCATCGATCCCGACCAGGACATCCAGATCCGCGCGGTGCCGCCGCCGGAGATGGTGGCGAACCTGCGCGCCGACAACATCGACGGCTTCCTCGCGCCCGACCCGGTCAACCAGCGCGCGGTCTACGACGGCGTCGGCTTCATCCACATCCTGTCGAAGGACATCTGGGACCGGCATCCCTGCTGCGCGTTCGCCGCCTCGAAGGAGTTCGTCACCGGCTCGCCCAACACCTACGCCGCGCTGCTCAAGGCGATCATCGACGCCACCGCGTTCGCGACCAAGCAGGAGAACCGCAAGCAGATCGCCGAGGCGATCGCGCCGGCGAACTATCTCAACCAGCCGGTGACGGTGGTCGAGCAGGTGCTCACCGGCACCTTCGCCGACGGCCTCGGCAACGTGAAGAAGGTGCCCGACCGCATCGACTTCGATCCGTTCCCGTGGGAATCGTTCGCGGTGTGGATCATGACGCAGATGAAGCGCTGGGGGCAGATCAAGGGCGAGGTCGACTATGCCGCCGTCGCCAGGCAGGTCTACCTCGCCACCGACACCAGCAAGCTGATGAAGGAGGTCGGGCTCACGCCGCCCTCCTCCACCTCGAAGAGCTTCGTGGTGATGGGCAAGACCTTCGATCCGGCGAAGCCCGACGACTACGTCAAGAGCTTCGCCATCAAGCGGGCGTAGATCGTGTTCGGATGAGCTTGATGTACGACCGCGCTACGGACTCGGTGTGTTCCCCTCCCCCTTGTGGGGAGGGGTTAGGGGTGGGGGTAGGTGTTGCAGGACACACCGCGCGCCACAACTACGACCCCCCTCCCCAACCCTCCCCCACAAGGGGGGAGGGAGCAGACCGAGCTTGTTGCGCGCGCTGACCTCACCTCACCGTTTCGCCGGGAGACGGACAATGGCACTGACCTTGCGCGCCGCGCTGGTTTCCCTGCTGCTGCTCGCCGCGTTCCTGCTGGCTTGGCACGTCGGCACGCGCGGCTCCGGGCCGGTCGCGCAGATGGACCCGGAATACGCCAAGCTCATGGGTGCGACCGCGACCGAGGGCAAGTCGGCGATGCCCGGCCCGCTCGACGTCGGCGCCAAGCTGTGGGAGCACCTCAAGCAGCCGTTCTACGACAACGGGCCGAACGACAAGGGCGTCGGCATCCAGCTCGCCTATTCGATCGCGCGCGTGGGCGTCGGGTACTTGCTCGCGGTCGTGGTCGCGATCCCGATCGGCTTCCTCATCGGCATGTCGGCGCTGATGAGCCGGGCGCTCGATCCCTTCATCCAGGTGCTCAAGCCGATCTCGCCGCTCGCCTGGATGCCGCTTGCGCTCTACACCATCAAGGATTCGAGCCTGTCCTCGATCTTCGTGATCTTCATCTGCTCGCTGTGGCCGATGCTGATCAACACCGCGTTCGGGGTCTCGGCGGTGCGCAAGGAATGGCTCAACGTCGCGCGCACGCTCGAGGTCGGCACCGTGCGTCGCGCCTTCACCATCATCCTGCCGGCGGCGGCGCCGACCATCCTCACCGGCATGCGCATCTCGATCGGCATCGCCTGGCTGGTGATCGTGGCGGCGGAGATGCTGGTCGGCGGCACCGGCATCGGCTACTTCGTGTGGAACGAGTGGAACAACCTTTCCATCACCAACGTGATCATCGCCATCCTGGTGATCGGCGTGGTCGGCATGATCCTCGACCAGATCCTCGCCCGCGCCACGCGGCTCGTGACGTTCCCGGAGTGAGTGACATGGCGATGAGGGCAACGCTGGCGCCGCTTGCTCCGTCACCTCTCCCCGCTTGCGCAGGGCTGTCCGGGGAAAGTTCAGGCATAGCAGAACTTCATCTGGTCTGGACATCCGCGCTCCTTGCGCTTGCTGGGATTGACCGGCGGAGGTCTGTCGATTTGTGCGATCGTGCGTCGCGAGAACAGAAGCTGGCCG
>JBQGDO010000156.1:0-47276 GCA_052039105.1 Methyloceanibacter sp.
CCGCCAACCGGCTGATGGACGACACCCGCTTGCCGCTCGATTGGGGTGCACAGCGCGAGCTCCTCTGCTCCTGAAGCGATATCATAGCCTCGGATTCAGCGCGTCTCCGGTTTGCGGTCTCGCTCGCTAGCCAAGAATTGCGGCTTCGGCGGAGAGACAGTGGTACTGCCTACGCCCGCCATAAGAGACTATGCCTGCAGAGACGGTCGATTGGCGCACCAAACGAGTCTCTAGCTACCGAGCCGAATAAGGTCTGCATGCAAGGCTCGGAAAACCCCAGACAAATCGTCCTGCGCGAAGACAGAAAATACCGCGTTATCAATAACTTAATTGCTGGCGGAGAGGGAGGGATTCGAACCCTCGGTACGGTTACCCGTACAACGGTTTTCGAGACCGTCCCGTTCGACCACTCCGGCACCTCTCCGATCGCTCATGTAGCTTGCCGGCCCGGCTGCCGCAACCCGAGGGCCCGGTCTTTCGCCGATTTGGCAGGCGTTTGGCGGCGGCCCGGCAATTGACTTATTAGCTTTGGCTTCTATATTGCGCCGCCTAGGTTTCCTTGAGCGGCTCCGCCTGCGCCACAAAGCGCGGCATCCAAGCCCAAAAGAGACGGAATAAGCCATGTTCGCGGTCATTCGCACGGGCGGCAAGCAATATCGCGTGGCGCCGAACGACATCATCGAGGTGGAGAAAATCGCGGGCAAGCCCGGCGAAATCGTCGAGCTCGCCGAAGTCATCCTGCTCGGCGGCGACGGTTCGCCCAAGACCGGCAGCCCGACGATCGCCGGCGCCATGGTTGCGGCCGAGGTGATCGAGCAGAAGCGCGGCGACAAGGTCATTGTCTTCAAGAAGAAGCGGCGCTCGAATTATCGCCGCACGCGGGGCCATCGTCAGGCGCTGACGGCGCTCCGTATCACCGAGATCCTGACCGACGGCAAGAAGCCGTCTAAGGCGGCGCCGAAGCCCGAGGCGAAGAAGGCGGAGAAGAAGCCGGAGGCCAAGACCGAAGCCAAGGCCAAGGCGGAGGCGAAGCCCGCCAAGAAGGAAGCGAAACAAGCGGCTAAGAAGCCGGCAGCGAAGAAGGCGGAGGCCAAGAAGCCCGCCCGCGCCGCCGCCAAGCCGAAGACGAAGAAGTAAGGTAGAGACCCATGGCACACAAGAAAGCAGGCGGCTCCTCGCGCAACGGCCGCGACTCGGCTGGCCGGCGCCTCGGCGTCAAGAAGTCGGGTGGTCAGAATGTGCTCGCCGGCAACATCATCGTCCGCCAGCGCGGCACCAAATGGCATCCCGGAGACGGGGTGGGCATCGGCAAGGACCACACCTTGTTCGCGCTGCGTGACGGCGAGGTCTCCTACGCGATCAAGCAGAAGGGCCGCGTCTACGTTTCGGTGAAGCCGAGCTAGGCTGGTCCGCCTCGCGCGCGGCCTTTCGCGCGTATAGCCTCTGACTATGAGTATCCGCACACCAAGGCTTGTGCTGCGCCTGCCTGCGCTCTCCGACGCGGCACGCATCTGCCTGCTTGCCGGCGATTATGACGTCGCCAGCATGACGGGCACGATTCCGCATCCTTACAGCGAGCAGCAGGCGGCGAAGTGGATTGCCAGCGTGCTGGCCGGTGAGGAAGGTGTGGTGTTCGCCATCGAGCGGTCCGGCGCCTTGATCGGCTGCACCGGCTATCGCGCCTTCGGCGACGACCATGCCGAGCTCGGCTATTGGATCGGCAAGCCCTATTGGGGCATGGGATATGCCACCGAGGCGGTGCGCGCACTGATTGTCTATGCCTTCGAGATCGACGGCTTCGACTACCTCAGCGCGGGGCACTTTACCGACAACCCAGCTTCGGCCCGGGTGATCGCCAAGTTCGGCTTTGTCCGGGAGGGAGAGGAGCAGCGCAATTGCACGGCACGCCGTGAAAAGGCCCACTGCCTCACCTACCGGCTCGACCGCGCCGTGGCGATGGCGGGGTTCTACCGGACCTGAACCTTCGGGGTGCTCGACGCCGGCCGCGCGCCGCTAGTGTATTGGAAAGAAGCCGGTGCTAAGCCCTTCTCATGCAGTTCCTCGATCAGGCCAAGGTCTATGTGCGCGCAGGCGACGGCGGCAATGGCGCCGTCTCCTTCCGGCGCGAGAAGTTCGTCGAGTTCGGCGGCCCTGACGGGGGCGACGGCGGCAAAGGCGGCGACGTGGTCGTGGAGTGCGTGGCCAACCTCAATACCCTGCTCGACTACCGCTACAAGCAGCATTTCAAGGCCAAGAAGGGCGGCCACGGCATGGGCAAGAACCGCACCGGCGCCAAGGGCGCGGACGTGGTGCTCAAAGTGCCGCCCGGCACCCAGATCCTCGACGAGGACGGCGAGACCTTGATCGCCGATCTGACCAAGCCCGGCGAGCGCATCGTGCTGTTGCACGGCGGCAACGGCGGCTTCGGCAATACGCATTTCAAATCTTCGACCAATCAGGCGCCGCGCCGCGCCAACCCTGGGCAGCAAGGCGAGGAAATGCATATCTGGCTGCGGCTCAAGCTGATCGCCGATGCCGGAATCATCGGCCTGCCGAACGCCGGCAAATCCACTTTCCTCGCGGCGGTTAGCGCGGCCAAGCCGAAGATCGCCGACTATCCGTTCACCACGCTCCATCCCAATCTCGGCATGGTGCGGATCGACAGCACCGACTTCGTGCTGGCCGACATCCCGGGCCTGATCGAGGGCGCGCATGAGGGCGCGGGGATCGGCGTTCGCTTCCTCGGCCATGTCGAGCGCAACGCCGTGCTGCTGCATCTGGTCGACGCCACGCTGGACGATGTTGCGGCCGCCTACGAGATCGTGCGCGGCGAGGTGGAGGCCTATGGCGCGGGGCTTGCCGAGAAGCCGGAGATCGTCGCGCTGTCGAAGGCCGACGCTGTGCCAAAGGACGAGATGAAAAACAAGACGCGCGCCTTGAAGAAGGCCGCGGGCGCGGCGCCCTTCGTGGTGTCGGCCGCGAGCGGCGAGGGCGTGCCTGAAGTGCTGCGCGCGCTCGCCGCCGAAGTGGTCAAATTGCGCAAGCAGCAGTCGAAAGCTGCGGTGCCAGAGCGCGCGCGAGGGTGGCGGCCATGAGGCAAGAGTGGACGGGCGCCAAGCGGATCGTCGTCAAGATCGGCTCGTCGCTGCTGGTCGATACTGCGACAGGAGCGTTGCACCAGGAATGGCTCGGCGCGCTTGCCGACGATATCGTCGCGCTGCGCAACGAGGGCAAGGAAGCGATCGTGGTTTCGTCCGGGGCGATCGCGCTCGGACGCAATGCGCTCAAACTCCCCAAAGGCGCGCTCAAGCTCGAGGACAGCCAGGCTGCGGCGGCGGTTGGGCAAATCGATCTTGCGCATGCCTATGAAGAGGCGTTCCGCGCGCGGGGCCTTGTCGCCGCGCAAGTGCTGCTGACCCTCGGCGACACCGAGGAACGCCGGCGCTACCTCAATGCGCGCAGCACGATGACAACCTTGCTCAAGCTTGGCGCCGTGCCGGTGGTGAACGAGAACGACACGGTGGCGACGAGCGAGATCCGCTATGGCGACAACGACCGGCTTGCCGCGCGCGTCGCCTCGATGATGAGCGCCGATTGTCTCGTGCTGCTGTCGGATGTGGACGGCTTCTACACCGCGCCGCCCAGCACGCGCAAAGACGCGCGGCGGCTGGAGGAGGTGCGGGAGATCACGGCCGAGATCGAGGCGATGGCCGGTGACGTGGGTTCCGAGCTGTCGCGCGGCGGCATGGTGACCAAGATCGAAGCGGCGAAGATCGCGGTCGGGGGCGGCACGCATATGGCGATCGCCTCGGGCAAGGTCCTGCATCCGCTCAAGGCGCTCGCCGCCAAGGGGGCAGGGACCTGGTTCCTGTCGCGCCAGGACCCGGTGACGTCACGCAAAAGGTGGATCGCCGGCACGCTCGAGCCGAAAGGTGTGGTGATCGTCGATCCGGGCGCGGCCCAGGCGTTGGCCTCGGGCAAGAGCCTGTTGCCCGCAGGTGTCACCAAGGTCGAAGGCAGCTTCGAGAAAGGTGACGCCGTGATCATCAGAACCGACGAAGGCGTGGAAATCGGCCGCGGCCTGTCGGCCTACGACCATAGCGACGCCAAGGCCATTATCGGGCGCAAGAGCAGTGAAATCGCGGACATTCTCGGCTATTTTGGCCGCCCGGAGCTGATCCACCGCGACGACATGGTCCTACAGCGGAAGAAGTGAATGAGCGCGATCGTCGATAGGCCAGAGGCGAGCATCGAGCCGATGATGCTCTATATGGGGCGCCGCGCCCGCGAGGCCGCGCGCGGGCTTGCGCTCGCCTCCACCGAGACCAAGAACGCCGGCCTGCTCGCCATGGCCGCGCGGATCGAGGCCGATGCCGGCAAGATCCTCGAGGCCAATGCCCAGGATGTCGAGGCGGCGCGCGCCAAGGGGCGCGATGCGGCATTTCTCGACCGGCTTTCGCTCAACGCGGCGCGGGTGGCGGCGATGGCGCAGGGCCTGCGCGAAATTGCCGAGCTTGCCGACCCGATCGGCCAAGTGATGGCGCGCTGGACCCGACCGAACGGCCTGGACATTTCGCGCGTGCGCGTGCCGCTCGGCGTGATCGGCATCGTCTATGAGTCGCGGCCCAACGTGACGGCCGACGCCGCCGGGCTTTGTCTGAAATCCGGCAACGCGGCGATCTTGCGCTCAGGCTCGGAAAGCTTTCTCAGCTCGCTGGTCATCGCCAATGCGCTGAGCGAGGCCGTGGTCGATGCAGGTCTGCCGGAGGCTGCGATCCAGCTCGTGCCGACGGTCGACCGGTCGGCGGTCGGTTTCATGCTCGGCGGTCTCGGTGGCGCCGTCGACGTGATCGTGCCGCGCGGGGGCAACGACCTGGTCGCACGCGTGCAGGCGGAGGCCAAGCTGCCGGTCTTCGCGCATCTCGAAGGCGTCTGCCATGTCTATGTGCATGGCGCCGCCGATCTCGCCATGGCGAAAGAGATCGCGCTCAACGCCAAGATGCGACGCACGGGGATTTGCGGCGCGGCGGAGACGTTGCTGGTCGATCGCAAGGCCGCGGCCACCCATCTTGTGCCGCTGGTCGAGACCTTGCTCGAGGCCGGCTGCGAGGTAAGGGGCGATCCGGAGACGCAGAGTGCCGACAGCCGGGTCAGGGCGGCGAGCGAGGAGGACTGGCCGAAGGAATATCTCGACGCGATCATCGCCGTGAAAGTGGTCGACGGCCTCGACGAGGCCATAGAGCATATCGCGCGCTACGGCTCGCAACACACCGACGCCATCGTGACCGAAGACAAGGAAGCGGCGGATCAGTTCCTGTTGCGCGTCGACAGCGCGATCGTGCTGCACAACGCCTCGACCCAATTTGCCGATGGCGGCGACTTCGGCATGGGGGCGGAGATCGGCATCGCCACGGGCCGCTTCCATGCGCGCGGGCCGGTGGGTGTCGAGCAGCTGACAATATATAAGTATGTCGTGCGCGGCCGAGGCCAGACGCGCCCTTGAAGCCGCCCAAGCCAAAGGCCTCCCGTCGTGACGTGACGCGCTTGCCGTTGGCGGCGGCCGGCATGCGCATCGGACTGCTCGGCGGCTCGTTCGACCCGGCGCATGAAGCCCATCGCGAGATCAGCGTGACGGCGCTGAAGCGGCTCGGCCTCGATCAGGTCTGGTGGCTGGTGACGCCGGGGAACCCGTTGAAGGCGTCAGCGAAAGCCGATCTCGAAACGCGCGTGCAGGCGGCGCGAGCGCTGGCGCGGCATCCGCGTATCGAGGTCACGGGCTTCGCCGCCGGCTCCCCCTATACGATCGACCTTCTCGCTGCGCTCAAGCGGCGCTTTCCCGGCGTGAATTTCGTCTGGTTGATGGGGGCGGACAATCTGGCGCAGGTTCATCGCTGGCGCGATTGGGAGAAGATCTTCGCGCTGCTGCCGATTGCCGTGCTGGACCGGCCCGGCTTCCGGCTCAAGGCGCGCGCGGGCAAGGCGGCGCAGCGTTTCGCGCACTATAGGGTCGACGATTCGGACGCAGGCGGTCTCGCGCTGCTGGTGCCACCCGCCTGGAGCATTCTCAGCCACAAATTGTCGCCGCTCTCCTCCACAGCCCTGCGGACGAAGCCGCCCGGCAAGAAGAAGACAAAAAAGAAGAAAAAGCAGCAAAGCGCCAAGCAGGCCAAGACGTCGCAGGCCAAAAGCGCGCAACGCAAGGCGAAGCGCGATTCGCGTGACAAACGTAAGACGGTCAAGAAAAAAGCCAAGCGCCACTAGCTATTGAAAGCGTGCGGGCGCCCATACTATGTTTATGGGGCAAAGCGGCGATGCAGCCGCTCAAAGCACAGAGAGCAATGGCAGAAGGAAACTCACCACAACATGCGCTCAGCTAGAGAGGGTGCCCAACGCGGCACACCTCCCAGCGGATTCGCGTCACTTCGCGCGCATCCGAACCGCCTCCTGAAGGTCGTACTCGACACGCTCGATGCCGCCAAGGCTGAGGAAGTCGCGGTCATAGACCTGAAGGGAAAGACCTCGATCGGCGATCAAATGGTAATCGCTTCGGGGCGCTCGCAACGGCACGTAGGAGCCGTCGCCGATCACCTCATCAAGCAATTGAAGGACGCAGGCTTTGGACGCGCGCGCGTCGAAGGTCTGCCGCAATGCGACTGGGTGTTGATCGACGCCGGCGACGTCATCGTCCATGTCTTCCGTCCGGAGGTCCGCGAGTTCTATAACCTCGAGAAGATGTGGTCGGCCGACCGTCCCATGGAGCGGCTGGTGATCTGATCGAGGATCGCGCCCGCCGCTCGGCCTGAAGGCGAGCAAGCATGCGGCTCCTGATTGCTGCCGTCGGCAAGCTCAAGCAGGGGCCAGAGCGCGAGTTGTTCGCGCATTATCTCGGCCGCGCCGAGGCTGCGGGCCGGAAGCTGCATCTGTCGCCGCTCAGTGTCGCCGAAGTGGCAGAGTCCCGCGCCGCAACCGTGAGCGCCCGGATCAAGGCCGAAGGCGAGGCGCTGCTCGCCAAGGTGCCGGCCTCCTACAAGCTCATTTGTCTCGATGCCACAGGGAGTGCGCTTTCGAGCGAGGCCTTCGCCAAGCTCCTGGCACGCTACCGCGACGACGGAGCCGAAGGATTGGCCCTCCTGATCGGCGGCCCCGACGGGCTCGCCAAAGGCGTCCTGGAAAGGGCTGCGCGAATTGTCTCGCTCGGCCCGATGACCTTGCCCCACGGCCTCGCCCGCGTCGTGCTGGCCGAGCAAATCTACCGGGCGGCGACCATTCTCGCGGGCCACCCCTATCATCGCGCCTGATCCCGCAAGGTTAAGTCTTCGTAAGCGTTTTGCCTTGATTCTGCCGTACCACTCCGCTGTCGTTGCCATCGCTGGACGGCCAAAGCGCATGGCGCATACCGATCGATTGGCTTCCTCACGACAAAGAGTCCGCTCCGTGCTCTTCGCCGCCGGCCTGGTCTGCGCGCTGCCTGGACTAGCCATCGCCGAGGAGGATCTCAGCCGCGACGAGGCCAAGCAGAAGCTCGACCAGACCGAGCAGAAGCTGCAGTCGAACCGCGCCAAGGAGCAGGGCCTCACGCAGGACTTGGCGGTTCTGGCCGAAGAGCGGGCGAGGCTGAACAGCGAGCTAATCGAAGCCGGCAAGAGGGTGCAGGCGAGCGAGGCGAAACTTTCCGAGACCGAGGTGAAGCTCTCCGAGCTCACCGATCAGGTCAACGTCATCCAAAGCTCGATCACCGAGCGAAAGGAAACCATCGTCAAAATGCTGAGCGCCATGCAGAGGATGGGCCGGACACCGCCGCCCGCGCTGGTTACGCGCCGAGACGATGCGCTTGCCGTGGTCAGAAGCGCCATGCTGCTCGCCGATGTGTTCCCCGAGTTGAAGTATCAAGCCGACAGCCTGTCGAAGGAGCTGGACGGTCTGGTGACCTTGGAGAACGGCATCCGCGACCAGCGCGACACAGAGAAGCGCGAGACGGAGCGGCTTGCCTCGGAGCGGGCCAGCCTCGATCGGCTGCTGGAGGAGAAGAAGCGGGCGACGGCGCAAGGCGAAGCCGAGCTTGCCGATATCAGGCGCACGGCGGCCGAGCAGGCCCAGACGGTCACCGATCTGAACGAGCTCATCGAACAGATCGAGGTGCGGATCGCCAAAGTGGAGATTGCCCAATACGACGCCGAACTCGCCACCGAACGGGCGCTTCGCGCCCGCGAGCAGCAGCAAGCTCTGGCCACGCCGGCCGGCGAAAGTGTGATCGAGCTCAAGCCGAAATCGACCAGGGTGGCCTTTGCCAGCCCCGACCGGCTGAAGCCGGCCCTTCCCTTCGAGGCCGCCAAGGGGACGCTCAGGCTCCCGGCCCAGGGGCGCCGGGTGAAGCGCTTCGGGGACCCCGACGCGGCCGGCTCGAGCCTCAAGGGAATGTCACTGCAAACCCGTGGAGAAGCCCGGATCACGGCCCCGGCCGACGGCTGGGTGGTCTATGCCGGGGAGTTCCGCTCCTATGGGCAGCTATTGATCATCAACGCGGGCGGAGGCTATCATATCTTGCTTGCGGGGATGAGCCGCATAGATGTCAGTCTGGGCCAGTTTGTCCTTGCCGGAGAGCCAATTGCAGCGATGGGCACACCGGCAGTTCCAGGCTCAGGCGACGATAATTCTCGCCCCGTCCTCTATGTCGAGTTCAGAAAGGACGGCAGGCCAATAGACCCTGACCCATGGTGGGCCGAGGCTTCCGAAAAGGTGCAAGGATGATGCGGAAATCCGAATACGCGCTGTGGGCGCTTCTGGTGTTAGCCGTGCTCGCAGCCGGTTCGACGGTGGTCAGCTTGGCGCGGAGCCAATCGGCCTCGGCCGCAAACTCGGAGATCTACCGGCAGCTCGATCTGTTCGGCGAGGTGCTCGAGCGGGTCCGTTCCGACTATGTCGAGAAGCCTGAGGATTCCAAGCTGATTGAGGCCGCCATCAACGGCATGCTCACCGCGCTCGATCCGCATTCGGCCTACCTGAACCCGAAGCATTTCCGTGACATGCAGGTGCAGACCCGCGGCGAGTTCGGCGGACTCGGTATCGAGGTCACGATGGAGAACGGCGTGGTCAAGGTTGTGTCCCCGATCGAGGATACCCCGGCGGCACGGGCCGGCTTGATGAGCGGGGACCTGATCACCCATCTCGACAAGGAGCAAATTCTCGGCCTCACGCTTCAGGAGGCCGTGGAGAAGATGCGCGGGCCGGTCAATTCGCCCATTACGCTCACGATTGTGCGCAAAAACGTGGAGGAGCCGTTCGAGGTCAAGGTCGTGCGCGACATCATCCATATCAACCCGGTGAAGTTCAATGCCGAGGGTGAGGATGTCGGCTATATCCGTGTCACCACCTTCAACGAGCAGACCACGGCTAACTTGCAGAAGGCTATCGAGGACCTGAAGAAGCAGCTCGGACCGAAGCTGAAGGGCTACATCGTCGACCTTCGCAACAATCCTGGCGGCTTGCTCGATCAGGCCATCTCGGTCTCCGATGCGTTTCTCGATCAGGGCGCCATCGTGCTGACCCGCGGCCGCAATCTGGAGGAGACCCAGCGCTCCAACGCGCGGCCCGGCGATATCACCGACGGGGCCAAGATCGTCGTGCTGATCAATGGCGGCTCGGCGTCGGCGTCGGAGATCGTTGCCGGCGCGCTGCAGGACCATCACCGGGCGACCATCGTCGGCACCCGCTCCTTCGGCAAAGGCTCGGTGCAGACCATCATCCCGCTCGGCTCAAACGGCGCGTTGCGGCTCACCACCGCGCGCTACTACACGCCTTCCGGCCGGTCGATTCAGGCCAAGGGCATCGACCCCGAGATCGTGGTTGAGGAAGAGTTGCCGGAGGAGTTGAAGGGCAAGGCCGATGCGCAGAACACGCGCGGCGAGTCCAATCTGCGCGGTCATCTCAAGGGCGACGAAGAGAGCGAGGACGGCGCCGAGACCGATGAAGAAGTCTCGGGCAGCTCGTCCTATGTTCCTGCCGAGAAGGAGAAGGATACGCAACTTCTCTACGCGCTCGATCTGCTGCGCGGCATCAAGTCTGTCGACACGGAGGCCAAGAAGAAGGCCGAAGCCAATTGAAGCTGGGGCTGATTGCCGCCGGTGCCAGCCGGCAAGACAACAAGAGCGCCGGGAGGAAGAGGATTAGCCGACACGACTTAGCCGGCGAGCGGGGAGGGTGAAGTCGAGATGAAGGCGCTGGCCGTCGCAACTGGCATCGTGTTCTGGACGCTGGTGCTCGGCGTCGCATGGCTCGCATTCTTTCCTGGCAGCGAGACCAGCGAGCCTGTGGCCATTCTGCAAATCGAACCTGCCACCGCACCGGATGCGTCAGAGTCGACTGCGCCGGCGACTGCCCCCGTGCCGCAGGACGTGCCGGGAGCCGCATCTCAGGACGGCATGGCGCTGCCCCCGGGCTTCGCGGTGGGACCGTCGGGAGGGGCGCAAGCGCCGATCGTCGAGCCTCCTGTTCCAACGCCAGGCACCACGCTGCAACCGATGGGTCCAGGCGGCCCGCCCGCCTTGCCGGCCGAACCTCCAGACGATGCTATGCCGCCCGAGGGCATAGATCCGCAGGGGGCAGCTCCAAGCGAGTCGGGCATGCAGCAACAGGCGGCGCTTGAGACTCCTGCGACCGCCACGCCACCGCCGCCTCCGCCGCCGATCCCTGAGAGCGAGACGGGCACGATTCCGCTTCCGCCGGTGCCGGTGGCCGAGCTCGTCGAGGAGTCGCAATATGGGCCCTTGCCGAAGGTCGCTCTCGACGGGCGACGTTCGATCGAAGTTTATGCCAGGCCGTCGCGCTACGCTCTGGTCGGCCGGGCCGGAGGACCGCCGCGCGTTGCCTTGCTGGTCACCGGATTGGGCCTCCCGGACGGACCGAACAGCGATGTCCTTGACGGACTTCCCGCGCAGGTCAGCGTCGCCTACGGGGCTTACGGCCGTAGCCTTCAGGATGGCGTCGCGAAGGTGCGCGCCGACGGCCACGAGGTGTTGTTGCAGATCCCGCTCGAGCCCGAGAACTATCCGACCCAAGACCCGGGGCCGCACACGCTGCTGACCACGTTGCCACCCGAGGAGAACCTGAAACGGCTGCAATGGCTGATGTCCCGATACACCGGCTATGTTGGCGTCACCAACCACATGGGCGCCAAGTTTGAAGCGGTGGCTGAGTCGATGCAGCCGGTGATGGAGGAGCTGAAGCGGCGCGGCTTGCTCTATGTCGATGACGGGAGCGTGACCTCGCCGGTCAGTGAAAGGGTGGCCACCGCCATCGGCCTCGACTATTCGGAGGCGAAAGTGCAGATTAATGCCCAGTCGGCTGCCGAAATCGCCAAACAGCTCGCGGCGCTCGAGGCGGCGGCGGCGGAGCAGGGCGCTGCCATCGGAGTTGCGCCGGCCACGCCCGCGACCGTCAAGCAGATTACCGAATGGGCCGGCAAGCTCGAGGCCAAAGGCATTGTGCTTGTGCCGGTTAGCACCGCCGTGCGCACCTTGCGACAAAGCTGATCGGCTTTCCCATGACAGAAAAGGAAGGCCTGCCGTACCGGCCTTGTGTCGGTGTGATGGTGCTCAACACCGAGGGCCGAGTTTTCGTCGGGAGGCGCGCCGATCACGAGGGCGAGCCGGAAGGCAAAGGCACGTGGTGGCAGATGCCGCAAGGCGGGCTTGATCCCGGAGAGGATCCGGAGGAGGCCGCGCGGCGCGAGCTTGCCGAGGAGACCGGCATTCGCAGCGTGCGCATGCTGGGACGGACGCGCGATTGGCTGACCTACGACCTGCCGGCCGAGCTGATTGGCGTCGCCTGGCACGGGCGCTATCGCGGGCAGAAGCAGATGTGGTATGCCGCGCGGTTCGAGGGCGAGGAGAGCGAGATCGACCTCGGCCCGCATGAGGGACACGATCAGGAATTCGACGCGTGGCGCTGGGCGCCGATGCAGGAACTGCCCGCGCTGATCGTGCCGTTCAAGCGCAAAGTCTATCTCGCAGTGATCGAGGAGTTCGCTGCGCTGGCGGGCTGAGCGAGCGTCACGCGCCTGCCCGGCTCGGACGCTCCGCGCGCGGCGTCGCGAAGCGCTGCATGACGCGGCGTGCGAGCAAGACACTTGCCGGCAGTAGTACGAGATCGCCGATCAGCGCCGCCATCAGGGTCAAGGCCGCGAGCTTGCCGAACAGCCTGAGCGAAGGCAGGTTGGACAGCACGGTCACGCCGAGCCCAAACGCGAGGATCACCGTGGTCAGCACCAAAGCCGGACCGATCAGCACGGTGGCGCGCTCGACGCTGATCGCGGGGTCTTCGCCCGGGAGATATTCCAGGCGCAGACGGTTGAGGTAGTGGACCGTGGCGTTGAGCGAGAGGCCGAAAGAGACGATCAGCGCCACGATCGAGGCGAATTGCAGGCCCTCGCCGGAGAGCGCGAGCAGGGCGCCGGCGGCGAATACCGGGAAGACGATCGGCAGGACGCTGACCGCCATGACCATCAGCGAGCGGAACACGAGGCCCATGAAGGCGCAGATGAAGATGATCTCCCAGGTGAGCCCCGCATTCAGATTGCCGATCATGGTGGCGCTGTTGCGCGCGGCGATCGCCGACAGTCCCGTCACGACGATGCGGTAACCCGGGTTGGCCTGGCGGATCGCCTCCAGCGCCTTGTCGAGATGCTCGATCACCGGCAAGAGGTCGCTGACATCGACGTCGGGGATGCGGCCGGTGACGACGACGGAATTGTGCTCGGGAGCGAGGAAGCGCTTGGTCAGATAGTCGGGCAGGATATCGACATATTGCTTGAGCCGCTCGGGGGTGTCTTCCTGCGTCTTGGCGAGCCAGCGGCGCAACGTCTCGATCGACCAGACATTGCCGACGCCCGACTGCGTCTCGACCAGGCTGTGCACGTCGCCGATCACTTTCAGCACGTCGAGGTCGTAGAGCGATTTGCCTTGCGGCCAATCCACCATCACATGCAGCGGGTTGGCGCCGGTCAGCTTCTCGTCGAGCTGCTCGCTGGCGGCGATCGCCTGCTCGCGGTCCGGTACCTGGTCGGCAAGCCGGTAACGCGGGGTCAAGGTCAGGTAGATCGCGCCAAGGGCGAGCACCACGATCAAGCCGAGGCTGACGATGGTCCGCGGCCAGCGGACGCCGAGCTCGGCAATCTTGCCGCACCAGCGCTTCAGCAGGTCCATGGCGGTGTCATGGGTCTTCAGATTGGCGATGAAGTCGCGCGTATTGCGGCCGATCAGCATGCGCGTGAGCAGGGGCACGATGGTGATGCAGGCGATGAAGGCGATGCCGGTCGATAGCGCGCCGGCGAAGCCGAAGGTGCGGATCAGGGCCGATTCGGAGAAAAACAGCGCCACAAACGAGAAGAATGCCGTGGCCGAGGACAGCACGCAGGCCGGGCCGACGACGAGCAGCGAATAGCGCGCCGATCTGATGCGCCGGTCGCTTTCGAGCAGGCGGTTGCGCATGGCGACCGTCAACTGCATCGAGTCGGAGAAGCCGAGTACCATGATCAGCGGGATCATCACATTGAGGAACAGATTGAGCTTGAAGCCGAGCCAGCCGAAGGTGCCCATCGACCAGATGATGGCGACGATCGGCGGGGTCGCGGCAATCACCATCAGCGAGACGCGGCGGAAGAAGGCATAGGCGATCAGCGCGCCGAAGGCGAAGCCGAGCGCGTTATAGAGATTGCGGTCGCGCTCGACCGCGTTCCTGATTTCGAGCTGCATCACCGGGGCGCCCGAGAGCTGAATCTTGAGCCCGGTGTGCTTCAGGATCTCGTCGGCCGTGTCGTGGATCTGCTTGACCACGTGATTGAGGCCGTGGCTTGCCACCACTTCCCGGTCGAGCGCGAGCAAGACGAGGGTCAAGGTGCCGTCGTCGGACAGCAGCTTGCCGTTGATGATCTCGTTGTTGCGGACCTTTTGGATCAGCTGGGCGTAGGCTTCGCCCTTGGGCAGCTTGGCGGGAAAGACCGGTCCCGGGATCTTGCCCGGCTCCGGCGCCTCGCGGGCGGAGAACAGCGAGACCTCGCCGGTCATGCCCTCGACGAATTGCAGCTCGATGATGAGGTCGCGCAACGCCTCGATCGACTGGCGTTCGAGCAGAGTCGGGCCACTGATGACGATCAGCACGTCATATTCGCTCGAAGGAAACCGTTCCGAGATGGTTTCGTAGTCGCGGAACTCGACCGTATCGGTGCGGAACAGCTCGGAGAGCGAGTCATCCACCTTCAGCTTGTTGTAGCCGAACAGCGCCGCCACCGTGGCGGCGACGATGAGCACCGCGGTGATGAAAGGGTAGCGCAGCGCCCAGAGGCCGAGCCGCTCAAGCCCGAAGGTCAGCGATCGCACCCGCTTCGGTTGCCCGGTCTCCTGCCGCATTCCCTTGCCCGGTGCCCCCCCGGAGCCTCGAGTTTGTAAACTCAAGGCGGGCCTTTTCGTTTGGCCCTTTTATAGCAGCGAATGGGCTTGTGCCCCAACAGGTTGTGGCAGACGACGTGTCACCAAGTACAAACCTCGCTCTCCCCTTGGGGGGAGAGGAGAGAAAGGGGTTACAGGTTGAGCGCGGCTTGGACCTGGCGCAGCTGATCGAGCTTGGTCTGGGCGCGGTCGCGCACGCTGTCCGAGGTCGCATCGGCCACGTCCTCCTCGGCATCCGTGATCGCCTGGGCGAGCTGACCGGCGTCAAGTTCGCGCAGGTCAATGGCGGTCTCGGCCAGCACGGTTAGCCCCTTCGGGCCAACCTCGGCGAAGCCGCCGCGGATGAAAAAGCGTTGATGCTCGCCGCCAGGCAAGCCGATATCGAGCACGCCCGGGCGCAAGGTGGTGAGCAGCGGCGCGTGATAGGCAAGCACGGTCATGTCGCCCTCGGCGCCCGGCACCAGCACCTGCTCGACTTGGCCGGAGACGAGCAGCCGCTCCGGCGAAACCAGCTCGAATTTGAAGGCGTCGGGCATTACGCGGCCTCGGCGGCGAGCTTCTCGGCCTTGGCCACGGCTTCCTCGATGGTGCCGACCATGTAGAAGGCGGCCTCCGGAAGGTGGTCGTAGTCGCCTTCACACAGGCCCTTGAAGCCTTTGATGGTATCTGCGAGGTCGACGAACACGCCCGGCGATCCGGTGAACACCTCAGCCACGTGGAAGGGCTGCGACAGGAAGCGCTCGATCTTGCGGGCGCGCGCCACGGTGATCTTGTCCTCTTCCGACAGCTCGTCCATGCCGAGAATGGCGATGATGTCCTGCAGCGCCTTGTAGCGTTGCAGGATCTCCTGCACGCGGCGCGCGACGGCATAATGCTCCTCGCCGACGATGCGCGGGTCGAGCATGCGCGACGTCGAATCGAGCGGGTCCACGGCGGGATAGATGCCCTTCTCGGCAATGCCGCGCGACAGCACCGTGGTCGCGTCGAGATGCGCGAAGGAGGTGGCCGGCGCGGGATCGGTCAGGTCGTCGGCCGGCACGTAGATCGCCTGCACCGAGGTGATCGAGCCCTTTTGCGTCGTGGTGATGCGCTCTTGCAGCGCGCCCATGTCGGTGGCGAGCGTCGGCTGATAGCCCACGGCTGAAGGGATGCGGCCGAGCAGGGCCGACACCTCGGAGCCTGCCTGGGTAAACCGGAAGATGTTGTCGACGAAGAACAGCACGTCCTGGCCCTGGTCGCGGAAATGCTCGGCAACGGTCAGGCCCGAGAGGCCGACCCGGGCGCGGGCGCCGGGCGGCTCGTTCATCTGGCCATAGACCAGCGCGCATTTCGAGCCCTCGGCGGTGCCTTCCTTGCGCGGGTCCTTGTTCACGCCGGACTCGATCATCTCGTGATAGAGGTCGTTGCCCTCGCGGGTGCGCTCGCCCACGCCGGCGAACACAGAATAGCCGCCATGCGCCTTGGCGACGTTGTTGATCAGCTCCATGATCAGCACGGTCTTGCCCACGCCGGCGCCGCCGAACAGGCCGATCTTGCCGCCCTTGGCGTAGGGCGCCAACAGATCGACGACCTTGATGCCGGTGACGAGAATCTCTGCCTCGGTCGACTGATCGACATAAGACGGCGCGGGCTGGTGGATCGGCCGCTTCTCGGCGGTCTTGATCGGCCCGGCCACGTCTACCGCCTCGCCGACCACATTCATGATGCGGCCCAAGGTCTCATCGCCGACCGGCACGGCGATCGGCTCGCCGGTATCGACCACCTCCTGGCCACGCACCAAACCTTCGGTCGAGTCCATGGCCACCGTGCGCACCGTGCTCTCGCCGAGGTGCTGGGCGACCTCGAGCACGAGGCGGTTGCCGCGATTGTCGGTCTCGAGGGCGTTGAGGATTTCCGGCAGATGATCGTCGAACTGCACGTCGACCACGGCGCCCATCACCTGGCGCACATGACCCTTGGGCCCGGCGCCCGCGGCAATTCTCTTCTCTTGCTTTTTGGTCTCAGCGATTACGGGGGACTTCTTTGCCATTGCAAAATTTCCTTACGGTCTCTCGATGACTATAGCGCCTCGGCGCCGGAGATGATTTCGATCAGCTCCTTGGTGATCATGGCTTGGCGGGTACGGTTATATCTCAGGGTCAGCCGGCCGATCATGTCGCCGGCATTGCGGGTGGCGTTGTCCATGGCGCTCATGCGCGCGCCCTGCTCGGAGGCGGCGTTCTCGAGCAGTGCCTTGAAGATTTGCACGGTAATGTTGAGCGGTAGGAGATCGGCGAGGATTTCTGCCTCGTCCGGCTCGTACTCGTAGACGGCGCCCCCAAGTGCCTCCTCTTGCGAGGGGGTATCGGCCGGAATAGTGGCCGGAATGATCTGCTGCGCCGTGGGGATTTGGCTGATCACCGATTTGAAGCGGGAGAAGAATAGGGTGGCCACGTCGAAGGCGCCTTGCGCGTATAGTTCGAGCACTTTGCCGGCGACTTTCTCGGCATGTTCGAAAGACAGCTGGCGGACGCCGCGGAAGTCGATGGTCTCGATGATCAGGGGCGCGAAATGGCGCTTGAGCTGGTCGAAGCCCTTCTTGCCGACGCAAAGAATCTTCACCTGCTTGCCGTCGGCCAGCAACCGGCCGACATGCTCGCGGGCGAGCCTGACGATGGCGGAGTTGAAGGCGCCGCACAGGCCCCGCTCGGCGGTGCAGACCACCAGCAGATGCACCTGGTCCTTGCCGGTGCCGACCATCAGCGGCGGCCCACCCTCGCGGCCGGCCAGCGCCGTCGCCAGGTTGGCAAGGACCGTCTCCATGCGGCTGGAATAGGGCCGCGCGGCTTCGGCGGCGCTCTGCGCGCGCCTGAGCTTCGCCGCGGCCACCATCTGCATGGCCTTGGTGATCTTCTGCGTCGCCTTGACGCTAGAGATGCGGTTCCTGAGCTCCTTGAGGCTAGGCATGGGCCGATCTCGTTTGAGAGCGCGATCCCCTCCCCCCTTGAGGGGGAGGGTCAGGGAGGGGGGTAAGCAACAGAGTCGGAGTCTGCCGTTTACCCCCCTCCCGGTCAGCTTTGCTGACCGACCTCCCCCTCAGGGGGGGAGGTGAAATATGTAGCTGTGCGATCACGCGAAGGCCTTGGCGAATTTGTCGACCGCGGCCTTCAGCTTGTCGCCGGTCTCCTTGGATATCTCCCGCTTGTCGCGGATGTCGTTGAGGATATCCTGGTGCTCGGCGCGCATATAGCGGAGCAACTCAGCCTCGAAACGCTGCACGGCCGACACCGGGATCGGATCGAGATAGCCGTTCACGCCGGCATAGATCACCACCACCTGCTCCTCGACCTTCATCGGCGAGAACTGGGGCTGCTTCAGCAGTTCGGTCAGGCGCGCGCCGCGATTCAGCAGGCGCTGGGTCGTGGCGTCGAGGTCCGAGCCGAACTGGGCGAAGGCCGCCATCTCGCGGTACTGCGCAAGCTCGCCTTTGATCTTGCCGGCCACCTGCTTCATCGCCTTGACTTGGGCGGCCGAGCCCACGCGTGACACCGACAGACCCACATTCACCGCGGGGCGGATGCCCTGATAGAACAGGTCCGTCTCGAGGAAAATCTGGCCGTCGGTGATGGAGATCACGTTGGTCGGGATATAGGCCGACACGTCGTTGGCTTGGGTTTCGATCACCGGCAGCGCGGTCAGCGAGCCGGAACCGTTGTCCTTGTTCAGCTTGGCGGCGCGCTCCAAGAGGCGCGAGTGGAGATAGAACACGTCGCCCGGATAGGCCTCGCGTCCCGGCGGGCGGCGCAGCAAAAGCGACATCTGGCGATAGGCCACGGCCTGCTTGGAGAGGTCGTCGTAGAACACCACTGCATGCATGCCGTTGTCGCGGAAGAATTCGCCCATGGCGCAGCCGGAGAACGGCGCGAGATATTGCATCGGCGCGGGGTCCGACGCGGTGGCGGCGACGACGATCGAGTAGGGCAACGCGCCGTTGTCCTCCAGTACCTTGACGAATTGCGCGACGGTCGAGCGCTTCTGGCCGACGGCGACATAGATGCAATAGAGGCTCGTCTTATCGTCGCCGAGCGCGTTGACCGATTTCTGGTTGAGGATGGTGTCGAGGATGATGGCGGTCTTGCCGGTCTGGCGGTCGCCGATGATCAGCTCGCGCTGGCCGCGGCCGATGGGGATCAGCGCGTCGATGGCCTTGAGGCCGGTCTGCATCGGCTCGTGCACCGACTGGCGCGGGATGATGCCGGGCGCCTTGACGTCGACACGGCGCTTCTCGTCGGATTTGATGGGTCCCTTGCCGTCGATCGGGTTGCCGAGCGCGTCGACCACGCGGCCGAGCAGGCCCTTGCCGACGGGAACCTCGACGATGGCGCCGGTGCGCTTGACGGTGTCGCCTTCCTTGATGTGGCGGTCATCGCCGAAGATGACGATGCCGACATTGTCGACTTCGAGGTTGAGCGCCATGCCGCGCGTGCCGTCGGCGAACTCGACCATCTCGCCGGCCTGCACCTTGTCGAGGCCATAGACGCGGGCGATGCCGTCGCCGACCGAAAGCACCTGGCCGATCTCGGCGACCTCGGCTTCCTGCCCGAAATTCTTGATCTGCTCCTTGAGGATCGCGGAGATCTCGGCGGCCCTGATATCCATCTAACCAACCTCTTTCATGGCAACTCTGAGTGAATTCAATCTGGTGCGCAGCGAGGTATCGACCATGCGGCTGCCGATCTTGACGATGAGGCCGCCGAGCAGCGCCGGATCGACCCGCTCTTCGAGCATGACGTTCTTGCCGAGCGCGGCTTGCAGTGCCTGCTTCAGCGCGGTGATCTGCGACTCGGTGAGCTTGGCGGCGGCGACCACGGTGGCGGAGGTCTCGCCCCGGTGGCGGGCGAGCAGGCTGCGGAAGGCGCGGATCATGTCGAGGACGGCGAACAGGCGGCGGTTCTTGGCGGCGAGCAGCAGGAAATTCCGGGCGAGACCTTCAATCTTGATTTTGTCCAGAATGGCGGCGAGAGCCTTGCTCTGCTCCTCGGCGGAGAACACCGGGCTCTTGACTAGTCTCATGAGGTCGTTGGAGGCGTTGAGCGCCTGATTGAACCTGTCGAGGTCGGAAGCGGCGGCGTCAATTGCGCCTTGTTCGAGGGCAAGTTCGAACAGTGCCGTCGCATAACGGCCCGCCACGCCGGAAACGCTATCTGCCTCTGCCGCCACCCTAAAACGCCTTTCCGCCCGAACCGGTGGCCTTGGCCGCCGCGTCCCCCGGACCCGAGAAATCTTGGGATTGGCTTCCGCGTCAACGGGTTGAAACCCCGTTGCATGGTCCCCGGGAAGCCCGCGGAGCCTGTAACATATGGGTGAGGGGGGTGCAACCTGGGGAAGGCCGCAAAAGACCGCAAAAAAACGCAATTTACGGCGCCCGGGCGGTGGCTGTATCAGCATGACGCGGGGCCGCAGGGACGCCGGGGATCATCGACATGGCGACAGCGCAAAGGGAGCGGGAGCAAGGGCCGAAACTCGCGCCTTTATGGGAGAGGCTTCACGGCCAGATCGATTGGTACGACCGCAAGGCCAAGACCAATCAGCGGGCCTACAAGTTCTCCAAGATTACCATCATCGTGCTGGCGATTCTGATCCCGGTCCTCGCCGAATATGGCCACATCCCGGGCTTTGCGGAGTCGCGCGCCTTTCTGGTCGGCGCGGCCGCCGGCCTCATCGTGCTGCTCGAAGGGCTGCAGGTGCTGAACAAGTGGCAGGAGAACTGGATCCTCTATCGCGCCACCTGCGAGGGCCTGCGCAACGAGCAGCATCTCTACGCCGACAAGGCCGGGCCCTATGCCGGGCTCAAGGCGGACGCCGCGCAACGGCTGCTCGCCGAGCGGACCAGCAGCCTGGTCATGGCCGAGCACGGCAAATGGGCGCAGGCGCATGAGCACAAGTTCGAAACCACCGGCTCATTTTGAGGTTCATAGGAACGAATACGGATCGACGTCCACGACCAGCCGCACGTCGCCGTGGGCTTTGGGGACTTGGCTGAGCCAAAGCCGCAGATAGGCTTGCAAATCGGCTTCACGCGCGGCCTTGACCAGCAGGCGATAGCGGTGGCGGCCGCGGATCACCGAGAGCGGCGCTTCGGCCGGGCCTAGCACCTGGATCTTCGCGGCGGGGGGTGCAGCAAGCGCCACGGCGCGGGCGTAAGCTTCCGCCGCCTCGCGCGAGCTTGCGCTGACCAGCAATGAGGCGAGCCGGCCGAAGGGGGGCAGCCCCGCCTCGCGCCGTGCCTCGATCTCGCGCGCATAGAAGGTCTCGCGGTCGCCGGAGACGAGCGCCTGGATCACCGGATGCTCGGGCATATAGGTCTGGATCAGGCCGCGACCGGGGATTGTGTCGCGGCCGGCGCGTCCCGTCACCTGATTGAGCAGCTGAAAGTTGCGCTCGGCGGCGCGCGGGTCGGCTTGCGCAAGCCCCAGATCGCCGTCGACCACGCCGACCAGCGCCAGCCCCGGGAAATGGTGCCCCTTGGCCACGAGCTGCGTGCCAATCACGACATCGACCTCGCGCTCCTCGATCTCGCGCAAGGTCTGGCGAAGCTCGCTGATCGAGGGCGTCAGATCGCTCGACAGCAGCACACGGCGCGCGTCGGGAAAGCGCTCCTTGATCTCCTCGGCGATGCGCTCGATGCCCGGCCCGCACGGCACGAGCGAATGCTCGGCTCCGCATTTCGGACAGGTCTCCGGGATCGGGATGAACGTGCCGCAATGATGGCATTCGAGCCGGCGCCTGAACCGGTGCTCGACCAGCCAGGCCGAGCAGTTGGGGCATTCGAATTTGAAGCCGCATTTGCGGCACAAGGTGACCGGCGCATAGCCGCGGCGGTTCAGGAATAGCAACGCCTGCTCGCCGCGGTCCAAAGTCTCGGCGACCGCATCGACCAGCACGGGTGACAGCCAGCGCCCGCGCTCTGGCGGGCTCGCGCGCATGTCGATTGCCGAAATAGCGGGAAGGCCAGCGGCCTTGTAGCGGGTGCCGAGCCGGATGTGGCGGTAGCGGCCCTGCTCGGCATTGACCAGGCTCTCGATCGAGGGCGTGGCCGAGCTCAGCACTACCGGAGCGCTACCGAGGGAGCCGCGCAGCACCGCCATGTCGCGCGCCTGATAGGTCACGCGCTCCTCCTGCTTGTAACTCTGGTCGTGCTCCTCATCGACGACGATCAGGCCGAGATCGGGGAAGGGCAGGAACAGCGCGGAGCGCGCCCCGACCACGAGCTTCGCTTTGTTCTCGGCGACCGCGCGCCAGACGCGCCCGCGCAGCGGCGCGGAGACGGCGGAATGCCACTCGGCCGGCTTCGCGCCGAAGCGCTCCTCGCAGCGGGCGATGAACTGGCTGGTGAGGGCGATCTCGGGCATCAGCACCAGCACCTGCTTCCCGCGCGCCAGCGAAGCGGCGATCGCCTCGAAATAAACCTCGGTTTTGCCGGAGCCAGTGACGCCGTCCAGCAGGGTTACGGTGAAACCGTGGCTGGTGTTTTCGAGCAGCTCGCGCGCCGCCGCGTCCTGCTCCTTGGTGAGCTTCGCGCGCGCGAGAGAGGTATCGAGCGGCATGGCATGCCAGTCGGGAAGCGGCTCGGCAACGAGCGCGCCTGAGTCGACCAGCCCGTCGATCACGCCGGGACTGACGCCGGCCGCCTCGGCGAGGCTCGATTTGACCCAGATGAGTCCGTTCTTCGCCGCTTCGAGCACGCGGGCCCGGGCAGGTGTCATGCGTTGAGGCGGCCCTCCCGCCAGCCGCACGCCGTAACGAGGCGCCGGCGGATCGAAGGCGCGACCGGCGCTCATCATCATGCGCAACACCATGCCGGGGGAGGAGAGGGTGTATTTCGCCACCCAGTCCGCGAAGTCGAGCGAGACGCGCGGCAGCGGCGGCACATCATCGACCACCTCGAGGATCTCGCGGAGCTTGTTGCGCTCGATCTTGGGCGGTACCTCGCCCTCGGCGCGCGGCCACACCACGCCGAGATATTCGACCGTGCCGAGCGGAGCGACCACGAATTGGCCCGGCATGACTCCCACGCCTCTCGGCACGAGATAGTCGTAGGGCGCAGGCAGCGCGAGCGGCAGCAGGACGGGCACCGTCGCCGGGGCCGTCTTTGCAGCTTGTCGGGACTTGGTCTTGGCTTGGGCCAGGGCTGGCTCGCTGGTTAATCGGGATTAAACGACTCAGGCGATCATAGTAGCCTCGGGATCGCGCGCGATTCACAAGGGAAATCGGGGGCTGCCAAGGTGGTGCAAGGGGACAAAGCGCCCGCCTATCAAGGCTCACGCTATGTGCGTGAGGCGGCCGAGGATTGGCTCGCTTATCTCACCGTCGAGCGTCAGCTTGCGGCCAACACGGCGGAGGCCTATGCGCGGGACCTCTCCCAGTTTCTCGCCTTCCTCGCGGTGCATTTCAACAAGCTGCCCGACATGAAGCAGTTATTGGGGCTGAAAGCACGTGACGTGCGCGCCTTTCTCGCCGCGCGGCGGAGCGAAGAGGTAGGCAGCCGCAGCCTCGCCCGAACTCTGAGCGCGCTGCGCATGTTCTACAAATTCCTCGAGCGGCGCGGCTACGGCAAGAATGACGCCATCCGCTCGGTGGCGCTGCCCAAGCTGCCGCATTCGGTGCCAAAGCCGCTGACCGCGCCCAAGGCGACGGCGCTGGTCGATGGCGCGGATATTACCGCCGAGGATCTGCCCGAGTGGGTGATTGCACGCGACACGGCCGTGCTCGCGCTGCTCTACGGCTCGGGCTTGCGCATCTCTGAGGCCTTGTCGCTGAAGCGGAGAGATGCGCCGGTCAAAGGCCGCGACATGCTGCGCGTGACGGGGAAGGGAAGCAAGACGCGGGTGGTGCCGGTGCTGCCGGTCGTGCGCGAGGCAGTCGAGCATTATCTCGAGCTTTGCCCGCTCAAGCTCGGCTCCGACGATCCGCTGTTCGTGGGCGTGCGCGGCAAGCAGCTCAGCCCTCGCATCATCCAGCTCAGGATGGCCCGCGCCCGTGTGGCGCTCGGGCTGCCTGAGACGGCGACGCCGCACGCCCTGCGCCACTCCTTCGCCACGCATCTGCTCGGCGCCGGCGCCGATTTGCGGGCGATTCAGGAACTGCTCGGCCATGCCAGCCTGTCGACGACGCAGGGCTATACCGAGGTTGACCGGGCGCATTTGCTCAAGGCCTATAGCAACGCCCATCCCCGCGCGTGACAGATAAGTAACTGTCACAAAAGCGTTTTTGATCTCCCTCAAAGCTTGATTCACCGCCCTCGCTAAAAACGACGGGGGCAAGACCGCCACCATTGCAGTACTGACCAGTCAGTCATTACATTAGGGTCAGGACCGCGATCCCGAGCGAGGCTAATGGCCATGACCGCCAAGACGCGAACAGTGCAGCGCACCGCCGAAGCCCCGAAGAAGAGGCGCGAGCGCAGGGACACGCGCCCGCAAGAGATCGTCGCCGCCGCCTTCGAGGAATTCGCCGCCAAGGGCTATGCTGCCACCCGGCTCGAAGACGTGGCCACGCGCGCGCGCGTCAGCAAGGGGCTGCCCTATCTCTACTTCAAGACCAAGGAGGCGCTGTTCAAGGCGGTGGTGAAGAGCGTCATCACCGCGCATTTCGACGTGATCCGCGAGAAGATGGAGACGACGGAACTTTCTGCGGAGGCGTTTCTCAAGGGTCCGTTCCTCTCCTTCATCCAGGAGCTGGTCACTTCGCGGCGCGCCTTCATTGCGCGGCTGCTGATCTCCGAAGGGCACAAACATCCGGAGCTCACCAAGTTCTATTACGAGCAGGTGGTCTCGCGCGGCATCGAGACGCTGCAGCGCCTGATCGACCGCGGGATCGCGCAAGGCGAGTTCAAGCCGACGCCGCTGCGCGACTATCCGCAGCTCCTGGTCGCACCCGTGCTCACGGCAATTTTCTGGCGTCAGCTGTTCGAACGGCATCACCATCTCGACACCAACGCTCTGCTGAAGACGCATATCGATCTCCTGACCGAGGCGATTCGGGCACCCGGCCGGAAACCCCAGGGAGCGGCGCGATGAAACGCATCGCCGCCCTCATCGCCGGCATCGTGCTAACTGCGGTCATGCTCGTGCTCATGACCTATCGCGCGAACGAGGAGACCGTGTTTCCCGGCTATATGGAGGCGGACCTCGTTCTCGTCGGCTCCGAGCAAGGCGGCCGCGTGCTGACCTTGAGCGTCGAGGAAGGCGATCGCATCAAACAGGGCGATCCGGTCTTCACCTTGGAAAGCGAGGAGCAAGAGGCTTCGGTCGCCGCGGCGAAGGCACGCCTACATGAGGCCGAAGCGCGGCTTGCCGACGCCAAGGCACAGCTGCAACGGCCGGACGAGATTGAAGTGCTCGAGGCGGCACTGGCGCAAGCAAAGGCCATGCTGCAAGTGGCAAGCAACAATCTCGAGCGCGCACAATCGCTGTTCGACAAAGGCTGGATCACCAAGGCACAACTCGACGACGCGATCGCACAGCACGACCGCAACGAGGCCGCGGTCAATGAGGCGGAGAAGCGCATCAGGGCGGCGAAGCTTCCCGGCCGGTCCGACGTGATCGAAGCCGCTTCCGCCAATGTGGATGCAGCGCGGCAGGCGCTGGCCGAACTCGAAAAGAATCTCGGCAAGCGGCAGGTTTCGGCTCCGGCGGACGGGACGGTGGAAGAGGTTTATTTCAGGCCAGGCGAGGTGGTGAATTCGGGCCAGGCAGTGATTGCTTTGCTGCCGCCGCGCAATCTGAAGGTCCGTTTTTTCGTCGCCGAACCGGAGCGCGCCAAGCTGCAGGTCGATCAGCGTATCGCGATCACCTGCGATGGCTGTCCTCCGGAGCTGCACGCCAAGATCAATTTCATCGCGCGCGAGGCGGAGTTCACGCCGCCCGTCATCTTCTCGCGCGAGCAGCGGCAGAAGCTCGTCTATCTGGTCGAGGCGCGGCCCGAAGGTCCGGCCACCAAGCTCACCGCCGGCCAGCCGGTCACGGTGACACTGGCCCCGGGCGAGCAGACGGTGCAGCGATGAAGGATATCGCCATCGACGCGCAGGGACTCACCAAGAGCTTCGGTCCGCGCACCGTCGTGCGTAACCTGACGCTCAAGGTGCCGAAGGGCGAGATCTACGGATTTCTCGGCCCGAACGGCTCGGGCAAGACCACGACATTGCGCATGTTGTGCGGCCTCCTGACGCCGGACTCGGGCAAGGGCACGTGTCTTGGCTACGATATTCTGACCGAGCAAGACGCGATCAAGCGCCATGTCGGCTATATGACCCAGCGCTTCAGCCTCTATACCGACCTCTCGATCCGCGAAAATCTGGAATTCGTGGCGCGCGTCTACGGCATGGACGATCCCAAGACCGCTGCGGGCCGCGCCATCGCGCGGCTTGGGCTGGCGAGCCGCGCAGATCAGCTCGCCGGCGAGCTTTCCGGCGGCTGGAAACAGCGGCTCGCGCTGGGCGCCTGCATCTTGCCCGAGCCGCGACTGCTTTTGCTCGACGAACCGACGGCCGGCGTCGACCCCAAGGCGCGGCGCGAGTTCTGGGACGAAATCCACGGATTGGCCGCCGAAGGCGTCACCGTCCTCGTCTCGACGCACTACATGGACGAGGCCGAGCGCTGCCACGAGCTCGCCTATATCTCGTTCGGCGAGCTGCTCGCCCAGGGCACTGCTCAGGAAGTCGTCGCAGAGTCGGGCCTCAGCACCTGGAACGTGTCGGGCCCCGATCTGCACCGCCTCGCCGCCGAGCTTCAAGTCCTGGACGGCATCGACATGGTGGCGCCGTTCGGCGCTGAGCTGCACGTCTCAGGCCGCGACCGGCCAGCCCTCGATAGGGCTATCGAAGTCGCCAAGAAGGCCGACGGCGCACATCGCTGGACGCGCGGCGAGCCGTCGCTCGAGGACGTGTTCATCCTTTTGATGAACCACGCCAAGGACAATTTCGCATGATCGCTTCAGCCTATCGCTATAGCTCGACCGAACGCCGCGATCCGGGCTTCCTGCGGCTCACCTGGGCCATGGTGGTCAAGGAGTTCGTGCAGATGCGGCGCGATCGCATGACCTTCGCCACCATGATCTTCGTGCCGATTCTGCAGCTCTTGTTGTTCGGCTATGCCATCAACACCGACCCCAAGCAGATGCCGACGGCGGTACTGGTGCGCGACGACGGTCCGCTCACCCGCGCCGTGCTCTCGGCGATGCGCAACACCGACTATTTCGATTTCAAGCTGCAGGTGCGCGATGCGGCCGAGCTCGACCGGCTGGTGCGCACAGGCGAGGTGCAATTCGCGGTCGAGATTCCGGCAAGCTTTGAGCGCGATGTGCGGCGCGGCGACCGGCCTTCGGTGCTGGTGATCGCCGACGCAACCGATCCCGTCGCCACCGGGACGGCGGTCGCGGGCTTGCGCGGGCTGGTTGACACGGCGCTCAAGCGCGAGTTGCGCGGGCCCGACGCCAGCGTCACCAAGACGGCGGCGCCGTTCGAGATCACCATCCAGAACCGCTATAACCCCGAAGCCATCACTCAGTACAACATCGTGCCCGGGCTCCTCGGCGTGGTGCTCACCATGACCATGATGATGTTCACTGCGCTCGCGGTAACGCGCGAGATCGAGCGCGGCACGATGGAGGCGCTGCTTGCCATGCCGATCAAGCCAGTGGAGATCATGATCGGCAAGATCGCCCCATTCGTCGTAGTCGGTTTCGTGCAGATGACGATCATCATCGGCGCGGCGCATGTGCTGTTCGGCGTGCCGATCCTGGGCAGCGTGTGGCTCTTAGTGGCGCTGTCGACCCTATTCGCCGCCGCCAATTTGGCGGTGGGTTACACCTTCTCGACCGTCGCCGAGAACCAGCTGCAGGCGGTGCAGATGACGTTTTTCTTCTTCCTGCCCAACATTCTGCTCTCGGGCTTCATGTTCCCGTTCCGCGGCATGCCGGATTGGGCGCAATGGATCGGCGAAGCACTGCCGCTGACGCATTTCCTGCGCATCGTGCGCGGAATCACCCTGAAAGGGAACGGCTTCGCCGACATGCAGATCGACGTGCTGGCACTGCTGATCTTCATGGCCGTGGCCATGGGGCTGGCGCTGTTCCGCTTCCGCCGCACGCTGGATTAGGCCCTGGCGAGACCCGCTCCAACGTAAGTGAGTCACTGCTATGCCGTGTCGCGCGTGCTGCGGTTGAACTCGGCAATGTATTGGCCGAACAGGAGAGCCTCCAGATATTTGGTGATGCAGGCATGGAGCTCCTGCGGATTCATCTCTCCGGAGGCCAGCCTGTCGACAACCGCTTTCAGAGGAGGCTCGATCCGCCTGACGCGGTCGACGAAATCGCGGATCACGCGCACCGGGTCGGCGGTCTTTACCGAGGCGGCGAATTGCTCCCACTGAGGATTGTCGAACATGATGGAAGAGCCGGCAAAACTCTTGAGCTGTTGCGGGGCGAAGCTGCTCAGGATCTTCTTGGCGCGATCGGATACCGGTAGTGGCTCGATCGATAACACCAGAGCATCGTAAAGCTCCAAGGTCTTTTGCAGGTGCCAATAAGCCTCGCTTGCATGTGCTCCCGCCGCGGCAGATATGCCGATATTCTCGCCATTTTCCGCTTCGGCCGCCGCCAAGTTGAGGTTGCCGAAGGACTTGAAGAAGTGGTGTGATCCGACCTCTATCATCTTGTCGATAAATGCCGGTTTTTGGACGTAGGTGACGCCACTTTGCGGGGCCATGGACCTTCCTCCCAGACGGGAAAACCTGCTGACAAAAACCACGGTGGGCTATTTGGCCGACTTGGGCGGCGCAGAAGCTGCCGTCGCTTTCTTCGACGTGCCATCACCTTTAGGCTCTGCCGAATAAAGACCCCCGATGTAGTTGCATACGAGACACATTTCCGGTTCCTCCCTGGCGAATGAAAAGGCGGATACAACTATAGCGTGTTTTATGGGTGTATACAACTAGAAAGCTGCTTTCAGACATGAATGAAGTTTGTGGCTAGGGGGAGAGGAGGTTGCTCGTGCTACTTAAGGCAACCCGATTCGCTGCGGTGATGCTCGCGGCGCTGACCTTCGGGCTCGGCTTCTGCCATCTCATGCAGCTCCCCTCGCGCCTGGGCTGGGACCAATATCTCTGGGTCGGCTCGACGGTGCAGGGCGGGCTCTACGCGCTGTTCGGCTCGGTCGGCGCACTGATCTTCGTCGCAAACGTCATTGCACTGGCGCTGCTTGCCTATTTCGTGCGCGAGCATGGACGGCCTGGGTTCAGGTTTGCGCTTGCCGCAGCGGGGCTGTTCGCACTGGCGCTCGTGCTGTGGTGGGTGCTGGTCTATCCCGTCAATGTCGAGCTGGCGAAATGGATCGATGGCCCGGTGCCGAGCGACTGGACCAGCTATCGCGCGCGCTGGGAATGGGGCCACGCGATCATCTCACTGGTCGAGCTTGCAGGCTTCGCCGCGCTGATCGGCTCGGTGCTCGCCGATACGCCGCGCAATTTGCGCTAGGACCAGCGCTTACATATGGATGGGCCGCTTGTCGACGGCGAGCGCCGCTTCTTTGATCGCCTCGTTGAGGGTCGGGTGCGCGTGGCAGATGCGCGCCAGATCCTCGGCCGAGCCGCCGAACTCCATCAGCACGGCGGCCTCGGCGATCATGGTGCCCGCGTCGGCGCCGATGATATGCACGCCGAGCACCTTGTCGGTCGCCTCCTCTGCGAGAATCTTGACGAAACCTTCGGTCGTGCGGTTGACTTTGGCGCGGCCGTTGGCGGTGAACGGGAACTTGCCGGCCCGATAGGCGATGCCGGCCTCTTTCAGCTCCTCCTCGGTCTTGCCAACCGAGGCGACCTCCGGGGCGGTATAGATCACGCTCGGGATCACGTCGTAATTCACGTGCCCAGCCTGGCCCGCAAGAATCTCCGCGAGAGCGACACCTTCGTCCTCAGCCTTATGCGCAAGCATCGGGCCTTTGATCACGTCGCCGATAGCGTAGATGCCTGGGACATTGGTGGCGAATTTCCCGTCGACGATGACGCGGCCGCGATTATCGGTCTTCACGCCTGCCTCGGCGAGGCCGAGCCCTTGCGTGTTCGGCACGCGGCCGACGGCAACCAGCACCACGTCGCATTCGAGGGTTTCCTGCTTGCCGCCTTTGGCTGGCTCCAAGGTGAGCTTGAGGGCGTTGCCCTTGGCATCGACGCCCACGACCTTGGTGCCGAGCTTGAAGGCGAGGCCTTGCTTGGCGAGTGTGCGCTGAAGGTGTTTGGCGACCTCTGCATCGAGGCCGGGCGCCACGCGGTCCAGCATCTCGACTACGGTCACTTCCGAGCCGAGCCGCGACCAGACCGAGCCAAGTTCCAGCCCGATATAGCCCGCGCCGATCACCACCATGCGCTTGGGCACCTGGGGGAGCGACAAGGCTCCGGTCGAGGAGACGATGTGCTTTTCATCTATCTTGATCCCGGGGAGGGCGGCGACTTCTGAACCCGTGGCGATGACGATATTCTTCGCCTCGACCACCTGCTTCTCGCCGTTGATGAAGGTCACCTCGACCTTGCCGGGGCCCAGGATGCGCCCGGTGCCGTGGAAATGGTCGATCTTGTTTTTCTTCAAGAGGAATGCAACGCCGTCGACATTGACCTTCACGCCTTGATCCTTGAAGGCAAGCATGGCGGCAAGATCGAGCGTAGGGCTAACCTTGATGCCCATGGCGGCGAAGCCGTCAGCGGCTTCCGCGTAACGCTCGCTCGCATGCAGCAGGGCCTTGGAGGGAATGCAGCCGACATTGAGGCAGGTGCCGCCATGGGTGGCGCGCTTCTCCACCACGGCGACCTTCAGGCCAAGCTGGCTTGCGCGAATGGCGCATACATAGCCGCCGGGTCCCGTGCCGATGACGACAAGGTCGTAACTCATGACGGCAGTTTATCCCCGTTATTCGTCGGGCGTCAGCGTCTCTTCGCCGTGCCCGCTATCCCACAATCCCGTGAGGCTGCCATCGCCGGCAAGCGCATAGACGACCGGCGTCGTGTCTCCCCACTCGACCGTCAAGAAATTGTCCTCAAGGGTCCCCTCGCCCTCATATTCCTGCCCCGCAACCTTCCATTTCAGACGGTACCGGTCTCCTGATTTGGCGATCGTCACGGTCCCTTTATAGTGTTTGCCTTCTGGATTGCGTCCTTCGACGAGATAATCGCCCTCCGGCGGCGGCACATCGCCGATGGCCGCAATGCCGATCGGCGTCAATGTCTCGCTCGCAGAGCCGTCGGCCCATTCGCCGTCGAGTTCGCCTTCGCTGCCGAAGCTGTAGATCACCGGCGTCTTGTCACCCCAGTTGATCACCAGCATCTTGCCGGCGTAATGGCCGCTGCCCTCGAAGACGTCGTCGCCAATCCACCAGGTCAGCTTGAAATCGTCGTCACCCTCCTCGAGGGCAACGATGCCGGTATATTGGCTGCCGCTCGGGTTCGTACCCTCCGCGCGATAGACGCCGGCGAGCGTCGTCGGCTCGACAGGCTCATCCTCGACCTCTTCCGCCTCGGCGTCCTCGGCCTCGGCGTCCGCGCCCTCGGGGCGAAAAACGAAGTCGCCGAAGAAGGTCGAGGAGATCCACGGTGTTTGTTGGCCTCGCGTGTCCTGGTAGACGCCTTTGAGCGTGCGCTTGAAGGTGTCTTCGATCGACAGGTTGGGAGCGGCGATCCACTCGGCAAGATATTTGGCGTAAGGGCTGTTGTTGCCCGTGCCGTCGAGCGCCACTGCACCCGGAGAGGTGGCATAAGAGATGAACAGGCTGGCATTGGAATCGATACGCGAAAGGCCACGCGCACCATTGGGATCGAACGGGTTGGTGCGGCAGGCGTCGAGGATGAAGATGTTAAGGCCTTTGTGCGCGCCCGCCATGGCGTCAACGATCTCGGTCGCGCTGACCGACCCGCTCTCGATCTGTTCGGCGGAGGTGAGGCTTACCGGGATCAGGTAGTTCTCGCCGGCGATCTGCGCACCATGGCCTGAGAAATAGAACAGCCCGACGCCGCCTTGCTGCTTCAGCTTGGTGCCGAAGGTACGCACCGCCTTCTCCATTTCAGCCTGGTCCGCGTTGGTGGCGACCGTCACATCGAAGCCCGCCTCCTCGAGCGCCGTGGCCATCGCCTCGGCGTCGTTAACGGGATTGCGGAGTTGACCGATGGAATAGTCGGCGTTGCCGATGACGAGCGCGGCCCGGGGCGAAGGCGCCTGGGCCTGGGCCACTGCGAGGGTGGCGAGGAGGGCGGCGAGTCTCAGGACAATTGCGAATATAGGCATGGCGGCGCTCGCCGAAGGGTTGCGGAGGAAGTCAGCATGCCGCAAATGCGCCCACCCGGTCTACTGGATGCGCAAGAACAGGTTGGCGCCGCATTAAAGATCGAGCACGAGGCGCTTGGGATCCTCAAGCGATTCCTTGATATGCACGAGGAATGTTACGGCCTCTTTGCCGTCGACCAGGCGGTGGTCGTAGGAGAGCGCGAGATACATCATCGGCCGCGCCACGATCTGCCCATCGCGCACCACGGCACGTTCCTCGATGCGGTGCATGCCGAGAATGCCGGATTGCGGCGCGTTGAGAATGGGCGTCGAAAGCAGCGAGCCGTAAATGCCACCATTGGAGATGGTGAAGGTGCCGCCCTGCATCTCCTCTAGCGCCAGCTTGCCTTCCCGCGCCCGCTTGCCGAAATCGGCGATCTGCGCCTCGATCTCGGCAAGGTTCATGCGGTCGGCATCGCGCAAAACCGGCACAACCAGGCCGCGCTCGGTGCCGACGGCAACGCCGATGTGATAGTAGTTCTTGTAGACGATATCCTCGCCGTCAATCTCGGCATTGACCGCCGGAATGTCCTTCAGCGCAGCCGTTGCCGCCTTCACGAAGAAGCCCATGAAGCCGAGCTTCACGCCGTGCTTCTGCTCGAAGGCGCCGCGATAATCCTTTCTCAGCTGCATCACCGCGCTCATATCCACGTCGTTGAACGTGGTGAGCATGGCGGCGGTGTCTTGCGCCTCCTTGAGGCGCTTGGCGATGGTCTGGCGGAGCCGCGTCATACGCACGCGCTCTTCACGCGCGGCGTCGTCCTGTGGCACGGGCGCCCGCGGCTGCGGCGGCGCCTTAGGCTTCCGCTCCTTCTCCAGCAAAGCCTTGGCGGCCCGCTCGACCGCGCCGAGCGCGTCGTGCTTCAGCACCTGGCCGCGGCGGCCTGAGCCCTGGATGTCATGCGCGGCAAGACCAGTTTCGGCGATCAGCTTACGCGCGGCAGGCGAGGGCGGTAGCTCCTCGCCGCTCACCTCCTCGCGGCGCTGCGGCTCGCGCTCGAGCTCTTTCGTTTCGGTCGCCGGTGTCGAGGCCGGGCGGAGAACGGGCGCATCCGAGACGGTCTTCGTCTCGGTCATTGCCGGTTGAGCTGGGGTTTGCTGACGCGCTGCACTGGCCGGCTTAGTCTTGCCGTCGCCCTCACTGATGGCGCCAAGCAGCGCTCCGACCGCGACCGTCTCGCCGGGCTTCACCGCGATTTCCGACAGCACTCCGGACGCAGGCGCCGGCACCTCGACCGTCACCTTGTCGGTCTCGAGCTCGACCAGAGGCTCGTCGGCGGCAACCGTGTCGCCCGCCTGCTTGAACCACTGGCCGACCGTCGCCTCGACAACGGATTCCCCCAAAGTCGGCACCCTGATTTCAGTGGCCATGGCCTCTTTCGCCTTTGCTCTCCGCCTAACCGAGCGCCTCGTCGACGAATGCCCTCAGCTCGCGCTGATGCTTGCTCATTAGGCCGGTCGCCGTGGCCGCCGAGCTTGCGCGCCCGACATAACGCGGGCGCCGGTGCTTCGCTTTGATGTGGTCGAGCACCCATTCGAGATTGGGTTCGATGAAGCTCCAGGCACCCATATTCTTAGGCTCCTCCTGACACCACACCATTTCGGCATCTTTGAAGCGCGCTAGTTCCTGAATCAGGGCGCGGGCCGGGAAGGGATAGAGCTGCTCGACACGCAAGAGATAGACATCGTCGATCCCGCGCTTCTCGCGCTCCCCGTAGAGATCGTAATAGACCTTGCCGGAGCAGAGCACCGCGCGTCTGATCTTCTCATCCGGCACCAGCTTGATCGCCTGGGCGGGAAGAAACTGGGCATCGTCCCATAACAGGCGATGGAAAGTCGTGTCGGGGCCCAACTGCTCCAAGTTCGATACCACGCGCTTGTGACGGAGCAGCGACTTCGGCGTCATCAATACGAGCGGCTTGCGGAACTGGCGATGCAGTTGGCGCCGCAAGATATGGAAATAATTGGCGGGCGTGGTGCAATTGGCGATCTGCCAATTGTCCTCGGCGCAAAGCTGAAGATAGCGCTCGAGCCGCGCCGAAGAGTGCTCCGGGCCTTGGCCCTCATAGCCGTGCGGGAGAAGCATGACGAGGCCGGACATGCGCAGCCATTTCCGCTCGCCCGAGGAGATGAACTGGTCGACCACGACCTGGGCGCCATTGGCGAAGTCGCCGAATTGCGCTTCCCAAAGCACGAGCGCATTCGGCTCGGCGAGGCTGTAGCCATATTCGAAGCCGAGCACGGCCACCTCGGAGAGCATCGAATTAATTACCTCGAAGCGCGCCTGATCCTTGGAGAGATGCTTGAGCGGCGTGTATTTTTTCTCGTTGACCTGATCCATCAGCACGGCATGGCGCTGTGAAAAGGTGCCGCGCTCGGAGTCCTGGCCGGAGAGGCGCACGGGAAAGCCTTCGACCAGAAGCGTGCCGAAGGCGAGCGCTTCGGCGGTGGCCCAGTCGATGCCGTTGCCCTCGTCGATCATCTTGCGGCGATTGGCGAGAATGCGGACGATGGTCTTGTGCGGGGTGAAGCTCTTGGGGAACGAGGTGAGCTTGCGGCCGACATCCTTGAGCAGGTCGATGTCGACCCCGGTCACGCCGCGGCGTGCGCCTTCCTCGGCGTGGCCGATGCCGGACCATTTGCCGTCGAGCCAGTCAGCGCGGTTCGGCCGGTAAGCTTCGCCGGCGGCGAACTCCTCTTCGAGATAGGCGCGGAAGCCGGCCTGTATCTTCTCGACTTCAGCCGGTGTGAGCAGGCGCTCGTTAACGAGGCGATCCGCATAGATCTCGACCACGCTCGGATGCTTAGCGATGCGTTGATACATCAACGGCTGGGTGAAGGCCGGCTCGTCCGCCTCGTTATGGCCGTGGCGGCGGTAGCAGAACATGTCGATAACCACGGGCTTGCGGAAGCGCTGGCGGAACTCGATGGCGATCTTGGCGACATGCACCACGGCCTCGGGGTCGTCGCCGTTCACATGGAAGATCGGCGCATCGATCATCTTGGCGAGATCGGAAGGATAGGGCGAGGAGCGCGAGAAGCGCGGCGCGGTGGTAAAGCCGATCTGGTTATTGACGATGAAATGCAGCGAGCCGCCGGTGCGGTGGCCGCGCAGGCCGGAGAGGCCGAGGCATTCCGCGACTACGCCTTGGCCGGCGAAGGCCGCGTCGCCGTGCAGCAGAAGCGGCAGAACCTCCTTGCGGTCGTCATCCTTGCGCTGGTCCTGCTTGGCGCGAACCTTGCCGAGCACGACGGGATCGACGATCTCGAGATGCGACGGATTGGCGGTCAGCGACAGATGCACGCGGTTCTGGTCGAACTCGCGGTCGGAGGAAGCGCCGAGATGATACTTCACGTCGCCGGAGCCTTCGACATCATCGGGATGTGCAGAGCCGCCGCGGAACTCGTTGAAGATGGCGCGATAGGGCTTGGCCATGACATTGGCGAGCACGTTGAGCCGCCCGCGATGCGGCATGCCGATGACGATCTCGGCGACGCCGAGCTGGCCGCCCCGCTTGATGATCTGCTCGAGCGCCGGCACCATCGACTCGCCGCCGTCTAGCCCGAAACGCTTGGTCCCGGTGTATTTCACATCAAGGAAGCGCTCGAAGCTCTCGGCCTCGATGAGCTTCTTCAGGATCGCCTTCTTGCCTTTGGCGGTGAATGAGACGTCCCGGCCTTCGATGCGCTCCTGGATCCAAGCACGCTGCTCAGGGTCCGAAATGTGCATATATTCGACCCCTATTGGGCCGCTATAGGTGCGCCGCAGGATCGCGAGGATTTCGCGCAAGGTCGCGAATTCCAGCCCGAAGGCGCCGCCGATATAGATCGGCCGGTCGTAATCCGCCTTGGTGAAGCCATACGTCTTGGGTTTGAGCTCCGCGTGCTCGCGGCGAGTGACGAGCTCGAGCGGATCGAGCTTGGCGGCGAGATGGCCGCGGGTGCGGTAGTTGCGGATCAGCATGCGCGCGGCCAAGGTGTCGCGTGCGGCGGCAATCGCCTGCTGTTCGCCGGCGAGACCCAATGGGAACGCGGGGGCGAGTGCCTTGCCGTCAGTAGGGGCCCAGGACGGGCCGCGCGCCTCGGCAAGGACGTCGGCCTTGTCATCGTTGAGGCTGGCAAAGAAGGCGCGCCATTCGGGATCGACGGAGGCTGGATTCTCCTCGTAGCGGGCGTGCAAATCCGCGAGATAGGTCGCGTTCGCGCCCTGCAAGAACGACGTGCGGAGAAACACCTCGTTCAGTTCATGTCGCGTCATTTGAATCAACCCTGCCGGTGATTGAGCGGCTACCGGCCTGCCGGGCAAACAAGGCGAGCTTTGGGCGCTCGCCTCAATCCTTATTTAGGCATTGTGCAAGGGTCGTTCCAAGGGCGGCAGGCGAGTTCGCCACCACAATTCCGGCCTGCCGCATTGCCTCAATTTTGTGCTTTGCCTCGCCTTTGCCGCCCGAGATGACGGCACCGGCATGGCCCATGCGTCTTCCGGGGGGCGCGGTCGATCCGGCCACGAAGCCGACCACCGGCTTCTGGTTGCCGGCCTTGATCAGGAACTCGGCGCCGTCCTCCTCGGCGCTTCCGCCGATCTCGCCGATCATGATCATCGCCTCGGTGGCGTCGTCCTCGAGGAAGAGAGCAAGCGAATCGACGAAATTCGTGCCGTTGACCGGATCGCCGCCGATGCCGATGCAGGTTGATTGACCGAGTCCGACGGCGGAGGTCTGCGCCACCGCTTCATAGGTGAGGGTGCCGGAGCGCGAGACGATGCCCACCTTGCCGGGCTTATGGATGTGGCCCGGCATGATGCCGATCTTGCATTCCCCCGGCGTGATGACGCCGGGGCAGTTCGGGCCGATCAGCCGGGTCTTGGAGCCGCACAGCGCGCGCTTCACCTTCACCATATCCAGCACCGGTACGCCCTCGGTGATGCACACGACGAGCGGCACTTCGGCGTCGATCGCCTCGAGGATCGCATCGGCGGCAAAGGCCGGGGGCACATAGACAGCGCTAGCATCGGCACCGGTGGCTGCGACCGCATCTCTCACCGTGTCGAAGACCGGCAGACCAAGATGCATGGTGCCGCCTTTGCCGGGCGTGACGCCGCCGACCATCTTGGTGCCGTAGGCAATGGCCTGCTCGGAGTGGAAGGTGCCTTGCGCGCCGGTGAAACCCTGGCAGATGACGCGTGTGTTCCTATCGACGAGAACTGACATGGATGGTTTGGCTACCCTGCAACATTCACGCAGCCGCGGCCTCGACCGCAGCCACCGCCTTCTTGGCCTCGTAGTCGAGGTCGTCGGCGGGGATGATGGCAAGGCCCGACTCGCGCAAGAGCTGCTTGCCTCGCTCGACATTGGTGCCTTCCAGCCTGACGACCAACGGCACGGTGATGTGCATTTCCCGCGCGGCGGCGATGACGCCCTCGGCGATGACGTCGCAGCGCATGATGCCGCCGAAAATGTTGACCAGAATCGCCTTCACATGCGGGTCCGACAGAATGATTTTGAAGGCTTCAGTCACCCGCTCTTTGGTGGCGCCGCCGCCGACATCGAGGAAATTGGCGGGCTCCCCGCCATAGAGCTTGATGATGTCCATGGTGGCCATGGCGAGACCCGCGCCGTTGACCATGCAGCCAATCGAACCGTCGAGCTTCACATACGAAAGACCAAGATTGCCGGCCTCGACTTCTGCCGGGTCCTCTTCGTGAATGTCGCGCATCGCGGCAATGTCGGGGTGGCGAAACAGGGCGTTGTCGTCGAAGCCGATCTTGGCGTCGAGGCAGAGCAGATTGCCTTCCTTGGTCACCACCAGGGGATTGATCTCGACCAGGCTCGCATCCTTCTCGATGAATAGCTGGTAGAGCGACTTGACCAGTGAGCCGCATTGCTTGGCGAGCGCCCCTTCGAGCTTGAGTGCGGCGGCGATGACGCGACCGTGGAAGTCGCTGATCCCCGTTGCCGGATCGACGGTCAAGGTGACGATCTTCTCCGGCGTCTTCGCGGCCACCGCTTCGATGTCGACGCCGCCCTCGGTTGAAGCGACGAAGGCAACGCGGCCCGAGCCGCGATCGACCAGCAGCGAGAGGTAAAGTTCGCGCGCGATGGTCGTGTCCTTGACCACGTAGACGCGGCGCACCAAACGGCCCTTCGGGCCGGTCTGGGGCGTGACGAGTGGCTTGCCGAGCATGCGGTCGGCCTCGGCGTGGAGCTCTTGCAGGGTCTTCACCAGCTTGATGCCGCCGCCTTTGCCGCGGCCGCCGGCATGAATTTGCGCCTTCACCACGAAGGTGTCACCGCCGAGGGACTGCGCGTGAGCTGCGGCCTCCTGCGGATTTTCGGCCACCCGGCCCTCGGCGACCGTCGCGCCATAGTCGTGCAGCAGGGCCTTGGCCTGATATTCGTGGATGTTCATTGGCGGCAGGCGTTAGGCGGCGGCGAGGGTCGGCGCGATCCTCTGACACAATTCGACGAGGGCGCGAACCGACTCGACGGAGTGCATGAAGGCATCCCGCTCGGCGGAGGAGAGGTCGAGTTCGATGACGCGCTCGACGCCCTTGGCGCCAATGATGATCGGAACGCCCGCATAGAGGCCCTTAACGCCATATTCGCCGTTGAGATAGGCGGCGCAAGGAAGCACCCGCTTCTGGTTCTTGAGATAGGACTCGGCCATCTCCAGCGCGGCGGCTGCGGGCGCATAGAAAGCCGAACCCGTTTTAAGCAGGCCGACAATCTCGGCGCCGCCGTCGCGAGTGCGCTGCACGATGTCGTCGAGCCGCTTCTGCGTGATCCAGCGCATCTTGACCAGGTCGGCAAGCGGGATGCCCGCAACCGAGGAATAGCGGATCAGCGGCACCATGGTGTCGCCGTGGCCGCCCATCACCATGGTGCTGATATCCTCGGGGCTGACGTCGAATTCCTGCGACAGGAAAAAGCGGAAGCGAGCCGCGTCGAGCACGCCGGCCATGCCGACCACCTTGTTGCGCGGCAGTCCGCTTGTCTTCTGCAGGGCCCAGACCATGGCGTCGAGCGGGTTGGTGACACAGATAACGAACGCCTCGGGGCAATATTTGCGCAAGCCCGCGCCGACTTGCTCCATGACCTTAAGGTTGATCTCCAGAAGGTCGTCGCGACTCATGCCCGGCTTGCGCGGGACGCCGGCGGTGACGATGACCACGTCGGCGTCCTTGAGCTCCGCATATTCATTGGTGCCCTTCATTTTCGGCACATAGCCCTCGACCGGGGCGGACTGGGAGAGGTCCAGCGCCTTGCCCTGAGGCACACCGTCCACCACGTCGAACAGCACGATTTCGCCGAGTTCCCTGATACCCGCCAAATGCGCCAAAGTGCCGCCGATCTGGCCCGCGCCGACCAGCGCAATACGACTACGCGCCATGAACATCCCCTTCTGTTAGGCCGCCACTTTCCCGTGCCGGCAGGCCGAGCTACGCGAGGGTTGGTTAAATGCAATCGTGCCTTAGCGCAAGGCGCAAGCCGCGCATGGACCGTCAGTGTACGCTTCGGATAAGCTCCGAGAGGGGCAGCTTCGCGGAAATCCTGGGCTGGTAATGACCAAAGCGCACGCAGCAAGCGCCGCAGCCAAGACCACTTGGCCGCTCGTGGTCTGGGCGGCAAGGCTCAGCGTCTATTTCCTGGCGCAGGGCGCGCTGGTGCTTCTGGCCTATGCCTATTACGGCTTCGATAGCGACCCGGAGAGCTTCGCGCTCGGTTTTCGCATCGATCCGGTGCTCGCCACGGTCAATCTGGTCTGGGGCGCGATCGGCACGTTTATCGGTTTTTTCCGCCCCCGCTATTCGCTCGTTTTTATTGTCGCTTTTGCGGCGTTTTACGTTGCACTTGCGTTGCTTGGCAGCTTCACCACGGAGCATTTCGGCATGCTGCTGAACGAGCGGGTCAACCGCTTTCATTGGGTGGTCGGGCTCGCCGCCTGGGCGATCGGGCTTTACGCCATCTGGCGCAAACGCCACGCCCACTGAGGCACGGCTTGTTCATCGCGGCGGCGGGATGTCCTCGGCGAGCGGCTTCTCCTTCGGCTTGATGCGGACGACGAAGAGCTTCACCGGAATGTCGCCCTCATTCATGCCGCGATGCACGATGTCGGGCGCGAGATACTCGGCTTCGCCTGTCCGCAGCGTGATCGGCTCCTCACCTTCCCGCTGGAAGGTGAAAGTGCCCTCCACGACATAGGCGATTTCATGCGCCTCGGGATGGATGTGCCAGGACGTCGCGGCGCCGGGCAGGAAGGTATAGAGCTGCACGTTCACTTCCTTGCTTGGATCGCCGGCAAAAGCCTCCGCCAACAGAAGTTCGGCGCTGATGCCGATCTGTCCTTGCGGCTCTTTTGCCAGTGCGAGGCTGCCGCCAACTATCAATGCTGCAAACGCGGCGACAATCGCAAGTCTGAGCTTCATGACCTCACCTCATTCGCGCCGGATCGAGCTTTCGCTCTCTCGCTCCCTGTGAAGCAAGTGATTTGCTTCGGGGGAGCCAAGGGTCCCCTTTCTCAGTGCGCCAATTTGGCGCTAGAATGGTTTTGCGGTCCAGAGGGGTTGCGTCGGGGGTCCTTCAGTTGAGCAATTCGTTTCGGCGTCGATGCCACCGGCTTGCGCTTCTGGCGTGCGGCGGCATCGTGGGCGCCACCCTGTTCGGCGCACCGCCCCAAGCGGGGCAATATGAGCAGCCACCGAGCTTCCAGGCGAGCCAGGTGCTGCCGCAAAGTCTGCTCAGCAGCCCTTATTGCACGGTTGCTAGTTCCGTCGGGCTGGAGAACTTCCAATACGTTTTCCGGGTCGATACCCGATGGGGCCAGTTCACCGTCAAGGGCGCCGATCTGATGCGCGTCCGCGCACGCGAAATGGCAGCTACCGCGGAACTCGAGAAAATCGACAGCGCCGGAACCTTGGTCAACGCTGCGGGCCGCACCGCGTTGAAGCCGCTCGCCACCGCCAAGGACCTCGTCACCGCGCCCGGCAGGACCATCGGCGACACGGTCAAGGGTGTCGGCAATCTGTTCGGCAGCGTCGACGCCTCGATGGCGGCGACCGACCCGAACAAGGAAGGCGTGGTCGCCTCGGTCACCGGCGGGGCCACGGCGCGGCGCAAGCTCGCCTTCGATTTCGGCGTCGATCCCAATACCAGCTTCCCGCCGCTCGGCGAGGAGCTGACACGGCTCGCAACCGCCAATGCCATCGGCGAGACCAGCACCAATGCCGGGCTTGCCTTCGTCACGGGGGGCGCGGGCATCGCCATCAGCGTCGGGGGCACGAGCCGCACCTTGCGGCTGGCCCTGCGCGACAAGACGGCCGCGCAGCTCGAGAAGGAGGGTCGGCAATTGCTCGCGTCGATGGGTATGGCCGGCGCCGCGGCGAACCGGTTCTACGCCAATCCCAATCTCTCCCCGACCGACAAGGCGATCATCGTCGCAGCGCTTGCCGATCTCGGCGCGGCGTCCGGGCGGGACACCTTCATCGAAGGAGCCTCCAATGCGCAATCGACCGAGATGGGCTTCTTCTATCGCCGGCAGGCCGAGCTGATCGCCGCATTCAACAAGAAAGTGGCGAAGGTGAACGGCTTCGTGCCGATGGGAGCCGCGCCCATGCTGCAAACCAGCAAGGGCACGGTGAGCATTCTGCCGGTCGATTACCTTTATTGGTCGCCTCCGCTGGAGAGCCTGGTCGCCGGCGCAGGACGCGGGCAGATTTGGATTACCGGCCGCGTGAGCGACAGGGCGAAGGCGCAGCTCGCGGCGCGCGGCTGGACGGTGCAGGCCAAGGCCGGCGGCACGCTCGGCGAATAGACGCACTCACCGCGCGAGATCGAGCCCGCGTGCCTCGCGCAAGTGCCGCCGCTCGGACCTCGCCTCAGTAATCGCGCGTCCTATCGCGGCTCGACGCCGGCGCAGGGAACTGCGCCATTGCCGGAAGAAGTGCCAAGCCAGATAGACGAAAATCGCGGTTAGCGCCGCGCTGCCGCCGACGATCAACATCGCTCGACTTTCACTAGTCGATGTCGGGCGGAGCACCCGCACTGGGCGCGCTCTCGGCGACGCCAGGCCCGTAATCTTCACGGACCGGTGGACCGAAGAAATCGGGGTCCCGCACCGGGGTGTCGAAGACGTCTCCGGGCGCCACCGACGTCGGGGCGTCATCGCCTAGCCGGTTGGCATAACGCCATTCGTAGTGATCGCTGGGAGCAATGGGGATCCAGGTGCCCCTGGAATCCCCAGCCTCGGGGATCGACTCGGCGGTTTGCGGCAGGACCGTGGCGCCAATGACGAGCGCTAGCGCGGCGCCAAGGACGAGCGCTAGCGTCAACGCGTTGCCCCGCAGGCCCTTTAATGAGGTGGTCTCCATGCGAGCCTCCTGTCTTTGGCCTTCCGCCAGAGAGGGAAACGGCCAAGCCTGGCGGAGGTTCCGGCAGACGAGCGATTCCGTTGCCGCGGGGCGCCGCCGCGTCCGGCTCGCTTTTTTCGGCCCTGAAGAGCAGGGAGGATCCGCAGGCTGGGCGGGCGTCTGCCATGATGGCGCCGGATTTCGGCGCGACCGCTTAGGCCATGCACGACGACCCAGGCCGGAGAGCAAGCGCGAAGCGCATTCGGCTTTGCATCGCCGCGGCGCTCATCGCGATAGGTGCGGGATGGCTCCTTGGCCTCGGCTCATCGGCGGACGCCGCCGATCCGGCGCGGCCCTATCTCGGCATGAGCAAGGAGGAGATCCTTGCCTGTGCCGGCGAGCCCCATGCCCGCTACAAGAGCGGTGCGGACAAGGAAACCTTGACCTATCATTATTCGGGCGCCGGCCCCGTGCCCGCGGCTCCGGGCGAGAAGAAGAAAAAGGACAAGCCGAGCTTTTCCTTCGGCGGCGACAAGGGGAAGAAGAAGGACAAGGATAAAGGCTGGAGCTGCACGGCGAGTCTTGTGTTCGAGAGCGGGCGGCTCGCACGCGTCTCCTTCGCGCATAAGGACGTGAAGAGCCCTTACGACTGGCAGAAGGAAAAGGACCCCAAGAGGCAGGAGGAGTTGCGCAAGCAACCGGTTCCCACCTGCGACTTCTCCCTGCCCAACTGCAAACCAGCGCGATAGCCGAGATCGTCTATTCCGAAGCGTGGCAGACGGCTTCGATATTGTTGCCGTCGAGATCGAGCACGAAGGCGCCGTAATAATTGGCGTGATAATGCGGGCGCAATCCCGGCTTGCCATTGTCCTTGCCGCCGGCGGCGAGCGCGGCGCGATAGAAGGCATCGACCGCCGCGCGCGAACGCGCCAGGAAGGCGACATGGATGTGCCCGGCGAGCTTCTCGCCTTCGCCGATCCAGAAAGATGGCTTGCCGCTCTGGAAGTCCTCCGCCTTGCCGGGAGGGCCGAACCCGACCGCAGCGCCATGACCGGTCTGCGCGGCTGAAACCTCCATGACGATGCCATAACCGAGCGGCGCGAGGGCCTTGGCGTAGAACTCCGTGGCGCGCGCAAGATCGCTTACCGGCATGCCCATATGGTCGATCATCGCGGCCCCCTTTTAGGCGGGCGCGCTCATTCGGCGCGCTCGACCATCTTGCGCTTGAGCGAGGCGATGGCCGCCGCCGGGTTCAGCCCCTTGGGGCAGGCCTTGGTGCAGTTGAGGATGGTGTGGCAACGATAGAGCCTGAAAGGATCTTCCAGCTCGTCGAGCCGCTCGCCGGTTCGCTCGTCGCGGCTGTCCTCGACCCAGCGGTCAGCCTGCAGCAGGACGGCAGGGCCGAGATAGCGCTCGCTGTTCCACCAATAAGACGGACAGGCGGTCGAGCAGCAGGCGCAGAGGATGCATTCATAGAGCCCGTCGAGCTTGGCGCGGTCCTCCTGGCTCTGGCGCCATTCTTTCTGCGGCGTGGGGCTGTCGGTCTTGAGCCAGGGCTCGATGGCGCGATGCTGCGCGTAGAATCGCGTCATGTCCGGCACGAGGTCTTTGATCACCGGCATATGCGGCAGCGGATAGATGGCGATCGCGCCCTTCGGAGTGTCGTCGGCATGCAGGGTGCAGGCGAGCGTATTGGTGCCGGCGATGTTCATGGAACAGGAGCCGCATACGCCTTCGCGGCAGGAGCGGCGGAAGGTCAAGGTCGGGTCGATCTTGTTCTTGATCCAGAGGAGCGCGTCGAGAACCATCGGCCCGCATTCCTCCATGTCGACCCAATAAGTGTCGAGGCGCGGGTTTTCTCCCGTCTCGGGATCGAAGCGGTAGATGCGGTATTCGCGCCAGCGGCCCACCTGCGTGCCTTCGGGCGGCGGGTTCCAGGCCTTGCCCTTCTTTACCTTGGAATTCTTGGGAAGCGTGAACTGGACCATCAGCGAACCTCATCTCACCCGCCATTGGTAGCGGGAGGAAAGAGCGCGGGCAAGCGCGCTCAGGGTCGCCCGTCGAGCAATTCACGAACCTTCCTGGCGAGGTCCTGCTGCGTATAGGGCTTATTGAGCAGGTGAATACCCGGGTCGAGCCGACCCTGATGCACGATGGCATTGCGCGTATAGCCGGTGGTGAACAGCACCGGCACGTGCGGATAGAGCTGCCTGATGTCCTCGGCAAGCTCGCGCCCCGAGGCGCCGGGCAGCACCACGTCGGTAAAGAGAAGATCGATGCGCGGCTTCTTGGCCACGGCGCGCAGGGCATCCTCGGCGTCCGACGCCTCAAGCACCCAATAGCCGAGGTGCTCGAGCACGTCCTTGGCATAGGCGCGCACCCCGTCGCTGTCTTCGACCAGCAAGATGACCTCGCTCGGCTTCGCCCGGGGCATCGGCGCAAGATCGCTTTCAGCCTTGCCGGCGGGAACCGCCTTGGTCTCCTCGACCGCGGTCATGCGCGGCAGATAAACTTTTACCGTGGTGCCTTCGCCCTCTTCGCTATAGATGCGGACGTGCCCGCCCGACTGCTTGATGAAGCCGTGCACCATGGCCAGCCCGAGGCCTGACCCTTCGCCGTGAGCCTTGGTGGTGAAGAACGGCTCGAATACATGCTCGAGGACTTCCTCGGGAATTCCGCTGCCGGTGTCCGTCACGCAGAGCACGACATATTGCCCGGCGGCGACATCGCCGAAGCGCCGCACATAGGCGTCATCGAGATAAGTGTTGGCGGTCTCGATGGTGAGACAGCCGCCCTCGGGCATGGCGTCCTTGGCGTTGAGCGCGAGGTTGAGCAGCACGTTCTCGAGTTGATGCGGATCGGCATGCGTCGGCCATAGCCCCGCGGCGAACACCGTCTCGATGCTGATCTCTTCGCCGAGCGTGCGGCGCAGCAGGTCGAGCATGCCGGTGATGAGGCGATTCAGGTCGACGCGGGCCGGGGCGAGGGCCTGACGGCGCGAGAAGGCGAGCAATCTTTGCGTGAGTTGGGCGGCGCTCTTGGCGCCTTGCATGGCCGAGTCGAGCGGCTTGGTCATTTTACCGATCAGCGTCTGCACATCGCCGGGATTGGCCGCGTCGGCGAGTTGACGCCGCATGCCGTCGAGATTGCCGAGAATGATGGTCAGCAGGTTGTTGAAGTCGTGGGCGATGCCGCCGGTGAGCTGACCCACGGCTTCCATCTTCTGCGCCTGGCGGAGAGTATCCTCTGCCTCCTGCCTGAGCCTGGACTCCTCCTCCAACTCCTTGGTTCGGGCGACGAGGCCTTTCACCGCCTGAAGGGTGGAGCCGGCAAGAATGGCCGCGAGCAAGGTGGCGAAGAGGAGCGCCAGTGCAACCAGGCCGGCGAGAAGATAGCGATCCTGCCTTGCCTGGCGCTGCCGCTCATCGAGCAGTTGCCGTTCGGCATGGAGAATCTCATTGATCTTGTCGCGAAGCTGGCCGCTCAGCTTGTTCACTTGGGGGGAATTGAGAATGGCAAGCGCAGCGTCGCGCTGGCCTTCCTTGATCAGGGCCAAGGTTTTGCGAAATTCGTCGAGCTTCGCCTCTACAAGAGGCTCGAGCTCGCGGACACGCGCCTGCTGAGCGGGATCATCCGTGACAAGCTCACCGAGCTTGGCGAGCTCGAGTGGAACGTTCTGCATTGCCTCTGCGAAGTTCTCGAGCTGGCGGGGAGCGCCGCTCAGAAGATAATTGCGCTTGGCGCCTTCGGCGTCGCGGATGTTCCTTTGCACGCCGACAACGGCTTGTTGCAGCTCGAAGCTGTGGATCACCCGCATATCGGCTTGTCGCGACCGGACCAACCCGATCACCACGGCGATGATGGCGATGATCACGAGCAGGAAGCCCGCCGGGATGATGATCCGCGCGTTCTTCAGGAGGCGGTCGGCTTGTCTGGTGCGCGTCGGCAATGCAGGGCAATCCTGGAGAAAAGTCAGCTAAATCAATCGCTGGCGCGGCCTGCGCCATGCCGGTAGACTTGGCCGGAACAGACTACCGCGCAAGCAATTTATGGGTCCCCGCACCGTGCCGCGTATCCTCGTCGTCGACGACGAACCCATGATCTCCATGCTGATCCAGGACTGGCTCAACGAGCTCGGCTGCGAGGTCGTCGGTCCCGCGCGCTGCGTGGCCGATGGGCTCGACCTTGCCGAGAGTGCCAAGCTCGACGGGGCGATCCTCGACGTCAATTTGGCGGGGGAGAGTTCCTATCCGCTAGCCAATGCGCTCAAGCTGAGGGGAGTGCCGGTCGCATTTGCCACCGGCGACAGCGGTATCGATGAAGATGCGGGCTTCGCCGACCCGATCCTCTTGAACAAGCCCTTCATGTTCGAGGACGTGAAAGCCGTGGTCGGCAGGCTACTCAAGCCCGCGGCCTAATACACCCGCTCTTTGGGCTGGATGTAGGCGATCTCGTTGGAGAGGGTGAAATTGTGCACCGGGCGATATTCGAGCCTGACCTTGTGCGTGCCATAGTCGGCGTAAGACAGGGTGTGCTTCATCCAGTTGGCGTCGTCGCGCTTGGGGAAGTCCTCGCGAGCATGCGCGCCTCTGGATTCTTCGCGGGCGAGCGCCCCTTGCACGGTGACGGCGGCCTGCGCAATCAGGTTGTCGAATTCGAAGGTCTCGATGAGGTCGGTGTTCCAGATCAGCGAGCGGTCGGTCACCTTGATGTCGGTTGCATCGTCCCACACGGCTTTTATCGCTTTCACACCCTCCTGAAGCACCTGCTTGGTGCGGAACACGGCGCAATCGCGCTGCATGGTTTTTTGCATGCGCAATCTGAGCTCGGCGGTGGGCGTGCCGCCATCGGCGTAGCGGAAGCGGTCAAGCCGCTCGACGGCTTGCTCGCCCGCGCCCTTCGGCAAGTCGGGAATGGAGCCGCCTTCCTTCCGGGTCAACTCTGCGCAACGCAGCGCCGCCGCCCTACCGAACACCACGAGGTCGATCAGCGAATTCGAACCGAGCCGGTTCGCGCCATGCACCGAGACACAAGCCGCCTCGCCGAGCGCCATTAGCCCGGGCACGGTGGCATCGGGATCGCCGTTCTTCGGCGAAATCACCTCGCCATGCATGTTGGTGGGGATGCCGCCCATATTGTAGTGGCAA
>JBQGDO010000157.1:0-3305 GCA_052039105.1 Methyloceanibacter sp.
ATCGATGTGACGACGGGAATTTAACGCGATGGCGCTCAAGACATTCAAACCGACCACGCCGAGCCAAAGGCAGCTCGTGCTCGTCGACCGCAGCCATCTGTGGAAGGGCAAGCCGGTCAAGGCGCTCACCGAGGGGCTGACCAAGTCCGGCGGCCGCAACAATCTCGGCCGCGTGTCGATGTGGCACCGGGGTGGCGGGCACAAGCGGACCTACCGCAAGGTCGACTTCAAGCGCGGCAAGCTGGGCGTGCCGGCGACGGTGGAGCGGTTGGAATACGATCCGAACCGCACCGCCTTCATCGCGCTGATCAAATATGAGGACGGCGAGCTGTCCTACATCCTCGCGCCGCAGCGGCTTGCGCCGGGCGACACGGTGATCTCCGACGTTCGCGCCGATGTGAAGCCGGGCAACGCCATGCCCCTCGCCAACATGCCGATCGGCACCATCATCCACAATGTGGAGATGAAGCAAGGCAAGGGCGGTCAGATCGCCCGCGCCGCCGGGACCTACGTGCAGCTCGTCGGTCGCGACGCGGGCTACGCAATTCTGAAGCTAAATTCCGGTGAGACGCGCATGGTGCCCGCCGAATGCATGGCGACAGTCGGCGCCGTGTCCAACCCGGACAATTCCAACATCTCGATCGGCAAGGCCGGGCGCACGCGTTGGAAGGGGCGCAAGCCCGTAGTGCGCGGTGTGGCCATGAACCCGATCGACCACCCGCATGGCGGCGGCGAGGGCCGTACCTCCGGCGGCCGGCATCCGGTAACGCCCTGGGGCAAGTCTACCAAGGGCAAGAAGACCCGCTCCAACAAGGCCAGCGACAAGTTCATCCTGCGCAGCCGCCATCAGAAGAAGGGGTAGTTGAAGTGGCACGCTCGATCTGGAAAGGCCCGTTCGTCGACGGTTATCTGCTCAAGAAGGCGGAGAAGGCGCGCAGCTCAGGTTCTAACGCGGTGATCAAGATCTGGTCACGCCGTTCGACCATCCTGCCGCAATTCGTCGGACTGACCTTCGGGGTGCATAACGGCCACAAGCACATCCCGGTGCTCGTCACCGAGGACATGATCGGCCACAAATTCGGGGAATTCGCCCCGACCCGGTCCTTCCACGGCCATTCCGCGGACCGCAAGGCGAAGCGAACGACGACAACGGCGACGACGGGCACGACGAAGGCAGCGTAATGGGCAAGCCGAAGCGAGAGCGTACGCTCAAGGACAACGAAGCGAAGGCGGTCGCGCGCCTTGTGCGCGTGAGCCCGCAGAAGCTGAACCTGCTTGCCCAGCTGATCCGGGGCAAGAAGGTCGACCGTGCGCTTGCCGATCTCACCTTCTCCCGCAAGCGGGTGGCCAAGGATGTCAAGAAGACGCTGCAATCGGCTATCGCCAATGCCGAGAACAATCACGACCTCGATGTGGACTCGCTGGTCGTGGCCGAAGCCTATGTCGGCAAGAACCTGGTGATGAAGCGCATCAGAGCCCGGGCGCGCGGCCGCTCCGCCCGGATCCTGAAGCCGTTCGCGCAGCTCACCGTCGTGCTGCGCCAAGTCGAGGAGCCCGCTTAATGGGACAGAAAGTCAATCCGATCGGGCTCCGGCTCGGCGTCAACCGCACCTGGGATTCGCGCTGGTACGCCAACCGCGGCGAATATGCCCGGCTGCTGCATGAAGACTTGAAGATGCGCGAGCACATTCTTAATTCGCGCAAGCAGGCCGGCATTTCCAAAGTGGTGATCGAGCGTCCGCACAAGAAGTGCCGCGTGACGGTGCATACGGCCCGCCCCGGCATCCTCATCGGCAAGAAGGGATCGGACATCGAGAAGTTGCGCCGCGAGCTCGCCGCCATGACGGACTCGGAGGTGCATCTGAACATCGTCGAGGTGCGCAAGCCCGAGATCGACGCCACCCTGGTGGCGGAGGGCATCGCCCAACAGCTCGAGCGCCGCGTGGCGTTTCGCCGCGCCATGAAACGCGCCGTGCAGTCGGCGATGCGCATGGGCGCACTCGGCATCCGCATCAATTGCGGCGGGCGGCTCGGCGGCGCGGAGATCGCGCGCATGGAGTGGTATCGCGAGGGCAGGGTGCCGCTGCACACATTGCGCGCCAATATCGATTACGGCACGGCGCTTGGACGCACCGCATACGGAATCATCGGGGTCAAAGTTTGGATCTTCAAAGGCGAGATCATGGAGCACGACCCGATGGCTCAGGAGAACAAGGCGCTCGAGGCGCAGGAAGGCGGACGCTCGACCGGGCGCCGCGAGCCTGCCGGGGCGCAAGCTTAGGACGCAAGGGCTCAAGTCATGCTGCAACCGAAGCGTACCAAATACCGCAAGGCGCATAAGGGCCGCATCAAAGGCGCGGCGTCGAGCGCGGCTGCGCTCAGTTTCGGCACCTACGGGCTGAAGGCGCAAGAGCCTGCGCGCATCACCGCGCGGCAGATCGAAGCCGCGCGCCGCGCCATGACACGCCAGATGAAGCGGTCGGGCCGCGTGTGGATCAGGCTGTTCCCCGACGTGCCGGTGTCGAAGAAGCCGACCGAGGTGCGCATGGGCAAGGGCAAAGGCACCCCCGAGCTTTGGGTGGCGCGGGTGAAGCCAGGCCGCATCATGTTCGAGATCGACGGCGTGACCGAGGCGGTGGCGAAGGAGTCGCTCAGGCTCGCCGCAGCCAAGCTGCCCATCAAGACGCGCGTCGTTGCGCGCATTGAGGTGAAATGATGAAGGCGCAAGCGGTCCGCAGCATGACGCCGGATCAGCTCTCCGACGAGCTGATCAAGCTGAAGAAGGAGCAGTTCAATCTGCGCTTCCAGGCGGCTTCGGGCCAATTGGAGAACACGGCGCGGGTGCGGCAGATCCGGCGCGACATCGCCCGGATCAAGACCATCGCGCGCGAGGCTCCGGTGGGAGCCGGCGAAGTGAAGGCGAAGCCGAAGGCCGAGCCAAAGCCGAAACCCGCCGCCAAGGCGAAGCCGAAGGCTGCGCCCAAGCCCAAGGCAGCGCCGAAGGCAAAGGCGAAGCCCTCGGCGAAAGCCGCAAAGTCAAAAGCGAAAGCAAAGGCAAAGAGTTAGGACAAGACGATGCCGAAACGCGTTCTGCAAGGGGTCGTGGTGAGCGACAAGAACGACAAGACCGTGGTGGTCCGCGTCGAGCGGCGCTTCACGCATCCGCTGCTGCAGAAGACCGTGCGGCGGAGCAAGAACTATCACGCCCATGATGAAAAGAACGAATTCAAGGTGGGTGAAATGGTGTGGATCGAGGAATGTGCGCCGATCTCGAAGCAGAAGCGGTGGACTGTGCTGCCGCGCGA
>JBQGDO010000158.1:0-3530 GCA_052039105.1 Methyloceanibacter sp.
AGGTTGACCTCCGCGATGCTCACCCCAGCGTCGCGCCTGGTGCCGGCGATGGCGAGGGTCATGTAGGGCTCGGATTCGCGGCGAAAATAGACCGGGCCGTAATAGACCTTGCGCGCCACAGCTTCCGTGAACTTGGGCTCCTTGGAGAAGTCGGTGCCGCTCGCCACCACGTCCATGGCGAGCCGCGACACCCGCAGCCGCTCTTTGCCCGTGGCGTCGAGCTGCGACAGCTCGGTGATGGCGGGCACCTGGCGCAACAGCCGCAATGCGTCGAAGCGGCGCTGCTCGATCGAACCCGCCGACCACGGCAGTTGTGTGGTCCAGCCGAGCTGGCTCTCGATCTCCTTGATGAACTGGCTGATCTTGGCGGCGGCGGCTTCCGCCTGCTCGCGCTGGATGCGGATCAGCGACGACTTGTGCTCCTGGTAATAGAACACGACGTCGAAAATGCCGTTGGACAGAAGCGCAATCCCGACCACCGCCACGAACAGCGCGACATACTTGCTGAACAACCGGCGCCGGGTTTTTGGGACGGGAGCCTCGGCAGCAGGTTGCTGCGGCGCATCAGCGCCATTGGCCCCCGGTCGATTCGAGGCGCGCAACTGCTTCACGAAGTCGACAATCCTCATTCCAGCACGGTAGCAATCTGGCTCCACCTTGTCTTCCGTACCACCCGCCATCCCTCGCTCATTCGATCACCTCGTCCGCCCGAGCAAGCAGCATAGGCGAGATTTCGAGGTCGAGTGCCTTCGCGGTCCTCAGATTGAACGCCATGTGGAAATGCGACGGCGCTCTCATGGGAAGGTCACCCGCTTTGCTGCCTCTGGCAACCTGGTCTACGAACGCCGCAACGTCGCGGAACACGTCCACGAGGTTGACTCCGTAGCTCATGAGCCCACCTGCCTCCATCACCTCGCGAAAGGCACAGATAGAAGGCGTGCGGCGCTCGAGCAGCAGGTGCGCAATGGTGGCGCGGTCGCGCAGGGCGAGTGGACTCGCGGGGATCATGATCGGCTCGGCCGGTGATCCGTCCATGGGCGCCAGCGCAGCGACATAGTTTGGCGGCTGCCCGATTAATTCCAACAAGCGCGGCTCAAATGCCAGCTTTACTGCCACCGCTGCAGCCGCCGTAGCCTGCTCGCGCGATGCGGCATCCCAAAGAAGACCAATGCGACGGGCCTTCGGCAAGGCCTCGCGCAAGAGCTCTACCCGTTTTCCCGCCAACTCGAGTTGGCTCACGAAGATGCCGGTCATATTGCGGCCAGGGTGGGATAGGCTTTCCACATAGCCCTTTTCAACCGGATCGAAGTCGACTGCGATGAAAACGATCGGCGTGTCGCCTGCGGCCGCCCGCGCGGCCCGCAGCGCCGGCTCGTTTCCGGCGGCGAGCAAAATGTCCACGTTTCCGGCAAGCTCGCGATAGATCCGTTCGTATCCTTCAATGCTCGGCGCCTGCATGTACTCGAATGTGAACTTTCGGCCTTGCTGATAACCGAGCTCGGCCATGCGCGTCTCGAAAGCAGCATAATGCGGCGCCTCTCGCGGCAGGATGCCGGAGTAACCGACGCGCAGCGTCTTTGGCTGCTGCGCGTGCGCCGCGAGGGACCAAAGGAGCGAAGGCATGACCGCCGCGCCACCGAGAAGAGCGATGAAGCGCCGCCGCCTCATTCACGCACCTCGTTGGCCCGGGCGACGAACGCATCCGGCAAATAAACGCCAAGCGATGCCGCCGTCTTCAGATTGACCGCTATGTGAAAGCGCAAAGATTGTTCGATCGGCATTTCGGATGGCTTGGCGCCACGTGCAATCTGGTGGACACAGACCGCAATGTCCTGGAATAGCCCAACGAGATCGAAGCCGTGACTGATCAGCGCTCCGGCCTCCGTGTTCTCGCGGAACGCCGCGATTGCCGGAATACGGCGTTCGAGCAAGGCTTGCGCGATCGCCTCGCGGTCACGCAAGAACGTCGGGCTGGCCGGCAAAACGATCGGCTGGCCGTAGGCGTCCTCCATCGCGCCAAATGCACCACCGTAGTCGGGCTGGCCTTTCACCTCGATCACGCGTGGCTCCAGGCCCAACTTGCGGGCCGCGTCGGCAGCAGCGTCGCGTTGCTCGCGCGAGACGGTGTCGAACGCGATCCCGACGACAGTTGCATTTGGAAACACTTCACGGGCGATCTCAACGCGTTTCGCGGCGAGCTCGAGCTGGCGTACGAAAATGCCGGTAATATTGATCCCCGGGCGTGACAGAGTTGCCACATATCCCTTGGCCAGAGGATCAAAGTCGATGGCCAGAAAGGCGATCGGTCCACCGTGCGCGGCCGAGAGCGCGGCACGCAGCGCCGGCTCGTTTCCGACCGCAAGGAACACATCGAGCTTGCGCGCCGCGAGCTCGCGATAGCTTGCCTCGTACCCCTCGATATTTGGTATTTGGACGTATTCGAACGCGAAGTTCCGACCTTCCTGATAGCCCAGTTCGGCCATCCGCTTGAGGAAAGCGGCATAAAGCGGGGACTCGCGGGGCTGCATACCGACAAAGCCCACGCGCAGCATCTTCGGCTGTGTTCTTGCCGCGAACGGCCACCCGATCGCCGCCCCGCCGAGGGCAAAAATGAACTCCCTACGCCGCATTCGAACTTCTCGTCGGGCAAGCCGTGCAGGACACAGAAACCCACTGGGACCGAAACGCCTCGCCTAGCCGTTTCGGATCCAGTCGTCGCGAGCCTAGTTTGGCACGGGGGTACCTAATCTGCCCCTGAAGAATCCTGAATCTTTCTGAATCTTGAAGAAAACCAACCGGTTACAACGTGGGCGTGTCGAGTCGGCGGATCGCCAGCATGGTGATGTCGTCGAAGGGGAGCGCCGTGCCGACGAAGCCGCGGACTGCCTCGGCGACGGATTTGACGATTTCGGCACTCGGAGCGCCGGCAGCGGCGCGCAGGACGGCTTCCAATCGCGTCTCGCCGAACATCTCTTCGGTCGAATTGTTTGCTTCGGTGACGCCGTCGGTGAAGACGTAAATGCCCTCGCCCGGCGCCAACAACAGCTGCCCCGAGGCGTAGACGGCATCGGGACGAACGCCCAGGATGATGCCCTTGGCGCCCTCGATCGGCTCGACAGCCTTCCCGTTCACCCGGTAGGGGGCGTTGTGGCCGGCATTGCAAAACTCGACCGCGCCGCTCCCTGGCGTTAACATCGCGAAAAACAGGGTGACGAACATCAGGTCGCTGTTGTCCTGGCAGAGCTCACGGTTGACGCGGGCGATGATGTCCGATGGGCTCGCGGATGCGCCACTGGGTGAGCGCATGAGGTCAGTTGCGATGCGGATCAGGCTCTTGGCGCGCGCCATGAACAGCGCCGCCGGCATGCCCTTGCCCGAGACGTCGCCGACCAGGAAGTAGAGCTTTCCGTCCTCGGTCACGAAGAAATCGTAGAGATCGCCGCCGACCTCGCGTGCCGGCTCCATGCTCGCGCACAGGTCAATCGGAAATTCCGCGCTTGGCGTCGGAAAGGAGTGCGGCACCATCGCCA
>JBQGDO010000159.1:0-19054 GCA_052039105.1 Methyloceanibacter sp.
AACAGCCCGCAATGGTTCAATACCGGCCTGCATTGGGCCTATGGCATCGATGGCCCGAGCCAGGGTCATTATTATGTGGACTTCGCCACCGGCGAGGTGAAGGCCTCGACCTCGGCCTACGAGCCTCCCCAGCCGCATGCCTGCTTCATCCAGTCGATTTCCGATGACCTAGTCAACGAGGGCGGAATCATGGACCTTTGGGTGCGGGAGGCCCGGCTCTTCAAATATGGCTCGGGCACCGGCACCAATTTCTCGAGTCTCAGTGGCGAGAACGAGCCGCTCTCCGGCGGCGGCAAATCCTCCGGCCTGATGAGCTTCCTCAAGATCGGCGACCGGGCGGCCGGCGCCATCAAGTCCGGCGGCACCACCCGCCGCGCCGCCAAGATGGTGGTGGTCGACATCGATCACCCGGATATCGAGGACTACATCAACTGGAAGGTGATCGAGGAGCAGAAGGTGGCGGCGCTGGTCACCGGCTCCAAGGTCCTCTCCGAGCGGCTCAGCGCCATCATGAAGGCTTGCGTCAATTGCGAGGGCGACGGCGATGATTGCTTCGACCCCAAGCGCAATCCGGCGCTGAAGCGCGAGGTGAAGGCCGCGCGCAAGGCCAAAGTGGCCGACAATTATATTCGCCGGGTGATTCAGTTCGCCCGCCAAGGCTACACCTCGATCCAGTTCCAAACTTATGACACGGACTGGGATTCGGAGGCCTACCGCACGGTTTCGGGCCAGAATTCCAACAATTCGGTGCGCGTCACCGACGATTTCCTGCGCACGGTCGAGGCCGATGGCGACTGGAACCTGACCTATCGCAAGTCAGGTAAGACTGCCAAGACGGTGAAGGCGCGGGCGCTGTTCGAGCAGATCGGCTATGCCGCCTGGGCGAGCGCCGATCCCGGCATCCAATTCCACAGCACGATCAATGACTGGCACACCTGCCCGGCGGCGGGCGAGATCAAGGCGTCAAACCCGTGCTCGGAATACATGTTCCTGGACGACACGGCCTGCAATCTCGCCTCGCTCAATCTGATGGCGTTCCGCAAGGCGGACGGCAGCTTCGACATCGAGGCTTACGAGCACGCGATCAAGCTCTGGACCATCGTGCTGGAGATCGCCGTCACCATGGCGCAGTTCCCCTCGCGGCGGATCGCCCAGCTCTCCTACGAGTACCGCACGCTCGGACTCGGCTACGCCAATATCGGCGGGCTGCTGATGGCCTCGGGTATCCCCTACGACTCCGCGCAAGGCCGCGCGCTGTGCGGCGCGCTCACCGCCATCATGACCGGCGTGGCCTATGCCACCAGCGCCGAGATGGCGCGCGAGCTGCGCCCCTTTCCCGGTTACGAAGCGAACCGCGAGGCCATGCTTAGGGTCATGCGCAATCACGCGCGCGCGGCCTGTGGCGAGAAAGAAGGCTATGAAGGTCTCGCCACAGCGCCGGTGCCGCTGGATCATGCCTCCTGTCCCGACCCGCGGCTCCTGGCGCATGCCATGCATGTCTGGGAGAAGGCGATCGAGCTCGGCCGCAAATATGGCTACCGCAACGCGCAAGCCACGGTGATCGCGCCGACCGGCACGATCGGCCTGGTGATGGATTGCGACACGACCGGCATCGAGCCCGACTTCGCGCTGGTCAAGTTCAAGAAGCTTGCCGGCGGGGGCTATTTCAAGATCATCAACCGCATGGTGCCGGAGGCGCTCGAGCATCTCGGCTATCCCGAGGAGGCGATCAAGCGCATCGTCGAATATGCGGTCGGCCACGGCACGCTCTCCGGCGCGCCGGGCGTCAATCCCGAAACCCTGGCAGCCAAGGGTTTTACGCCGGAGAAGATCGCCGCGGTGGAGAAGGCCGTGGCGTCGGCCTTCGACATCAAATTCGTGTTCAACAAATGGACGCTCGGCGAGGACTTCCTCACCGGCACGCTCGGGCTTTCGCCCGAGCGGATCGACCAACCCGATTTCGACCTCTTGGCCGAGATCGGCTTCGGCAAGCGCGAGATCGAGGCCGCCAACGAATATGCCTGCGGGGCCATGACGCTCGAAGGCGCGCCGGGGCTGAACCCCGAGCATCTGCCGGTGTTCGATTGCGCCTCACCGTGCGGCCGCAAGGGTAAGCGCTTCCTGTCGGTGGAGAGCCATATCCGCATGATGGCGGCGGCCCAGCCGTTCATTTCCGGTGCGATCTCCAAGACCATCAACATGCCGAACGATGCGAGCGTCGAAGACTGCAAGGAGGCCTATCTCCTGTCCTGGCGGCTCGCGCTCAAGGCCAACGCGCTCTATCGCGACGGCTCCAAGCTGTCGCAGCCGCTCAACGCGCAGCTCCTCGCCGACGAAGAGGACGAGCAGGACGAAGTGCTCGCCGCCGTCGCTTCCGATCAGCCGCTGGCACAGCGCGCATCGGTGATCGCCGAACGCGTGGTGGAGCGCATCATCGAGCGGGCACGCGTGCGCGCCGAGCGAGAACGCTTGCCGGATCGTCGCAAGGGGTATACGCAGAAAGCAGTCGTCGGCGGTCATAAGGTCTATTTAAGGACTGGAGAGTATGCAGACGGACGCTTGGGCGAGATCTTTATCGACATGCACAAGGAGGGCGCCGCCTTCCGCTCGCTCATGAACAACTTTGCGATCGCAGTGTCTGTCGGATTGCAGTATGGCGTTCCGCTGGAAGAGTTCGTCGATGCCTTCACCTTCACGCGCTTCGAGCCGGCAGGCCCGGTGCGCGGCAACGAGGCCATCAAGAACGCCACCTCGATCCTTGATTATCTTTTCAGAGAGCTTGCAGTTTCTTATCTTGGGCGCTACGAGCTTGCTCATGTTGATCCAAGTGAGATCGGCAGCACTACACTCGGCTCTGGGGACGCAGGCGAAGGCAAGCGTTCCACCGAAGCGCTCGTCTCGCCAGGCTTCACCCGTGGTCGCCTGCGCGAGCGGAAGCTTTCAGCGCCGAGCAAAGCGCAGAGCACTGGTGCTCATGCGCGTGCGTTGCAGGCAGAACCCGGCGACGACGCGCAGCCGCGCACCACAAGCTTTGCCCCCGCGTCAACTCAAGTCCCTTCAGCCGAGACGGCCGAGCACGTTGCCCGCGCCGTCGAAGCGCTCGCTGAACGAGGCGCAACAGAACTTGTGGCCGAAGCGCGCGTTAAGGGTTATGAAGGAGAAGCGTGTGCTGAATGCGGGAACTTTACCCTCGTCCGTAACGGCACGTGTCTTAAATGCGATACGTGTGGAGCGACGAGCGGATGTAGCTAGAGTGACGTTTTGACAGCCAGCCAGCCCGAAGGAGGGATATCATGGCAGTAGCGAAGAGGAAGAAGCCAGCGAAACGCAAGACCGCCGCCGCGAAGAAGTCGACGGCGAAGAAGACGGGAACCGCCCGTCGCAAGACTGCGAAAAAGAAAAGATAGCATCTCAAGAGGCGCGGGGCATGTCCCCGCGCCTTCTTTATTTTCCTTCCAAAACAATCAGTTAGAGAGGCGCAAACGAACCTCTTTGGGATCGTGTCGAACGCTCGCGCGTTCTCGACCAGCGCGTTGCAACGACGCTGCGCGCGTCGACATCGCAGCGCGCATTCGTCGTCGCGCAACATCGACACATCTTCACTGCGATGCTACGCGCGACGAGGGCGCCGCGCACATGCCGTCCCGAGCGATGACTCTCTCAAGGATAAAGTGTCACTCGTGCCGTCGCGCACAGGATCCGAGCCGCTTGCGGCCACCGCCCCCGCCGGCCTCGGACGCCGGAGTGATTCGCTTTTTTTCTAAAAATTGCTCAATCCGCCTCGGCCGCGGCGGCCGCAAAGCCCTCTTTGCCGATAAGTATCCACAGAGCTTTTTCGGCGGCCTCGAGCCGGCCGGAATCCACCGAGCGGAGCACCACATAGGTGCCGAGCCGCTTGTTCTCGAAGAAGGGATAGCTGCCGATCTGCACCTTCGGATGCGCCGCCTGCAATTCGGCGAGGCCAGGTGCAACGTCGCCCTCCGGCGCGTCAACGCGCACAGAGCGCGCCAGCATCGGCCTCCCCTTGCTGAGCCGCGGACTGACGGCGTCCAGCATGACCTGCATGATGCGCGGCACGCCGGCCATGACGATCACATTGCCGATCATGTAGCCCGGCGCCCGGGAGATGGCGTTGTCGATCAGGCTCGCCCCGGCGGGAATACGGGCCATGCGCAGCCGGGCCGAGGTCAGCTCCTGTTCGCTGAACCGCTTGCGCATGGCCGCAACCGCCTCGGGATCGGTCACTACTTCCACCCCGAAGGCCTTGGCGATGGCATCGGTGGTCACGTCGTCATGGGTGGGGCCGATCCCGCCAGTGGTGAAGACGTAGGTATAGCGGGCGCGCAGTGCGTTCACGGCGGCGACGATCTCGTCCTCGATGTCGCGCACCACCCTAACTTCGCGCAGCAGGATGCCGATCCGGGTGAGATAGGCGGCGAGATAAGCGATGTTGGCGTCCTCGGTGCGCCCGGACAGGATCTCTTCGCCGATGACGACGAGGGCGGCGGTGACGGTATTTGGGTTGGGCATTTCGCGTTCCACGACACACTATAACCCTGTCATGCCCGGCACTTCGGCCGGGCATCCACGACTTTGAGCAAAGCAGCGTGCAAAGACGTGGATGGCCGGGACAAGCCCGGCCATGACGGGGTAGGTCAGTCTAGTGGAAGGCCGGCACCAACCGTTGCACATTGGCTTATTTCCACCTAAGTCATTCCCTAGTCCCATATAATCAGACCATGATGTCCAATCTCGAATTCGCCCGCGCCCAGACGCGCGACAGCAAAGTCAAGCTCCACGGCCCCGAAGCGTTTGCCGGCATGGCAAAGGCTGGCCGGCTCGTGGCCGAGGCTCTCGATCTCCTGGTCGACGAGGTGAAGCCCGGGGTGACCACCGAGGCGCTCGATCAGTTCGTGTTCGAGTTCGCCATGGACCACGGCGCGGTCCCTGCCCCACTCAATTATCGCGGCTTTCCCAAGTCGATCTGCACCTCGCTCAATCACGTCGTGTGCCACGGCATCCCGGGCCCGCGCATGCTCAAGGAAGGCGACATTCTCAATATCGACGTGACGCTCATCGTCGATGGCTGGCACGGCGACTCGAGCCGGATGTACGCCGTGGGCAAGATTCCGCGCGCCGCCGAGCGGCTCTTGGATGTGACCTACAACGGGCTGATGCGGGGCGTCGCCGCCGTCAGGCCGGGCGCGACCACCGGCGATATCGGCCACGCCATCCAGACCTATGCCGAAGGCGAGCGCTGCAGCGTGGTGCGCGATTTTTGCGGCCATGGGCTCGGACGCGTGTTCCACGACCGGCCCAATATCCTGCACTACGGCGAGCCGGGCGAAGGGCTCCCGCTCAAGCCCGGCATGCTGTTCACCATCGAGCCCATGATCAATCTCGGCAAGCCGCATGTGAAAATCCTCTCAGACGGCTGGACGGCGGTCACCCGCGACCGCTCGCTGTCGGCCCAGTTCGAGCACACGGTCGGGGTCACGGAGACCGGCTGCGAGGTGTTCACGCTCTCGCCGCGCGACTTGGACCGACCGCCTTACCAGCACCAATGAGCGAAGGCTGAATGGGCTTCAAGGATGCTGGCAAGCCACACTATCTCGGCCATCGCGAAAGGCTAAGGAAGCGCTTCCGCGAGGCGGGGCCCGACGCCCTCCCCGATTATGAGCTGCTCGAGCTCGTGCTGTTCCGCGCCGCGCCAAGGCGCGATACCAAGCCGCTCGCCAAGGCATTGATCGCCCGTTTCGGCACCTTCGCCGAGGCGCTGAACGCGCCGGAGGAGCTGTTGCGGGAAATCCCCGGCATCGGCGAGGCCGCCATCACCGAGCTCAAGCTGGTGCGCGCTGCGGCCCTCAGGCTGATGCGCGGCGAAGTACTGGAGCGGCCGGTGCTCACCTCCTGGTCCCAGGTCCTGGATTATTGCCGCGCCTCGATGGGATTCGCCAGCAAGGAGCAGTTCCGCATTTTGTTCCTCGACAAGCGCAATCAGATCATCGCCGATGAAGTGCAGCAAACCGGCACGGTGGACCACACCCCGGTCTACGTGCGCGAGGTGGTAAAGCGCGCGCTCGAGCTCTCGGCCACGGCCATCGTGCTGGTGCACAACCACCCTTCGGGCGACCCGACCCCCTCCCGCGCCGATATCGAAATGACCAAGCAGATCGTGGCGGCGGCCAAGCCGCTTGGGGTCGTCGTCCACGACCACATCATCGTCGGCAAGCAGGGCCATGCGAGCCTCAAGGGCCTCGGCCTGATCTAGCAAGGCCCGGCTCGGTTACCGCCCGTTAGCAATTCTCCGGCAAGTTGCGTTGGGGCGCCGGCTGGGGGAGTCTGCGTACAGTGAAGCGAGTCTATGCGTTGTTGGCGCTGGCCGCGCTTGCGGCCGGCGGCGGGGCCTGCACCATGACCCAGAAGGTCGCCAGCGGTGCAGGCGTTGGCGCCGTCACGGGCTTTGCGGTCGGCGGGCCCATCGGGGCCGGTGTTGGCGCGGTTGTCGGCGGCGCAGCCGTTCCCATCGCGATGGCCGACTAGGCCGGACGCGCCACTTCAAAACATCGAAAGCGGAATTGGCTAGGCGGGGGCAGGACCGAACACGAGCACGGCGTTGAGACCGCCAAAGGCGAACGAATTCGACATCGCGTAATTGACCTCGCGCTTCTTGCCGACATTCGGCGTGTAGTCGAGGTCGCACTCGGGGTCCGGCTCGTCGAGGCCCACCGTCGGCGGCACGTAGCCTTCGCCGATCGCCTTGATGGCGGCAACCGCCTCGATACCGCCGCCCGCGCCAAGGCAATGACCGTGCATCGACTTGGTCGAGGAGATCGACAGCTTGTTGGCGGCGTTGCCGAACACGCGCTTGATGGCGCGGGTCTCGTTGATGTCGTTGACGGCGGTGGCGGTGCCGTGGGCGTTCACATAATCGATGTCGGAGGCCGCGAGTTTTGCGTCGTCGAGCGCCATCTGCATGGCAGTGGACGCCCCGTCGATGGAGGGATTGACCATGTCGGCCGCATCGGCGGTCATGCCGTAACCGAGCAATTCAGCGAGGATCGGCGCGCCGCGAGCCTTGGCATGCTCGTACTCTTCCAGCATGAGGATGCCGGCCCCTTCGGCAAGAACGGTGCCGTTGCGCTTTTTGGCGAAGGGCCACAGCCCGTCCGGGCTCAGCACGCGCATCGCCTGCCAGGCGCGAGTGGCGCCCCAATTGAGCGAGGCTTCCGCCGCGCCTGCAATGCCGAGGTCCACCAGCCCTTCGCGGATCATGCGGTAGGTCAAGCCGATGGCATGGGTCGCCGTCGAGCAGGCGCTCACCACGCCGAAGGTGGGTCCTTTGACGGCATATTCGATGCTGACATGCGCTGAGGCCGAGCTGCCGATCGCCTTGAGCAAGGTCAAGGGATGGGTGGCGCGCTTGTTCTCCTTGAACAGCATCTTGTAAGAGAATTCGAGGGTGGTAAGGCCGCCGACGCCCGAGCCGATGATACAAGCGGCGCGATATGACTCGGGATCCTTGAGCGGGACCTCGAGCTTCGACATGGCGACGGCTTCCTGCGCCGCGCAACCGGCATATTGGGAAAATTTGTCGGCGAGAAGCAGCGGCTTCGACTGTAGCTTCTCCTTCGGATCGAAGTCCGGCACCTCGCCGGCGATAGTGATGTAGAGATCCTCGGTGGAGAAGCTTTGGACCTGGCGGATGCCGCACTCGCCCTTCTGGAGCGCCGCCCAGAACTTCTCTACGCCAGTGCCCAAAGGAGTGACGACGCCATGGCCCGTGACCACGACGCGTCTGCGCCCGTTAGTGTGTGTCATCTAGCTAAGCTGTAACTCCAAGCGTGGTCGATGTCCGGGTAGACGCCCGAGCGAACCGATTGGTTCAAGCTGCTGCGCCGGAAGCCTTCGTCTCTGCGATGATTCCCTTCACCCGATCGACGACGGAACCGACCGTCGCGAACGCCTCAACCTCTTCGTTTGCATTATAAGGGATTTCAATCCCGAAGGTATCCTCAATATCAAACACGATCACCGCAAGATCGAGCGAGTCGATCTCAAGCTCGCTGAGAGGGGTTTCGAGCGTGACGGTCTTCGACGGGTCCTTCATATTCTTACGCAAAATCTCAATGATCTTGGTAGCCGTCTCGTCCATATCGCTCTCCCTGCCCCTTTTTACGGGGTCCGTGTCCAAGTGTCCCTGGCTAAAACATAGCTAATCCCAGGGCAAGCCGGGCATTGGAATAGACTTAAAATCTTGTCGAGTCTACCCGGGTTCCTGCCCCGATTAAGTTCCTGCTCGCCGCTCTCTTCGCCAAGAAAATTGGCGTTTTTGCGCCGAGCCGCGCCACGGTTTCAGCATATTCCCTCGAAGTAAGGGGCCGTACCGATCCTCCTTAACGCAGCGGTGTTACTATATAGTGATCGAGCGAGCCTGCGGCCAATGGCCACCCAGCGGCGGTGACTTGCGGTTAAGCGGCGGTAAAGCAAGACAAATAACGCAAGACGAATAGCGAGCGCGATGGCGAGGAAGCCTAACCCAACGGCGGCAAGAGCGAAGTCTTCAGAAATTGCGGCCCCCGAGCGTCCTTGGCTCAAATCCTACCCTGAGGGAATCGACTGGAACGCCAAGTTCGAGCCGGGCTTGGTGGGGAGCCTGCTCGACGACGCGGTTGGGGCCTACGGATCGCGGCCTTGCACCTATTTCCTGGGCAAGCGGCTGAGCTTCGCCGAGCTCGGCGAACTCTCCAACCGCGCCGCCAAGGGCCTGAGCGCGCTCGGCGTCGGCCCCGGGGTCAAGGTCGGTCTGTTCCTTCCCAACACGCCGACCTTCGTCATCTTCTATTACGGCGTGCTGAAAGCCGGCGGCACCGTGGTCAATTTCAATCCGCTCTACAGCCTCGAGGAGATCGAGTTCCAGATCCGCGACAGCGGCACGAAGATCATGGTGACGCTCGATCTTGCGCTCACCTTCGACAAGGTCGAGGCGATGCTCCGCCGTGGCGCGCTGGAGAAAGCGGTCGTGGGGGGTTTGCCGGCGCGGCGGCCCCCCCACCAAAACGGGGGGTGGAAGCTGCTACAGCGCGCGAAACTCGCCGATCCGAATGCCTCGGCCGCGAAAGAGTGTATCGTCGATGAGCGGGCGTTGCTGGCCAATGACGGACGCTACGCGCGGCCGGCGCTGACGCCGGACGCCCTCGCCGTGCTGCAATATACCGGCGGCACGACGGGGACGCCCAAGGGCGCGATGCTCTCCCATGCCAATCTCACCGTCAATGTCGGGCAAGTGAAGGCCTGGCAGAACCGGCAGTCGACCGAGAACGACCGCATCGTCGGCATTCTGCCGTTGTTCCACGTCTTCGCCATGACGGTGATCATGAATCTCGGCATCGCCAGCGGCATGGAAATCATCCTCGTGCCGCGCTTCGACCTGATCGAGACCTTGAAGCTGATCCACAAGTTGCGTCCCACCATGATGCCGGGCGTGCCGACTCTGTTCAACGCGATGATGCGGCATCCGCATGCGAAGAAATACGATCTCTCATCGCTGGAATATTGCATCGCCGGCGGCGCGGCTTTGCCGCTCGAGATCAAACGCGGCTTCGAGTCGATCTCGGGCTGCGGCCTGGTGGAGGGCTACGGCCTGAGCGAGACCTCGCCGGTCGCTTGCTGCAACCCAATCAACGCAGTGAAGGAAGGCTCGATCGGCTTGCCGCTGCCGGCAACCGAGATCTCGATTCGCTCGCTCGACGATCCGACCCAAGAGATGCCGCGCGGCGAGTCGGGCGAGATCTGCATCGCCGGTCCGCAAGTGATGTCCGGCTATTGGAACAAGCCGCAAGACACCGAGAAAACCTTTGTCGGGCGCTTCCTCCGCACCGGCGATGTCGGATACATGGACGAGGATGGCTATATCTTCATCGTCGATCGCATCAAGGACATGATCAACGCCTCAGGCTTCAAGATCTATCCGCGGCGGATCGAGGACGCGCTCTATCAGCATCATGCCGTCGCCGAAGTGACGGTGATCGGCATTCCCGACGAATATCGCGGCGAAGCGCCGAAGGCTTTCGTCAAGCTGAAGGAGGGCCAAGCGGCGACCGCTCAGCAGCTTCTGGAATTCCTGCGGGAGAAGCTCGCCAAGATCGAGATGCCGGCCGAGATCGAGTTCCGCGACGAATTGCCGAAGACCATGGTCGGCAAGCTGTCGAAGAAGGAACTGCGCTCGGAAGTCCAGCCCTGACCCGAGCCGGGTCAAGCGCCGGCGTCAAGCCTCAGCAATCGCTAGCGCAGCCAGGGCAGGAAGGGCTCCTGTTGCATCTGCTGCCGCCGCAGAAGCCGCTTCTGACGGCGGGTCAGCGTGCTCTCATCGACCATGGCCGCCTCGGCGGTCTGTCCTTCGCTGTTATCTGCCGTTGTCGTGGCCTCGCCCGCTTCGCCTTCTTGCGGTGCCGGTGCAGCCTGACTGGCCGGCTTGGGCGAGGCAGCCGGTTTCGGCGACGGCTTGGCGGCCGCAGCGGCGATCATCGGCTTCGGCTTCGCTTTGGGCTTCGGCGTCGGCGCCAGCGCGGCGGTGGCGTCGCCTCCCGCAGCAGCCGCAGGCTTACCTTGGTCAGCAGCGATCGGCTCCGCCATGACGAACATGCTCGGTACATTCTCGCCGGATAGTTTGGCGGGCTGCGGCTCGGTTGCGAGATTGAGGAAGCCATAGCCCTTGCGCCAGTTATATTCGGCGGCGGGCGCGGTCGCCGCTGCCGCCCGGGTCACGAGAGCGACAGGTGTGGCGCCCGGTTGGGCGGGTTGCGCTTCGGCCGGAGCGGCCGGTGCAGCAAGGGCAGCAATCTCCTCCTGCGCTTCGGCCGGAGCGGCCGGTGCAGCGACGGCGGCGATCTCCGCCTGCGGTGCCTCAGGTGCGCGTTCCGGCAGGCCCGGAGCCTCGGCCTCGACAGGCTCAGGCTTCGCCTCGGCGACGGCCTTCGGTGCTTCGGGCGCAGACGGCGTGACCAACGCCTCGATCTGCTCCGTACCCTCGGCAGGCGCGGTCGGCTGCAGCTCTTCCGGCGCGGCCGTTCTCAGCCAATAACGCTCGCCGCAGAGCAGCCACGCCTTGCAGCCCTTGAGCAGGATCTTCGAGCGCGAGAGAACGGTGAGCGTCGCGGAATAGGTCTTGCCGTCTTCGGGATTGTAGATCTTGCCGGTCCAGGTCGACGGCGCGCTCGGCGTCAAGCCGGTGAAGATGGTCAGGCCGACGATCTGCCGGCCGCGCAGCGAGGGATTTTCGTTGCGGACGTCGACGAGGGGCTTGCCCTTGCTGTCGTGTGGATCTTTGAGCCAAGCGATCTTGGCGCAGAGCAGCTTCTTGCTCGATCCGCATTTGAAGACTTGGATCTTGGACTCGCGCTCAGCGTCGGGCTTCATCCAATAGCCGACGGGATCAACCGAAGCCGCCTGGGACTGGCTGGCGGAAGAAAAGAGGACAGCGGCCGCGAACCCTATCGCCGCAGCGATCGCATGATGCCTCATCGTAAGCACCTCCGTAAAAATCGCGCCAATGGCCCATTCGGCGCCATGGCAATCACGTTTCTTGCCCCCTGTCCCTGACGAGCCTCAAAGAAGCCCCTCTGTTTGCTACGCCCGTGGCGCGTCTTGCTGCGCGCTCGTTAGATATACGGACCGCTTAGGCGGTCCTCGCTTCCGTCGCTTTTGAATTCACCCCTTCCAGAACGGCGGCGACACCCATGCCGCCTGCCGTGCATATCGAGATCAGACCCCGTCGCCCACCCCCACTATGCAGCAATTTGGCCAAAACTGCCAGAATGCGAGCACCGGTAGCCGCAAAAGGATGCCCGAAAGCTATTGACGAGCCCTTGACGTTCAACTTCCCCCGGTCGATCGGGCCAAGGGGCTGTTCGCGCCCCAAGCGGCGCCGGCAATAGTCCTCGGATTCCCATGCCTTCAACGTGGCCAACACCTGCGCCGCAAAGGCTTCATGAATCTCATAATAGTCAAAATCCTGAAGCGCGACACCGGTTTGCCTGAGGAGATCGCTCACGGCGACCGTCGGCGCCATCAGAAGTCCTTCTCCTTGCACGAAATCTACGGCGGAAGTGCGGCCCACGGTCAGATAGGCCTGGACTGGAATTCCCCGGCTTTTGGCCCATTCTTCGGAAGCGAGCAGCACCGTGGCAGCGCCGTCGGTGAGCGGGGTCGAGTTGGCCGCGGTGATGGTGCCCGAGCCGGAGCGGTCGAAAACCGGCTTCAACTCGGCCATTTTTTCCAGGGAAATGTCTTCCCGGATATTGTTGTCGCGGTAGACGCCGGCACAGGGGACCACCAGGTCGTCCATGAAGCCCTCGTCATAGGCTGCGGCAGCCTTCTTGTGGCTCTGATAGGCTAGAAGGTCCTGGTCTTCCCGGGTGATTCTCCATTCTTTGGCCATCAGCTCGCAGTGCTCGCCCATGCTCAGCCCGGTGCGGGGCTCGGAGGTCGAAGGCGGCTGGGGGGCAAGTTCGCCGGGCGCGAAGCCTTTGAAAACGGCCGCCTTTTGACCGAAGCCGCGGGCCCTCGAGGCTTTGATTAGGCGCTGGGCGAATTTCCGCTGCAACACCACGGGCGCGTCGCTGGTCGTGTCCGTGCCGAGCGCGATGCCTGATTCGATCTGACCGGTGGCGATCTTGGCGGCGAGCCCGAGCGAGCCTTGCAGGCTCGTGCCGCAGGCCTGCATCATGGTGATGCCGGGCGTGGTTGGCGCGAGCGCGCTGCCGATCACGGCCTCACGCGCCAAGTTCCAGTCCTTGGCGTGGGTCACGACGGCCCCGCCGACCACTTCGTCGATATGGGCGCCGTGCAGGCTGAAACGGTCGACCAGACCGCCGAGCGCTGCGATCAGCATGTCGAGATTGGTGAGCTCGGCATAGGCCGTGTGCGAGCGGCAGAAGGGAATGCGCGATCCCCCGAGCACCGCAACGCGCCGCATCGAAGCTTCAGTCATCGTCTCTCTTGCGCTCCCCGTGTCTCGTCAGGCCGCAGCGGCGGCACCGCGCGTCTGCTCTTGCGTGCGCCGGTAATGTAGCGGGCCGCCGCGGAACGGCGCGAAGCCCGTGCCGAAGATCACGCCGGCATCGACATGATCTGCATTGGCAACCACACCTTCCTCCAGCGCGCGCTCCGCTTCGTCGAGCATCGGCTTCACCAGCTCGCGCCCGAGCCGTTCAAGCTCGGCGGCGTCGTAGGTGGCCTCCTCGCGTTTCGGCTTGCCCTGCTCCCAGACATAGAAGCCCTCGCCGGTCTTCTTGCCGAGCTTGCCCTGCTGCACCAAGGTCTCGAGTACATTGCCGTCCTTGGGCGCAAGATTGAGCTCCTTGCCGACATGATTGGCGATATCGAGTCCGACCAAATCCATCAGCTCGAGCGGGCCCATGGGCATGCCGAATTTGAGCGCGGCCTGATCGATCTTGTCGCGCGGCTCGCCCATCTGATAGCGGCGCACGGCCTCCATCATGTAGGGCGCGAGCACGCGATTGACGAGGAAGCCGGAGACGCTCTTCACGATCAGCGGCAGCTTGCTGATGGCGGTGACGAAAGTGCACGCCTTGCGCACCTCGTCCTCGCGCGTCTGTTCGCCGCGCACGACTTCGACCAGCGGCAATTGGGCAACCGGATTGAAGAAATGTAGACCGACCAGCCGGCCGGGATCTGACAGAGGCATGGCGATGTCTTCGAGCCGGAGCGAGGACGTATTGGTGGCGAGCACCGCGCCGGGCTTTATCTCCGTCTCGAGCTTCTGGAACAGGTTCTGTTTGACGTCGAGCTTCTCGACGATAGCTTCGATGACCACGTCGGCATGTTTGACGTGTTTGCCGTCGGGGTCGGCGATCAGGCGCGCGACCGCCGCATCGACGGCAAGCGGCGTGCGCAGATGGCGCTTGAACAAGCCCTTGGCGCGGGAGAGCGCCTTCTTAATCTGGGCTTCGTCGAGGTCCTGCAAGCTCGCCTGCATGCCCTGCACCACGCACCAGGCGGCGATGTCGCCGCCCATGGTGCCGGCACCGATCACATGCACGCGCCGCGGCTTGAAGCCATCCTTCGGCGCCTCGTCTTTCAGCATCTCGGAGAGCTTGAACACGCGGCGCAAGTTTCGCGAGGTCTCGCTTGCCATCAGCGGTGTGAACAGCTCGGTCTCGGCGAGCTTCATGCGCACGGGATCGTCGCCGTAACGTTCGAACAGGTCGATCAGCCGGAACGGTGCCGGGTAATGCTCCTCGCGCACCTTCTCGGCGGTCTTGGCGCGCATCTGCTTGGCGAGCACCGAGCGCACCGGTTGCTTCAGCATCAGCCGTTTCCACCACGGCGCGCCCTTGGAGCGGCGCTTCTGCAGCACGGCCTTGCGCGCGGCCCAGCGGAGATTGTGGCGGGTCGGAACCAACTGGTCGACAAAGCCCATGGCCTTCGCCGCCGTGGGCCGAAGCATGCGGGCGGTGAGCATGGCGCTCATGCCGTCGACGGGACCGGCAGCCTCGATCGCGCGCACCGTGCCGTTCAGTCCCGGGAAGATGCCGAGTTTCACTTCGGGGAAGCCGAGGCGCGTGGCCTCCTCGCGGTCGGCGATGCGCCAGTCGCTAGCGAGCGCCAGCTCCAGTCCGCCGCCGAGGCAATAGCCGTGGATGGCGGCGACCACCGTGACCGGCAGCCGGTCGACGCGGTTGATCAGCTCGAGCGTCTGATTGACCACCTCGGCGATCTTCGCCTCGGTGTCGAAATCCTTGAACTCGCGGATATCGGCGCCGGCGATGAAGCTCGACTCCTTGGCGCTCATCAGCACGAGGCCCTTGACCTCGCCGCGCATCGCCGCCTCCTCGACCGTCTTGACGATCTCGCCAAGCTCTTCGGTCGGGCGGCGGCCGAGCGAATTCATGCTCTCGCCTTGGCGATCGAAAATCGCCCAGGCGATGCCCTCGAAATCGACGCTGAAGCGCCAGTCGTGCAAGTCGGGGAGTGCGATCATGGGTACTGTTTATTCGGCAGCCAAATGCTCCGGTCTTTGCTTGTTGGATGCTTGCTGCGTCGCCTGTTGCAAGCGGGCGAGCTCGTCGGCGGAGAAATCGTCAACGGCGATTACGCGCTCGACGAGGTCGCGCAGCTCAGCCAAGTCGAATGCCTCGGACTCGGTCAGCACGCCTTTGGCCTCGGCCTCAGCGATCCAGTCGCGGTCGTGGAAGCGTTTCACCTCGCCTTTGCGAATGGCGCGCTCGAGCTTCTTGTCGGCTTCTTCGCAAGCCACGACTCGCTTGAGGGTGTAATCGAGCAAGCCGGCGCGATCGCCCGGATCCTCGGAGATGAAAATGTCCCGGGTGAGGCGGTCGCGGAACGCGCCTGGCTCGAGCGCGGCGCGGACGATCTCCTTGGCCTTGCTATCGCTCGCAGGGCGGCGCCGTGCACCGAGCGGGAAGACCAGCGGCGTTATCAGCCAGGCGGCCCAGCGTTGCGGGAAATTGCGGATCACGCCAAGCAGCGCCTGATCGAAGCGGTAGAGGCAGTTGGCGGCGCAATAATCGACCAGATTGAGATCGTCCTTCTGCTGTCCGTCGTCGTCGAAGCGCTTCAGCACAGCCGACAACAGATAAAGCTCGGCGAGTGCGTCTGCCATGCGGCCGGTGATCTTCTGCTTCACCTTGAGCCCACCACCGAGCAGCGCAACGGTGAGATCGGCAACCAGCGCGAAGGAGCGCGTGGCGCGGGCGAGCTGACGCCACCATCGTGCGGTAGGTCCGGCATTGGGCGGCGCGGAGGCGAACATTCCGAAGGTCGCATTGTGCCAAAAGGCTCCCGCCGCATTCGACAAGGTGAAGGCGGCATGCGCGTCGAGCGTGCGCTCGAAGCGCTCGATACCGCGCTCGGCATTCGGATCTTGGAGCGCCTCGATCTCGGTGAAAAGATAAGGGTGACTGCGCAGCGCGCCTTGCGCAAACGTAATCAAGGTGCGGGTCAGGATGTTTGCGCCTTCGACCGTGATGCCGACCGGCACCATCTGATAGGCGCCCTGGATGTAGTTGGACGGCCCGTCGCAAATCCCCTTGCCGCCATGAATGTCGAGCGCGTCATTGACGCATTGGCGCATGCGCTCGGTGGAGACATATTTCAGCAACGCGGAAATCACCGCCGGCTTCTCGCCGGCCGACACCATCGAGGCGGTCACGGCGCGCGCGGCTTCGACCGCGTAGGCCGACTCGGCCATGCGGGCGAGCGGCTCCTCCACGCCCTCCATGTAGCCGATCGGCAGATTGAACTGCTTGCGGATGCGGGCATAGGCCGTGCTCCAGCGCAACATCGCCTTGGCGGCGGCGGCGCTTGTCGCGGGCAGCGAAATGGAACGTCCGGCGGCGAGGCAGTTCATCAGCATGCGCCAGCCCTGCCCTGCCCGCTCCTGGCCGCCGATGACCCAATCCATCGGGATGAACACATCCCGTCCGCGCGTCGGCCCGTTCGGAAAAGCGGCGCCGGCCGGCAAATGGCGGCGGCCGATCTCGACGCCTGGATGATCGGTCGGGATCAGCGCCAGGGTGATGCCGACCTCCTCGCCGCGATCGAGATGGTTGTCCGGATCGAAAAGGCGGAAGGCGAGGCCGAGCAGAGTGGCTTTGGGAGCAAGCGTGATGTAGCGCTTGTCCCAGTTCAGCCTGATGCCGAGCACCTCGCTGCCCTCATGCATGCCGCGCGTCACCACGCCGATGTCGCGCATCGAGGCGGCGTCCGAGCCCGAGAACGGACCGGTCAGTGCGAAGCAGGGAATGTCCTCGCCACGGGCGAGCCTCGGCAAGTAATGCGCCTTCTGCGCCGCCGTCCCGTATTTCTCGATCAATTCGCCGGGGCCGAGCGAGTTCGGCACCATCACGATGGTGACTCCGTCGGCGCTGCGCGAAGAGATCTTGCCGAGGATCAGCGACTGCGCCTGGGCGGAGAAGCCGAGGCCGCCATGCTCCTTGGAGATGAGCATGCCGAGAAAGCCGTGGTCGCAGACGAAGCGCCAAATGTCCTCGGGAATGTCGTGCAGCTCGTGGCGGATCTTCCAGTCGTTGAGCTTCCTGCAAAGCTCGGCGGTCGGGCCATCGAGAAAGGCGCGTTCCTCCGCGGTGAGCGTCATGGGCGCGACGCGGCGAAGCTTGTCCCAATTGGGGGTGCCGGAGAACAGCTCGGCGTCCCAGCCGACAGTGCCCGCCTCAAGCGCCTCACGCTCGGTGTCAGAGATCGCCGGCATCGCGCCTTTCAGCGCGCGATAGGCCGGCACAGTGATGTATCTGCGCTTGAGCTCGGGAAAGCTCGCGGCGAAGAGCAGCCCGGCGAGCAGCCAGCCGAATAGCGACCAGAGCGGGAAGACCGGCCAATGCAGCGCGCCATGGGACAGCCCAAGTTGCGCGGCGAGAGTCACGCCGGCCACGGCAATAGCCCAAATGACGAGCGACGCGCGCGCCATGGCCAGCGCGAGCACGAGCCCCAAAACGGCGAGCGCGAAGATGATCTCAGCCATGAACGGCCCCTATCGCCCGGGCGCGGCGGGCGTTTCGCCCTCTATGGTCCGGTTGAATCATCCACTCAAGCTCTTTCGTGCCGCGCAAAGGTCCCGACCGCGAATCGCGCGGGAGACCATCATCTTAGGCGTAAGTGTTACCGGGCAAATTAACGGTCAATGGCCTCTGCTTCCTTGTGCCTCGGACCCGGATTGGCTAAGCAGAGCCGAGAATGAAGCGGGCTGATAAGGCCCGCCTGGGCAAGGACAAGCGCCATGGCAGAGGTCGAACGGCCGCAGCTCAACCCTTATCAAGTGGAGCTGGAAGCGGGCAAACGCTATGCCTGGTGCCGCTGCGGGCGGAGCCAAAAGCAGCCGTTCTGCGACGGATCGCATGCCGGTACAGGCATCGAGCCCTTGATGTTCACCGCGGAGCGGACCGAGCTTGCGCTGCTTTGCGGCTGCAAGGACACCGGCGATCCGCCCTACTGCGACGGGTCGCATTTGCTGCTCTAAATGCGTAGCATTTGCGGCGCATTGCGGTTCTTTGCGGCGCTTTGCCGGGCATTTGCCGCGTTGGCGGAGCGGCCCGCTTCTTGCTAAGAAGAAGGCCGGCCGTGCGGGGGCTTGGGCGGCAGAAACCGGCCTGTGCAGGGGCACGCGGAGGCCAATGGCTTATTTCCTTCAGCAACTGATCAACGGCATCGCGCTCGGCTCGATCTACGGCCTGATCGCCATAGGCTACACCATGGTCTACGGCATCATCGGCATGATCAATTTCGCGCATGGCGACATCTTCATGGTGGGCGCCTTCATCGCACTGATCGCCTTCCTCGCGCTGCTCGCCATCGGCGTCACCGCGATCCCGCTCGCACTGCTCATCGTGTTGATCATCGCCATGCTGCTGACGGCGGTGTGGGGTTGGACCGTGGAGCGCATCGCCTACCGGCCGTTGCGCGAGTCGTTCCGGCTGGCGCCGCTGATCACCGCGATCGGCATGTCGATCGTGCTGCAGAATTTCGTGCAAGTGGCGCAAGGCGCGCGGGTGAAACCGCTGCAGCCGGTGGTCACCGGCAGCTATACGCTGTTCGACGCGAACGGCTTCGCCGTCAATCTCTCCAACATCCAGATCCTGATTGTGGCGACCACCCTGGTGCTGATGACCGTGTTCTGGCTAATCATCACCCGGACCGCGCTCGGCCGGGCGCAGCGCGCCTGTGAGCAGGACCGGCTGATGGCCTCGCTCTCCGGCGTCAACGTCGACCGCACCATCTCGCTGACCTTCGTGCTCGGCGCGGCGCTGGCCGCCGTGGCGGGGCTGCTTTACCTGCTCTATTACGGCGTGATTGATTTCTATATCGGCTTCGTCGCCGGTATTAAGGCGTTCACCGCCGCGGTGTTCGGCGGCATCGGCTCGCTGCCCGGCGCCATGCTCGGCGGACTGATTATCGGCCTGATCGAGACCTTCTGGTCGGCCTATTTCAGCATCGAGTACAAAGACGTCGCCGCCTTCTCGATGCTCGCCATCGTGCTGATCTTCTTCCCGACCGG
>JBQGDO010000160.1:0-3315 GCA_052039105.1 Methyloceanibacter sp.
CCTATCAACCGGCGAAATGGCCTATTCCAGTCGCCACGCGAGCACACTGGCCCAGCCCTCGCGGCAGCCCTGTGAACCCGTTCACAGAAAGCGCCCAAATCAGACATTGCGTGATGACCGTCACACGCCGGAACGCGAGAAGCCCCGCGTTTTCATGCCGCGAGGCCTCTCCCGAACAACAGGAGGTCCGCGACGGAGTGTCAGTCGTCACGACCAAGCGCGGTTGCGCCGCTGCGGACATGATCCCGCAGTGCTCCTGCAGAGCTATGCCAAGCGCAGAAAGCCGATAGCGGCGCCGCGCGGCAGTCATCGGTGCTTTGTCGAAAGGGATACTCGGCGGCTAGATTGAATGCAATTGCTCGCCGACGAGGTGATCGCATAGAGTTAGTGTGCAATTGCTCACAGCCGGTGTTGGCACGAAGCTGACCTCAAGCCACGTCCGCTCTGATGTCCGCTTTCGCGGGAGGAGCGGTCATCAGCGTACATCACCGCAATGACCGGGTTTGGCCCATCTCTGCCATCGGCGGCGCACTAGTGCGGTGAATTTGAAGTTCCTATCAGTTGTGCGGCATGATCGCCATAGGAACTTCAAATTCAAAACCGCACTAGAATCATAAAGCTGCTAGTGGTCCTTTGATTCCGAAGTTCGCATCTGAACGTGCCCCAAGTACTGGCGAACTTCGGAATCGGTCCACTAGCCTTCGGGCACACCCGCTTGCCGAAGACCCTCGATGTAGAGAGCGACCTGGCTTGGATTCTTCACATAGAAAAGGCGCCTTTGGGCAAGCTTGCAGGTGAAGCCCGGATTGATCTTCCGAAACTCGGCGAGGGCCGCCTCCGACTCGTCCGCGCGTTGCAAATGCCCCAATGCGGCGACCCGGTGTGAAAAGCCCCAGTAGTGGCAATTTGGAACACGGGTAGCCTGGCGTGCCCAATCTTCCGCCAGCTCGAACTCTCGCGCAAACAAGTGTGCGAGCGCTCGGTATGAATAAAATGCCCAGCGCAGCGGATCGTGAGGGCTGAGGTCGATCGCCCGTTGGAAATAAGGAATGGCTTCGCTGATGCGGCCTTCGTAGGCCAGCGAGTCGCCAAGACCGCAATAAACCATTGCGAGGTTCGGATTCAGCTTGGCGGCTATCTCCAGCTCGTCGAGCGCCTCGCCGTAGGATTTGTGCGCGAGCAGCGCCCGTCCGTACATGAAGCGAATCGATGCGTCGCGGTCGTCGAGCTCCACCCCCTTCTTCGCGATCGCAACCGCTTCGTCGAGCAACGCATCGTCTGGCTCGGCATCGAAATAGACCATGCTGAGAACGATCGAATAGGAGAGGAATCCATACGCCCCGGCCAAGGCAGGATCGAGGTCGATAGCGCGGCGGAGCAGCCGTTGCGCCTCGCGGTTGTCGTCCGCCGTCGATTTGTAGAAGTGCTTGGTGCCAAGGCGGAAGAAGTCCCATGCGTCGAATGTCTGCGGAGGCTTGCGATCCACGCGAGTTCGTTCCGCGTTCCCGACCTCGGGCTCCAGCCGGGCAGCGATGGTGGCCGTGATCTCGTCCTGCACCTCGAATATTTCCTGAAGCTCACGGTCGTACCGCTCCGCCCAAATGTGTTGTCCGCCTTCCGTCTCCACGAGCTGTACCGTGATGCGGACACGTGGCCCGATCCGGCGGACACTGCCCTGGACAATGTAGTCTGCACCGAGGTCAGGCTCGAGCCGGCGCACGTCGCCGCCGCGCCCCTTGAGTGCAAATGTCGAGTTGCGGGCGACCACGAGGAGCGTGCGGTGCTTGGACAGCGCCGTGATGATATCTTCGGTGATACCGTCCGAAAAGTATTCCTGTTCCGCGTCGCCGCTGAGATTGACGAAGGGAAGGACTGCGATGCACGGCTTGCCGCGTGTCTCGGGCGGCGGTGAAAGGGCGCCCGGCGGGCGGCGCTCGGGCTCGAGAGAGCCTGTCGCTTCCCGCGCCTCGCCGACAAAGCGGAAGCCCTTGCGCGCGTAGGTGCGGATAAAGCGCTGCTGCTCGCCGCTGTCGCCCACGGCCTTCCGGGCCGCGTTGATGCGGCTGGTCAGGGTTGAATCCGAGACGATCCGCCCATCCCACACCGCCGTGATCAGGTCGTCCTTGGTCACCACCCGGTCCCGGTTCTGCACCAGGAAGAGCAGCAGATCGAAGACCTGCGGCTCGAGCGCGATCCGCTCGGAGCCGCGCCTGAGCTCCCGCCTTCCGCCGTCAAGGACATAGTCGCCGAAGGCAAGCTGCACGCGGGGCTCCTCGAGGGACGGCAAGCCGCTCTCGTGCAATATCAGGCCCATCTCAAGCGCAAATCAAGCGTCTCTCAAAGCTTTCCGTGCCACGCTTGCGCATCCTGCGCTCGGATCGATTGCGAATTGCGCGGTCGGCACCAAGCGGAGGAGACCATGTCGCACGCCCCCGAAATCCGCCGCCTCGAGAACGGCGCCATCGACATCGATGCGTACCGCACGCAGGCGGCCGCGCTCCGCGGTGCGGCCATTCGGGACGCCTTGAAGGTCAAGGCAGCCTTCAGAGTCGCGGTCACGACTTTGGCGATCGGGCTTGCCCTCGCCGCGTCCGTGCCAAAGGCCCTGGCCCAAACCGCGCATGCGCACACGATCGTCGGCCCGAGCGAGGTCAAGTGGTCGCCCGGCCCACCCTCCATCCCGCCCGGAGCACAGGCGGCCGTTCTTTATGGCGACCCGGGCAAAGAAGGCTTGTTCGCGCTTCGGCTGAAGCTGCCGAAAGGCTATCGGCTCGCGCCGCACACGCATCCGAAGCCGGAGATCGTCACCGTCATTTCCGGCACGTTCCGGCTCGGAATGGGAGAGACGGCCGATCAAAGCAAAGCTCAGCCCCTGGGCGCGGGCAGCTTCTTCGCGATGCCTCCCGGCATGGCTCACTTCGCCTTCACCGACGAGGACACGGTGATCCAGCTCAACGCCACCGGGCCCTGGAGTCTGACCTACGTGAATCCCGCCGACGATCCGAGAAAGAAGACGCAGTAACGCGGACCACTAGTGCGGGGGCTCAGAAGTCCGCATCACATGTGAACAGGAGAAAGCACATGCCTCAATCCCAGGAGCTGGTTGTGCTCGTCACCCATGGCGCCGATCACGAGCTGTCCTCAGTCGCGTTCACCATCGCCAACGGCGGCATGACCGCGGGTTTGAGCGTCTCCGCGTTTCTGACCAGCAGCGCAGTCGATCTGGTCCGCAAGCGCGCCATCGACAGCACGGTGGTGCCCCCGCTCGAGCCGCTGACAGCTCTGGTCAAGGATTTTCTAGCCCGCGGCGGCCGC
>JBQGDO010000161.1:0-2177 GCA_052039105.1 Methyloceanibacter sp.
TGGCAACCCACCCACCAAGCCTATAGCCATTTTCGGCATGACGAAGATGTACGCGGCAATGTCCCTCGCGATTCTTGAACTTCTGCAGCGCGGCAAAGCCTTCTTCCCAATCTTGAGCAAAGGGATCCCCTTCAAACCCAAGGTCAAGTCCGAGGACTGCTGGATAATTTGGTTCGGTTCGCCCCGGCCGAGGGCTTGGTTGCGAGGCCGTTGCGGGCCTCGTACTCGTGATCGAGTTCGGCTCTGACGGCGGCCATCTGTCGGCGCTCGAAGTCGGTGATCTTGATCGCCCGCCAACGCTCGGCGGCGCGGATCATGGCGGCGAACATGAGCTTGAGGACGGGCTTTTCGCCGAAGGCGTTGGGGATGATTTTGAGGCGCCGCCGCTCCTCGACGAACAGACGTTCGAGAAGGTTTGTGGTCCTGATCGCCCGCCGGTGCGGGATCGGCATGCGCAGGTGGGCGATGCAAGCTTCGAAGTCGTCCGTGAAGCAGGCGACCGCGCTGGGCAGCTCGGTCTCGAAGTCGGCGACCACGCCGGCGGCGAGCTCGCGAGCGATGGCGCGCGACGGGGCCTGGTAGGTGGCGGTGGCGCGGGCCTTGAACTCGGCCCAGCGGTCTTCTGGCACCTTGGCCGCGAGGTTCCTCATGCGGTGCGCCAGGCAGCGCTGGCGCTCCGAGCGCGGGAAGCAGGTCTCGATCGCCTTGATGATGCCCGGCGCGCCATCCGACACCACCAGCAGCGGATCATTTAAGCCTCGGGCGCGCATGTCCTGAAAGAACGCGCTCACCGTTTCGGCGTCCTCCTTGGAGCCGGCCATCAGGTGGAGCAGTACCTTCTTGCCCTCGGCCGTAAAACCCCAGGCCGCCAGCACCGGCTCGCGCCGGCTGCCCGGCCGGATTCGTTCGGCAATGCCGTCGATGAACAGATAAGCAATGTCGTACTCGCTCAGGTCGCGAGTCACGAACTCCTGGTAATCCGCCCACAACCGCTCGCCGATCTCCGAGATCGCCGTGCGCGACAATAGCAGCCGGCCCGTCTCGTCCTTGAAAGCGTCCTCGATGTCGCGCACCGAAAGGCCGCGGGCCAGCAGCTCGACCGCCAGATCCTCGAGCGCTTGCGTGCGGCCCTTGAGGTGCTCGCGGATCTCAGAGCGGAACGGCTCGTCCCGGCCGGCGATCTGCGGCGCCGCATACTCGATCATGCCTTCCGCCGTCTTCAGCCGCCCGCGGCGTGACCCGTTGCGATAACCTTGACCGGGGTGCGCCCCATGTTCGTAGTACTCCCGTCCCAGCGCGTCGCGGCTCTCCCCTTCCAGCGCCTCCTCGACGATCAGCCGCGTCGCCAGCCGCACCAGATCAGCGCGGCCCTCTGGCGACGACAAACGGCCCTCGATCAAGTCCGAAAGCGATTGGCGCGTGCGCACCGACCCGGGTAGTCTCCGCGACATGGGGTGCCTCCTTGCTGCGCCGGCGGCAACCGGCGTTGGTTTCGCAATCCTCAGCCAGGATGCACCCCAACCAAATTTTCCAGCAAGCTTAGGACTTCACCCTAAATGTCAGCGGCAGCGGCATGGGAAACGTTCGGCCCCGCTACAATGCTGCGCCAAGCCAAAACCTCCTCGTCATTCGCGAGAACCATAAGACAGCCGAACGCTCACTCGATCTCCTCAAATGGGGGCTCGTCCCGCATTGGTGCCAAGACCCGAGAGGTGGACGTAAACCCATCAACGCCAAAGCCGAGAACCTGTCGAAGCTTCGCATGTTCCGGGACGCCTACGCTTATCGCCGCTGCATCGTGCCGGTTGATGGTTTCTTTGAGTGGCGCGCCATGAAAGGTGCTCGGGCAAAGCAGCCATATGCAATAGCCATGAAAGACGGCTCGCCATTCGGTCTGGCAGGCTTGTGGGAGAACTGGCGCAATCCAACCAGCGGCAATTGGGAACGGACCTTTGCGATCATAACGGTGCGGTCGAACTCGCTAGTAGCGCAGATCCATGATCGCATGCCCGCTATTCTTGAGCCCGAGAGCTACGACCGCTGGCTTGGCCGCGAAACCGATCCCAACGATCTACTCATTGCCTATCCATCGGAACCGATGACGATGTGGCCGATTTCTAGGCGCGTGAACCGGACCGAAAATGACGAACCATCTCTGCTCGAACGAATCGAGGAAA
>JBQGDO010000162.1:0-11698 GCA_052039105.1 Methyloceanibacter sp.
CTGCCTATGTCGCTGCTACCGCCGCGCGGCTCGCGGCGCTGCGTGGGGTGAGCGATAGCGACATGGCGCGCCTGACCACTGAGAACTTCTTCCGCTTGTTCAACAAGGTGCCGGGCTCCGCCGTGGAAGCATCACAAGACGCCGCATGAGCCTCAAGTTTACCATTCTCGGCTGCGGCACTTCTGGAGGCGTGCCGCGCATCGGCGATCATTGGGGGGCATGCGATCCGGGAAACCCCAGGAACCGGCGCAGCCGCTGCTCGCTGCTGGTGCAACGTGCGGCGGGGAATGGCGAGACCGCCGTGCTGGTCGATACGTCGCCCGACCTTCGCCAGCAATTGCTGAATGTGGGCATCGGCTGGCTCGATGGGGTGCTTTACACGCACGATCACGCCGACCATGCGCACGGCATCGACGATCTTCGCCAAGTCTGCTTCAACGGCCATCGGCGGGTCGATGTCTACTATGACGAGGCGACGGGCAAACTGCTGCGCTCGCGCTTCCAGTATTGCTTCGAGACGCCGCCGGGCAGCGAATATCCGGCGATCCTCAACGGCCACGAAATCAAACCGGGCGAGCCGGTGCAAGTCTCAGGGGTGGGTGGCGCGATCGAGGCGCTGCCCTTCCGCCAGTTGCATGGGGCGGGCGAGACGCTCGGCTTTCGCTTCGGCGGACTCGCTTACTCGCCCGATGTCAGCGACATACCAAAGGAGTCCTTGGATGCACTGAAGGACCTCGATGTGTGGATCGTCGACGCGCTGCGCTATACGCCGCATCCCAGCCACCTTTCATTGGAGCAGGCACTTGACTGGATCGCGCGCGTGAAGCCGAAGCGTGCCGTGCTCACGCATATGCATGTCGACCTCGATTATGCGACGCTCGCCAAGGAGCTGCCGTCAGGGGTGGAGCCAGCTTATGACGGGATGGTGCTCACGACCGAGGGCTGACGGTCTTGCGGAGATCGACGATCTGTCCAGTTGCGGTCCAGTCGGGCATGGCGAGGGGCACGAAAGCCTCGGCCACTTCCTCAGGCGTCGGCAAGGTGCTTTGATCCTCGCCGGGATAGGCTTCGGCGCGCATGCGCGTCGCCGTCGCGCCGGGATTGATCAGGTTCACCTTGATATTCGTGCTTGCGGTCTCGTTGGCGTAGGTCTTGGCCAAGGTCTCCAACGCGGTTTTCGAGACGGAGTAGGGCGCCCAATAGGCGGGCGCTCTTTGCGCGCTCGAGGTGACGAAAATGACGCGGCCGGCGTCGGAGCGGCGAAGCAGCGGATCGAGCGTGCGGATCAGCCGCCAATTTGCCGTGACGTTGATCCGCATCACCTGTTCCCAGTGCTGGGAAGGGATATGCGTGAGGGGCGACAGCCGGCCGAGGATCGCTGCATTGCCGACCAGGATATCGAGCCGGCCGAAGCGCTCGTAAAGGGCCGGACCGAGCGCGTCGATCTTCGGCCCATGCGCGAGGTTGAGCGGAATGAGCGTCGCGGTGCCGCCTCGCGCCTTGATGGCGTCGTCGACGTCTTCGAGGGCTTCGCGGGTGCGTGCGATCAGCAGCACATGCGCGCCTTCTTGCGCGAATTTCTCCGCCACGGCGCGGCCGATACCGCGCGAGGCGCCGGTGACGAGCGCGATCCGATCCTTGAGGCGCGTAAACGTCAACCCACCTCGGCGAGGAAGGAGAGCTGCTTCTGCTGCGGCGGGCCTTCGCGGTCGCGGAGCCTGGTGGGATATTCGCCGGTGAAGCAGTGGTCGGTAAATTGCGGATAGGCGTTGTCGCGGCCCTCGAAGCCCATCGCTTTGTAGATGCCGTCGACCGAAATGAATTGGAGCGAGTCGGCGCCGATAAAGGCGCGCATCTCTTCGAGGGTGCGATGCGCGGCGAGCAGCTTGTCCTGGTCCGGCGTATCGATGCCGTAGAAATCGGGATGGGTAATCGGCGGGCTGGAAATCCGCATATGCACTTCGCGGGCGCCGGCCTCCCGCATCATCTGCACGATCTTCACCGAGGTCGTGCCGCGCACCACGCTGTCGTCGATCAGCACGATACGCTTGCCCTTGACTTGGAACTCGTTGGCGCTGTGCTTGAGCTTGACGCCGAGCTGCCGGATGCGCTGCTCGGGCTCGATGAAGGTGCGCCCCACATAGTGATTGCGGATGATGCCGAACTCGAAGGGGATGCCCGATTCTTGCGAATAGCCAATGGCGGCGGGCACGCCTGAATCGGGAATCGGCACCACCACGTCGGCATTGGCCGGCGCTTCGCGCGCCAATTGCCGGCCCATCTCCTTGCGCACCTCGTAAACGGAGCGGCCGCCGACGATGGAGTCGGGGCGGGCGAAATAGATATACTCGAAGATGCAGAGCCGCGCCGGGTATTTGGGGACGAAGCGGTGGCTCTCCACCCCGTCGCGGGTGCAGACCACAACCTCGCCATTCTCCACCTCGCGCACGAATTCAGCGCCAATGATGTCGAGTGCGCAGGTCTCCGAGGCAAGCACCCAGGACTCGCCGAGCTTGCCGAGCACGAGCGGCCTGATGCCGTAGGGATCGCGCGCGCCGATGAGCTTCTTGTGGGTGAGGCCGACCAGAGCGTACGCGCCCTCCACCTGAAGGAGGGCCTCGATGAATTTCTCGACGAAGCGCTGCTTCTCGCTGCGCGCCACGAGGTGCAGGATCACTTCCGTGTCGGTGGTGGACTGGCAGATCGCGCCCTTCTTGATGAGGGACTCGCGCAAGGTGAGCGCGTTGGTGAGATTGCCGTTATGGCCGAGTGCAAAGCCGCCGGAGTCGAGATCGACGAACAGCGGCTGCACGTTGCGCAACACCGGATCGCCGCAGGTCGAGTAACGGACATGGCCGATAGCGGCATCGCCCTTGAGCCGATCGATTACGGGCCTCGAGGTGAAATGATCGCCGACCAGGCCCACGCGCCGCTCGGTGTGGAAGTGGTGGCCATCGAAGCTGACGATGCCGGCTGCCTCCTGGCCGCGATGCTGGAGTGCATGCAGGCCGAGCGCGGTGAGCGCGGCCGCGTCGGGGTGGTTCAGGATGCCGAAGACGCCGCACTCCTCGTGCAGCCGGTCTTCCTCGAGCCAGCTCAAAACGGGCTTCTCAGAACGGTTCTTCGTCACGGCCTCAAGCCTCCTCCAAGTAAATAAGTGCGCCTCAAAGCGCTTCAATGGCAAGCGACGCTACGCATTCACTTGGACGTTAACCTCAAGACCTCTGGTCCGGCTGGGCCCCTTCGGCGGGGGCCTCAGGCTGTCCTTCAGGCTGGCCGGAGGGCTCGTCTTCCTTGGGCGCGGGCAGGAATTGCTCGGGGTCGGTGGGAAGCAGCGACTCGATGGCCACTTGGGTCTGCTGAAGGATGTTGTAGGAGCGCGCGTTGCGGACCCAGTCCGGCTGGTCGCGTGCCAGCGCGCTGAACAGGATAAAGACGATCGCCACCAGCAAGAAGCCGCGGGCCAGCCCGAACACGAAGCCCAAGGTGCGGTCGAGTGCGCCAACGCGGCTGTCGAGCACCTTGTCGGAGATGCGGAAGGTGATCAGGCTCACAACGATCAGGGTGATGATGAAGACCCCGGCGGCGAAGACGATCTGGGCGATGCTCTGGTTGTCGATGTATGGAGTGAGAACACTCGCGTATTTGGGCGTGAGATAGAGGGCGGCGACGGCCGCCACGGCCCAGGAGAAAATCGACAAGACCTCGCGGGTGAAGCCGCGCACCATGGCGAGGAAGCCCGAGATCAGCATGATCACGATCAAAATAACATCGAGCCAGGAGATGGGCATTGGCGCGAAGCTCCTCGGGCGGGCGGCGCGAACACTATCACGATTCCCGGCGATCAAGCACAATTGGCCCGGGCCTGGCAATCGCGGATACTCGCCCCGGCGCATTGTCGCAGGGCGCCCGATCCTACTCGAGGGAAGGCGCAGCAAATAAGGCGACAAGCTCCTCCAGCTGGGAGACGGGCAGAAGCCGCATCTCCCCGATCGCGCGGTCGCCCTCAAGCGCCGAGGCCGGCAGCACGGCGCTCGTGAAGCCGAGCTTTCGGGCTTCCTTAAGCCGCTGATCCATATGGCTTACGGCGCGCACCGCGCCGGTGAGGCTCACCTCGCCGAAATAGACCGTGTCCTCGGGCGCCGGCTTGCCACTCAGCGATGAGATCAGCGCGGCGGCAGCGGCAAGGTCGGCGGCCGGCTCGTTGAGGCGCAAGCCTCCAGCCACGTTGAGATAGACATCGTGCGTGCCGAGGCGTACCCCGCAGCGGGCTTCGAGCACGGCAATCAGCATGGCAAGCCGGTTGGGGTCGGAGCCGACCACGGCGCGGCGCGGGGTGCCGAGCGTTGAGGGCGCAACCAGCGCCTGAATTTCCACCAGGATCGGCCGCGTGCCCTCCATACCGGCAAAGACGGCCGTGCCGGGAGCGCCGCGATCGCGGTCGCTCAGGAAGAGCGCGGACGGGTTCTCGACTTCCCGCAAGCCATCCTGGCGCATCTCGAATACGCCGATCTCGTCGGTCGGGCCGAAGCGGTTCTTCATCGCCCGGAGGATGCGGAACTGATGGCCGCTCAAACCTTCGAAAGAGAGCACCGTGTCGACCATATGCTCGATCACCTTGGGACCGGCGATCTGGCCGTCCTTGGTGACATGGCCGACGAGGACGAGAGCCGAGCCGCTCGCTTTGGCGTGGCTGATCAGCGCCGAGGCGCAGCCCCTGAGCTGCGAGATAGTGCCGGGCGCCGCCTCCACGCCCTCGGACCAAAGGGTCTGCACCGAATCAATGACGATGAGGGCCGGAGGTGCCACGCTTGCCAAAGTCGCGACGATATTGGCGAGATTGGTCTCCGTGCCGAGCGCGACCGGCGATCGATCGACGCCGAGCCGCGCGGCGCGCATGCGCACCTGTGCGGGCGCCTCCTCACCGGAGAGATAGATCACGGGCGCGCCGGACTCTGAAAGTCTCGAGGCGGCCTGAAGCAGCAAGGTCGACTTGCCGATGCCGGGATCGCCGCCAACCAGCACGGCGGAACCAGGCACGAGACCGCCGCCGAGCACGCGATCAAGCTCGGCAATGCCGGTCGGCAGTCGCGGCGCCTCGCCGGTGCTTGCGGTGAGTGTCTCAAGCGCGGCCAGCCTGCCTTTGCCGCCTCTGATGGCGACCAGGGCAGGGGAGCCCGAGGGCGCCGCCTCCTCGATGATCGAATTCCATTCGCCGCAGGCAGCACATTTGCCCGACCAGCGGGAGGTCACCGCCCCGCAAGCTTGGCAGACGAAAGCGCGCGAGGCTTTGGCCATGGTCAGCCGCCGATATAGCGCCGGAACGCACGCCGGCCGAGATTGGTGAGAACTTCGTAGTCGATGGTGCCGGCATGATGCGCCATGACTTGCGGCGGGACGTTCGGCCCGATCAGCTCGACAAAGGCGCCGCGCCGGGAGAGGTCTTCGGGCACGCGAGTGACGTCGACCGTAATCAAATCCATCGACACGCGTCCCAGGATCGGCGCCGGATGGGATCCGGCGAAGGCGACGAAGCCCTCTTGCCCGTCCTTGGCGGAGAGAGCGCGGAAGAAGCCGTCGGCATAGCCGACAGAAACCACGGCGATACGCGTCGGCCGCCGTAGCGTTCGCGTGGCGCCATAGCCAACCGTCTCGCCGGGGACGGCGTCACGCACCTGAAGGATGCGACCTGCGAGATGGACCACGGGCTGAAAGGGGTTTTTTCCCTCGCGCCTCGGCTGACCGCCATAAAGCGCGATGCCCGGGCGCACGAGGTCGTAGACGAAGTCAGGTCCGAGCAAAATGCCCGCCGAGTTGGCGAGGCTCGCCACGGCCTGTGGTAGGCGCGCCCGGGCTTTGTCGAAGAGCTTTCGCTGCTTCTCGTTCTTGGGATGGGCCGGTTCGTCGGAGCAAGCCAGATGGCTCATCACGAGAGCAAGAGTGAAAGCCTGCCAAAGCTCGCGCATCTGCGCGACCTGATCGACTTCTGCGGCGGAAAGCCCGAGCCGGTTCATGCCGCTATCGATATGCACGGCGCAAGGCAGTTTCTCGCCGCGGCCCGCGCAGAACTCGGCCCACTCCCTGATTTCATCTGCGCTGTTCAGCACCGGCCGAAGCTCGTGCGCGCGGTAGATCTCCGCGGTTCCCGGCATCAGGCCGGAGAAGACGTAGATGATGGCGCGGGGCAGAAGTGCGCGCAGGTCCCTGGCCTCGGCGAGGGTCGCGACGAAGAAGGTGTTGCAGCCGGCACGCGCCAGCGCCAGTGCGGCTTCCGCCATGCCGAGACCATAGGCGTCAGCCTTGACCACGGCGCCGCACTCGGCGGGTGCGACGAGTTCGCACAAACGCCGGTAATTGGCGGCGAGCGCGCCGAGATCGATCGTGAGAATTGCGGTTTCGCTTGGCGCTTCGTCGGTCGAGGGGCTCAATCCCGCCGCACCGGAAGGCGCTCCTCCGCCGCGAGATTGCTGAACCGGGTGAATTCCGGGGTGAATTGTAGCGTCACCGTGCCCGTGGGCCCGTGCCGCTGCTTGCCGATGATTACGTCGGCCTTCCCCGTCACCATCTCCATGTTTTGCTGCCACTGCTTATGCTCTTCCGTGTTCTCGCGGGGCTGGCTGCGTTCCAGATAATATTCCTCGCGGAATACGAACAACACTACATCGGCATCCTGCTCGATCGAGCCGGATTCGCGCAAATCCGCCAATTGCGGACGCTTGTCCTCGCGCTGCTCGACCTGGCGGGAAAGCTGGGACACGGCCAAGATCGGCACATGCAGCTCCTTGGCAAGCGCCTTCAAGCTGGTGGTGATCTCGGTGATTTCCTGAACGCGGCCTTCCGCCGCCCGGCGTGACGAGCCCGACAGGAGCTGGAGATAATCGACGACGACGAAGCCAAGCCCTCTTTGCCGCTTGAGCCGTCGCGCCCTCGCGGCGAGCTGGGCAACGGTGATGCCGCCGGTCTGGTCAATATAAAGAGGCAGGTGCTGCAACTCTTGCGACACCTCGACGATGCGGTCGAACTCCTCGGCATCGATCCGCCCGCGCCGGACCCGCTCCGATGGAATTTGCGCCTGCTCGGAGATGATGCGGGTGGCAAGCTGCTCGGCCGACATTTCCAGCGAGAAGAAGCCGACGACCGCGCCGTCGAGTGCATTCTCCGAATCTCCGTCAGGCCGGTAACTCTTGGCTACATGATAGGCAATGTTGGTGGCGAGCGCGGTCTTTCCCATCGCTGGACGCCCGGCGACGATGATCAGGTCCGAGGGCTGCAGGCCGCCCATCCGGTGGTCTAGATCGAGGAAGCCGGTGGCAAGTCCCGACAGGCCGCCGTCTCGCCGATAGGCGTTGGCCGCCATGTCGATGGCGTCGGTGAGCGCCGATGAGAACGGCTCGAAGCCTGAGCCGTATTTCCCCTGCTCGGCAATCTCGAACAGCTTCTGCTCGGCATCCTCGATTTGCGCAGAGGGCGGGGCATCGATCGGCGAGTCGTAGGCCGTATTGACCATGGTCTCGCCGATCTGGATGAGCTCGCGGCGGATGGCGAGGTCGTAGATGGTGCGGCCATAGTCCTCGGCATTGATGATGGTCGTGGCGTTGGCGGCGAGGCGCCCCAGATATTGCGGGACCGGCAGCTCGCCCACGGGCGGGTCGGTCTGAAAGAACGTCTTGAGCGTGATCGGCGTCGCCCGCTTGCCGCTCAGGATGAGCTTGGCCGTCGCCTCATAGATGCGGGCATGAAGCTGATCGAAAAAATGCGCGGGCTTGAGAAAGCCCGAGACGCGATCGATCGCCTCGTTGTTGACCAGGATCGCGCCGAGAAGAGCTTGTTCCGCCTCAATATTATGCGGCGCCTCACGGAAGACCGGGGTCTCTGAGACAGGGCGAATCAGTGCGCTCATGTCTCAGAGTAGCGAAATCGCCTCTGGTCGCCATTGGCCAAGTCTGTGGACAGCGGGGGTATCTGATGTCGCCCACAGGAGTCGCTACTAGCTGGCGGTCCGACGCTTCCTTGGTGCGGGGGCATGTAGGCCGTCGCGCTGGCGCATCTCCCGCTCGCCCTCGTACATATAGTCCCGAGTCAGCGGCAGGGCGTGCTGGCTTCGTGTCAGCTGGATCTGAAAGACCATCAAGTTCTGATAGCGGAAGCCGGTCTCGCATATCGCCAGATAATATTCCCACATGCGGCAGAAGCGTTCGCCGAAGCGGTCGACCGCCGTGCTCCAGTTGGCACGGAAGCGCTGCCGCCAATGGCGCAACGTCATGGCGTAGTGCAGGCGCCAGATCTCGATATCGGTCACCAAAAGGTTCTTGCGCTCGACGACGGGCAGCACCTCGCTGAGCGGCGGCAGGTGCGTCCCGGGGAAGATGTATTTGGTGATGAACGGGTTCATCGCTGCTGGACCATCGAAACGGCCGATCGAATGAAGCAGAGCCACGCCGTCCGGTTTAAGCAACTTGCCAATCCGGTCGAAGAAGCCCGCATAGTGGCTCAAGCCAACATGCTCGAACATGCCGACCGACACGATGCGGTCGAACTGCTCGTCCAAGTCGCGATAATCGCGGAGCTCGAAATTGACGGCTTTGGACAAGCCCATCGCCTGGGCGCGCTCGCGCGAGATCCTTAGCTGGTTCTCGCTCAAGGTAACGCCGGTGACGGTGACATGCGCCGTCTTGGCGAGGTAGAGGGCGAGCCCGCCCCAGCCCGAGCCGATGTCGAGGACTTTCATTCCGTCGCGCAGCTTCAGCTTCGAGGCGAGGTGCCGCTTCTTCGCCAGTTGCGCCGCATCGAGCGACATGTCCGCCTGCTCGAAGTAGGCGCAGGAATATTGCCGATCCTCGTCGAGGAACAGGTCGTAGAGCCGGCCGTCCAGGTCGTAATGGTGGGCGACATTCTGCTTCGCCACCGATCGCGGATTGATTTGCCAGAGCCGCCTGGTCAGGAAGCGCAGCCGCTCCGCGGCGCTGAACCAGCGTGGGAAGGTCTTGTCCTGCAAATTCGCCGCAAGCAGATCGATGAAATCGTAGACTGTGCCCTGTTCGATGGTCAGGCCACCGTCCATGTAGGCTTCGCCCAGGGCGAGGGTCGGATGCAGCGCCAGGCGCCGCTCGGTCCGTTTGTCGGGGAGGCGAGCAACGACGTGAGTGCCGCGCTGATCGCCAAAGTCGTGGCTGCGGCCCTCCGCATCGATCAGGGTGAGATGACCGGATGTGACAATCCGATCAAGCATATAGCGGAGCGGGTGAAACATGAACGGTCACGCGCACTGGTGCCGGGGTCTCTGGGGGCCAGATACTCCGAAAACCCTGCCATCTTATGAACTCATCGCCGGCAAAACAACATTTCGACGGCGTGGTTCCTGGTCAGGCTTGCGGCCGCGTGTCGCTCGGGTCGATCAACCGTGTGTCTCTTCCGCGGGTTCCTCGCCAGAGTCGCCGACAAGCTCGGCGGGAGCACCTTCCTCGAACAACGCCTCGGCGGCCCGGCGCGCCGCCTCGGCATCCTCCTCGGCCTCGGTCGCGGCGCGGGAAACGTCCTCGCCGCGGGCCTGTCGCGCGGCTTCGTCGGCCGAACGGGCGACGTTGATTGTGACATGCGGCTCGACCTCGGCATGCAACGCAATGCGTATCTCATGCAGGCCGAGCGCTTTGATCGGCCGATCGAGCATCACCTGCCGCCGCTCGATGGAGAAGCCTCCCTCGGTGATTGCCGTGGCGATGTCGCGGGTGGAGACCGAACCGTAGAGTTGACCGGACTCTCCCGCCTGACGGATGACGATGAAGCTCTGGCCATCGAGCTTGGCCGACACGGCTTGCGCATCGGACTTGAGCTCGAGGTCGCGCGCTTCGAGCTGTGACCGCTCGCGCTCGAAGCGCTTGCGATTGGCTTCGGTAGCGCGCAGTGCTTTGCCCTGCGGCAAGAGATAGTTCCGGGCGAAGCCGTCCTTGACCGTGACGATGTCGCCCATTTGGCCGAGGCGGCCGATGCGCTCCAGCAGAATGACTTGCATGTTCGACTCTCCTATTTGTCAGATCGTTCCATTGGGGTTGGAGGGCGGATTGCCCGGCTGGGCACGCTGGCGCAGGCCGAGCAACGGCTCAGCCAGGCCGAGGATGGCGACGACGATCGCCACCCAGCCCAAGAGCAGAATTCCGAGATAGACGGTCGCGAGCAAAAGCGCGCGCAGGGGCACGCCTTGGCTATAGACGTGGATCACCGACAGTCCTTGCAGCACGTATGCGCACAGCAGGGCCCCAGCCAGTCCGGTCGCGAGCAGTCCGGGAAGCCCCGGAATGAAAGAGGCCGCGAGCGCGCCTGCGAAAAGCAGCACCAGTCCGTTCGGCAACTCGAGCGCATGGAGATTGGGCCAGGGCCTTAGCGCCCGGCCGGAGGCGTCGACGATCAAACCCGCCATCCACAGATTGAAGAGCGTCACGGTCAGCCAGACGATGGCGAAAGCGGCGGGAAGCGCCCGCGCCAGCACGTTGGCGAGGTTCGCGATATTCTCGTCGGTGAGCAAAGTGCCGTCGCGGTCCAGCTCCTTCAGCGCGCTGTGACTGAGGATCTCGCGGATCGACTCGCGATAGGTCTCCTGGTCATAGCCGAGAGCCAGCACGAGGATGCCAGCAAGAAGGCCCGCTACCACAGCGGCCCAGGCGACCAGCCGGCCAGGCGGATACCATTCGAGTGAACCGATGTTCCCTGCTTGCGCGGCGGGGGCAGGGCGCGAGAGAAGTGCAAGATGGGTGAAGAGCGCGGCCGGTCCGGCGAAGGTGAGCGCATAAAGAGCGGCCATTCCTAGGCCGAGGCTTGCCGCGACCACGGCCGTGCCGCCAAGGGCAGCGACGCCTGCCGCCCTGGCGCCCCAGCCGAGGCCGGCCAGGAACAGCGGCAGCGGCGCCAAATAGAACAACACGCCGGCGAGCGCGGTCGCGGTTGCCGCCGAGGCGAATAGCGCCGCAGAGATGAGGCCGGAGCCCGCGCCGATAAAGAGAGCTACTGGCATTTGGTTCGCTGTCCCGCCTCCTCGAAGAGCGGTTAGGGGAGGGAGCGCTCCCTTCCCAACTTCCTGACATTCCTGGCTCGCGCCGCGAGCCTCGTGCTCCTACTGGATCAGATAGGGCAGGAGACCGAGAAAGCGCGCCCGCTTGATCGCGCGCGCAAGCTCGCGTTGCTTCTTAGCGGACACCGCGGTGATGCGGCTCGGCACCATCTTGCCGCGCTCGGAAATGTAGCGCTGCAGGAGCTTCACATCCTTGTAGTCGATCTTGGGCGCCTTGTCCCCGGAGAAGGGGCAGGTCTTGCGGCGGCGATAGAACGGGCGGCGCGCCTGGACTTGCGTCATGCTCATTGGGACTCCTCCTCGCTCACCGCCGCGTCCTCAGTCTCGACTTCGCTGGTGTCGCGCGACTCTCGCGGTGCGAAATCGCGGTCGCGATACCGTCCGCCGCCACGGTCGCCACGGCGATCGCCGCGATCGCCGCGGTCGCCGCGGCCGTCACGCTCGTCGCGATCGGCGCGGCGCATCATGGGGGACGGCCCGGCCTCGTGCTCGTCGACCTTCACGGTGAGGAAGCGGATGATGTCGGTCGATAGCCGCATCTGGCGCTCCATCTCGGCGACTGCCTCATGCGGCGCGTCGATATTCATCAGCGCGTAATGGGCTTTGCGGTTCTTCTTGATGCGATAGGTGAGGGAC
>JBQGDO010000163.1:0-4008 GCA_052039105.1 Methyloceanibacter sp.
GCTAATCCCCCCCAGCAGAGGCAGCGAGGCTACTTCATGTAGCTCTTGCGGCGGGGCGTGAGACTATAGGGCCTATGCGACTGTTGCAACTAAGACATCCCCGGCCGGCCACACGGTCGCTTGGGCAAATTTCCCGTGCTAACTGACGCAGATCATGTCCTGCCTGATCGTTATACCCGCCCGGCTGCAAGCCACAAGACTTCCCGGCAAGCCCCTGGCCGATATCGGCGGTGAGCCGATGATCGTGCATGTCTGGCGCCGGGCGGTCGAAGCCAATTGCGGCCGCGTGGTGGTTGCAACCGACGCCGAACCGATCCGCGATGCGGTGACGCAGGCCGGAGGCGAGGCGGTGATGACCCGGCCCGACCATGCTAGCGGCTCCGATCGCGTCTTCGAAGCCGTCACCAAGCACGACCCGGAGGGCAGTCTGGAAACGATCGTAAACCTGCAAGGCGATTTGCCGACGCTCGATCCGGCGCTGGTCCGCGCCTGCGTGCAAGCTCTCGCCGGCGGTGAAGCGGATATCGGCACCATCGCCGCGGAGATCGTCCGTGAGGAAGAGCGCAGCGATCCGAACGTGGTGAAGGTGGTTGGATCGCCGCTTAGCGGGCGGCTGTTGCGCGCGCTCTATTTCACGCGCGCCACCGCGCCTTATGGCGAAGGGGCGCTTTACCATCATATCGGCATCTACGCTTACACGCGCGCGGCGCTCGCCCGCTTCGTGTCCTTGCCGCCTTCGCCGCTCGAGCTGCGGGAGAAATTGGAGCAGCTCCGGGCGCTGGAAGCCGGCATGCGCATCCATGTCGGGCTCGTTGACACTGTCCCGCTCGGTGTCGATACTCCGCCCGACCTCGAGCGGGCGCGTGAAATTCTGAATTCCCGCCACTAGCCGCGCCTGCTATCTCCGCGACCATGGCCAAACCGCGCTTGAACAAAATCGCCTTTCAGGGCGAGCCGGGCGCCAACTCGCACCTCGCCGCGCGCGATGCCTATCCGCGCATGCAGGCGATCCCTTGCGCGACCTTCGAGGACGCGCTAGCCGCGGTGAAAACCGGCGCGGCCAAGCTCGCCATGATCCCGATCGAGAACTCGGTGGCGGGGCGGGTCGCCGACATCCATCACCTGCTGCCCCAATCCGGCCTCTATATCGTCGCCGAGCATTTCGAGCGGGTGCGTCATCAGTTGCTCACCCTCCCAGGCGTGAAGCTCTCCGAGCTCAAGACCGTGCACAGCCATGTCATGGCGCTCGGCCAATGCCGCAAGGCGATCCGCGCGTTGAAGCTGCGCCCTGTGGTGGAGGCCGACACCGCCGGGGCCGCGCGCGAATTGCGCGAGTCCGGCGATCGCACGCGCGCGGTGATCGCTTCGCGGCTTGCCGCCGAGATCTACGGACTGAAAATCGCCAAGGCCGATATCGAGGATGCGCAGCACAACACCACCCGGTTCGTCGTGCTCGCCAAGACGCCGGTGCGTGTGCCGAAGTCCGACGGGCCGGTGATTACCAGCTTTGTGTTCCGCGTGCGCAACGTGCCGGCCGCGCTCTACAAGGCGCTCGGCGGCTTCGCCACCAATGGCGTGAACATGACCAAGCTCGAGTCCTATCAGCTCGAAGGTTCGTTCAACGCCACCATGTTCTACGCCGATATCGAGGGCCATCCCGAGGAGCGGCTGGTCAAGCTCGCCATGGAGGAGCTTGCCTTCTACTCCAGCGAAGTGACCGTGCTCGGCACCTACCCGGCGAGCCCGTTCCGCGCCGAGCTGAAGGCGCTGGAAAGGTAGACGTCTCAACGCTTGGCTGCCATCTCAGCCAGTGTTGCGATCGTGTTCATGTTGCGCGCCGTGCCGTTTCCAGCCGCTGGGATTCGCAGCTTCGAGCGACCCATGCCGCTGCCATAGTGGACATAAATCTCACGTGCGCCGAGCGCGATCTTCTCGTCGGCTTGCCCGACCACATGCTCCAGGGCATCGCGTGGTGGCGGCGCATCGAGGAAGATCGCATAAGCGTGCTTTGGCTCCGCCTTCGGAAAAGGATTGCCCTTGAGTACGGCCGCCATTTCGGAGGCCGATCGCACTACGACACCCATGGGCTTACCGAAATAGGCACGCAGGCGGGACTCTAGTTCAGCCTTGACCTTTGCTGGCTTGGCCTTGCTATCGAAAACGACATTACCGCTGGCGATATAGGTTTCCACGCGCGTGAAACCGGCCTTGTCGCACATTTTCTTCAGCTCGGTCATCGGCAGCTTGCCGGTTCCCCCCACATTCACAGCGCGCAACAAGGCGACATATCTTGTCATGCTTGTCAGACCTGGGCCGAGAACAGGTAATAGCCGATGCTGCAAAACAGCCGGCCGCGCTGCCTCAACTCCTCGATCGCCGCGGCCCATTGGGCGAATTCTGCGGCAGTGATCACCCCGGCGGTATGTGCCGTCTTGCCGGTCTCGGTGAAATAAGCTGCGGCAAGATCCGGCGTGAAGATCACGATGCGCGTGTCGATGGCGATGTCCTTGAAGCCTAGATCCTCCATCAGTCCCTTCAAGTCGCGCACCAATAGGCCATGCGGGATGTTGGCGTCGCATTCATGCTCGAGCACGCGCCGCGCCAACGCGCGGTCCGCCAAGTTGATGGCGTTGGTGCCGAAGTCCGGCTCGATCGCCGTGACGGTCCCGCCTGGGCGCGTCACTCGCCGCATCTCCTCGAGTGCGCGTCTTGGGTCTGGCAGATAGACCAGCACGCGCTCGGCCCTCGCCACGTCGAATGACGCGGCCGGGAAGGGCAGGGATTGGGCGTCGCCCGCCCGAAACTCGATCGAGAGTTTCGCCGCCGCCGCGCGCGCCTCGGCCTCCTTGATGAAATCAGCGCTCTTGTCGATTCCCGCGACCTTGCCGCCGGGCTCGACCATGTGCGCCAGCCGCAGGCTTTCCAGGCCGAAGCCGCAGCCGACATCGAGCACTCTCGTTCCGTCGCCGATCCGGGCCCGCTTCCGGGCGAGCACTTTAAGCTGCTGGAGCTGTGGGAGAGCGTCGAACGCCTCGAGCGCAGCGACAAAGGGCTCGATGCTCGGCGCGCGGTCGAGATTGGTGAAATCGTGCAATTGCACGTTCTCGGCGCCTTTGTCGCTCATGCCCATGCCGGGCACGGTATCACGCTTGCGCCGTTTGCGTCCGTGCTCGCGCGGTTTGCGGCCGCACGCATTCACTGAGCGAGGTCAGCACCGAACGCCGCACTACGGCATGCTGGCGAAATCCCTGCCGCGCCATCAACGCCTCGTGCAGCTCCGGCAGGCGATACCAAGGCACGCTCGGATACCAGTGATGCTCAAGGTGATAGCCGACATTGCGCGGCAGGATGAAGACCGACTCGAGCCAGGTCGGGATTGTGGTGCGCGTGAGTGCGTATTCTTCTTCATCGCTCTCCACCGCGCTGTGCTCGCAGATCAGGCGCGCATACTGCGCGGCGATATGCCAGGTGCAAAACGGGACGATCCAATAAAGCAGAAACGCGTACCACCAGCCGAAATAGGTGAGCGCTGCAACGATCGACCCGTAGAAGCAGAACCTTGCGGCGCGCATCCATCCCGGCGAGGGAATGAGCGTCGAGCCGACGAGGCCGCGGACGATCCAAAACAAGCCGGTCAGGAACGCGGCGCGGCGGATGAGCAACAGCACAAGGGCTGTTGGCGTCTTGGGGAACTGCCTGTCGGGAGCGAGCTCGCCAGCGGCGTCGTGGGTGTACCAGATGTGCCGGTTCCCGTCGTCAGCAAGGTTCGTGTACTGGTGATGCGTGCTATGGAATTTGCGGAAGCCTTCGACCGAGGCGAAGGTCGGCCACATCAAGAACAGATTCGCGAATAGCTCGTTCTGCCAGCGGGTCGGCAGATAGCGGTAGTGCGAGGCGTCGTGTCCCATGATCAGCAAAGCATGCTGACGCGAGCCGATGAAAACCACGGCTACGGCATATAGCAGCGGGTGCCAGAAATACGTGCAGAGCGCGATCGCCACGGCGATT
>JBQGDO010000164.1:0-1796 GCA_052039105.1 Methyloceanibacter sp.
GCCTCAGAACCGCGGGCCGAATCTGCCGGATTTGGGGAAGCCCTTTGGCGGGAGGCGCCCGGCCTGAGCGCGCTGTCCCCACCAGTCGCGCAGCTCGGTCATGACGAAGGACCGGCCGGCCGAGTCGAGATAAGGCAACCCCTCCTTCTTGGTGAAGGTTTTGGCGTCGGCGAGGCTGCCGTCCTTGTAACGCTGCAAGCGCACGCCCTTGCCGCGCGGCATCTCCGGCAATTCGCCGAGCGGGAACAGGAGCAGCTTGCGGTTCTCTCCGATCACCGCGATGCTGTCGCCGTCGACCGGCGCGCAGACGGCGGCTTCTTCGCCGGCTCGAACATTGAGCACCTGCTTGCCTTTGCGCGTCTGGGCGAGCACCTCGTCCTCCGGCACAATGAAGCCATAGCCGCTGCTGGAGGCAACGAGCAGCTTGCGGCCCGGCTGGTGTACGAACAGCTCGACCGCGTCGGCCGCCTCTTCGATGTCGATCATCAGGCGGAACTGCTCGCCATGACCCCTGCCCCCGGGCAGCTTGTCGGCGGAGAGCGAATAGAAGCGGCCGTTGGTGGCGAACAGCAGCAGCGTGTCGGTGGTCTGCGCCTTGACGAAGCTCTTGAGCTTGTCGCCCTCCTTGAAGGCGAGGCTGTCGGGCTCGGTTTGGTGGCCCTTGATGGCGCGGATCCAGCCTTTCTCGGAGAGGACGATGGTGACCGGCTCCTTCTCGATCATCGCTTCGGCGAGCTCGGTATCGACGCCCTCGGGCGCCTCGGCGAAGCTCGTGCGGCGGCGCCCAAGCGGGGTCTTCTGGCCGAACTGATCTTTCAGCGCCTTGATCTCGTCGGCGATCGTCTTCCACTGCTTGTCTTTGGACGCGAGCAGCGCCTTCAGCTCCTTGCGTTCCTTGGTGAGATTGTCGTGCTCGCGCCTGATCTCCATCTCCTCGAGCTTGCGCAAGGCGCGGAGCCGCATATTGAGGATGGCTTCGGCCTGCACGTCGGTCAGCTTGAAGGCTTTCATCAGCGCCGGCTTCGGCTCGTCCTTTTCGCGGATGATTTTGATCACTTTGTCGATGTTGAGAAAGACGATCAGGTAGCCGTCGAGCACTTCGAGCCGGTGATCGATCTTGGCGAGGCGGAATTTCGAGCGGCGGACCAGCACGACCTGGCGGTGGTCGAGCCATTCGCGCAACACCTGGCGCAGTCCGATCACGTTGGGGATTTGCCCCCGGCTCAGCACGTTCATGTTGAGCCCCACGCGGGTCTCGAGCTCGGTCAGCTTGAACAGCGACTCCATCAGCAGGACGGGATCGACGCTGCGGCTCTTCGGCTCAAGCACCAGCCTGACTTCCTCCGCCGACTCGTCGCGGATATCGGCGAGCAGCGGCAATTTCTTCTGCAGCAAAAGCTCGGCGATGCGGGCGACGAGCCGCGCCTTGGGAATTTGATAGGGGATCTCGGTGACGACGATCTGATAGGTGCCGCGGCCGGTGTCTTCTTGCGTCCAGCGCGCGCGCAGGCGGAATGAGCCGCGCCCGGTCTTGTAGGCCTGGACGATCTCGCCGCGCGGCTCGACGATGATGCCGCCGGTCGGCAGATCGGGGCCCGGCACGAGCTCGACCAACTTGTCGGCGGTGGCGTTGGGAAACTTGATCAGATGCAGCGCCGCGTCGCAGAGCTCGCCGGCATTATGCGGCGGGATATTGGTGGCCATGCCGACGGCGATGCCCGATGCGCCGTTGGCGAGCAGGTTGGGGAAATTCGCCGGCAGCACCGCGGGCTCCTGCTCGCGCCCGTCATAGTTCG
>JBQGDO010000165.1:0-11964 GCA_052039105.1 Methyloceanibacter sp.
GCACGCCCACGGCATTCCCGACGTCTTTCCCGAGGCGGCGCTGGCCGAGGCCGAGGCGGCAAAGGAGCCCGAGCTGAAGCGCCGCGAGGATTTGCGCCATATCCCTCTCGTCACCATCGACCCGGCGGACGCGCGCGACCATGACGACGCCGTCTTTGCCGAGCCAGACCCCAATCCGCAAAATCGCGGCGGCTGGGTGGTGATCGTTGCTATTGCCGACGTCGCCGCCTATGTGCGCCCCGGCAGCGCGCTCGACAAGGAAGCGCGCAAGCGCGGCAACTCGGTCTACTTCCCCGACCGCGTGGTGCCGATGCTGCCGGAGCGGCTCTCCGGGGGCCTTTGCTCGCTGACTGAAGACGATCCGCGCGCCTGCCTTGCCGTGAGCATGGTCTTCGACAAGAACGGCAAGAAACTCTCACACCGCTTTTTCCGCGCGCTGATGCGCTCCGCCGCGAGCCTCACCTATGAGCAGGCGCAAGCCGCGATCGACGGCCGCACCGACGAAGTGACAGACCCGCTGCTCGATACGGTGCTACGGCCGCTGTGGGGCGCCTATGCCAGCCTCGCCCTTGCGCGCACCGAGCGCGGTCCGCTCGAGCTCGACCTGCCGGAGCGGAAGATCCTGCTCGACGACAAGGGCCGCGTGCGTGGCGTGGCGACCCCGCCCCGGCTCGACTCCCATCGCCTGATCGAAGAATTCATGATCTCGGCCAATGTCGCCGCCGCCGAGACCTTGGAGGCGAAGCGCTCCCCGCTGATTTATCGCGTACACGACGCACCTTCGAAGGAGAAGCTTGCCGCGCTCGGCGAATTCCTTTCCACGCTCAACATCAAATTGCCAAAGGCGGGCACGCTCAGGCCATCCCACTTCAATCGCATTCTCGCCGACACGCGCGCCACACCCACCGCCGAGCTGGTCGGAGAGGTCGTGCTGCGCAGCCAGGCCCAAGCCGAATACAGCCCGGGAAATTTCGGGCATTTCGGCTTGAACCTGCGCCGATATGCGCATTTCACCTCGCCGATCCGCCGCTATGCCGATCTGATCGTGCATCGCGCGTTGGTGCGTGCGCTTGGCTTCGGGGATGGCGGACTCACCGATACCGAGCTAGCGGAACTCGATCAGATCTCGCAGTGGATCTCCGACACCGAGCGCCGCGCCATGGCGGCCGAACGCGATACGGCCGACCGTCTGATCGCCGCTTATCTCGCCGACCGCATCGGCGCGACTTTCACGGCTCGCGTCTCGGGGCTGGTTCGCACCGGCCTCTTCGTCCGGCTGATCGAGACCGGCGCCGACGGTTTCGTCCCCGCCTCCTCGATCGGACATGAATATTTCTACCATGACGAGGCGCGGCACGCGCTCGTTGGCGAGGACACCGGTCTCGCTTACCGGCTTGGCGACCAGGTCGAAGTACGGCTGGTCGAGGCGATCCCCACGGCGGGCGCCTTACGCTTCGAGATGCTGAGCGAGGGCCGGCAGATCGGCGCGCGACAGAAGGGCGCTCCCAGGTCAAGTGACAAGCGAGGGCCGCAACGCTACAAGACCAAATCCCGCCGTAAGGGCAAAAGCGGGCCCCGCAAGCGCCGGTAGGATCGAGTGATCGGAACGAAGTTAGGAAAGAAAGTGATGCAAGACCGCGCAGGCGCCGACACTGTTCATCGTTATGGAGCCAAGGACGACGGCCGGCCGATATTCGGCTCGCTGTTCCGGGGCGCGACCTTGAAATGCCCCGCGTGCGGACGCGGCGCCCTGTTTCGCCGTTATCTGAAAGTCGCGGAGCATTGTCCGGCTTGCGGCGAGGAACTGCATCATCATCGGGCCGACGACGCGCCTGCCTATTTCACCATCGTCATTGTCGGCCACATCGTGGTCAGCCTGGTGCTTGCCGTGGAAATGGCTTACCGGCCGGCGCTGTGGGTGCATATGGCGCTCTGGTTGCCCTTGACGGTGATCCTCACGCTTCTCTTCCTGCCGCCCGTGAAAGGCGCTCTAGTCGCCCTGCAATGGGCGCTCCGCATGCACGGCTTCGACCCTAACGCCAAGGACGAGATCGTGGAGCCCTTCGCCGGTGACCTCGTTGCAAGACCTGAGCGCCGCCTTGACTTCCGCCCTTGAGCGAGTAGGGTCCCGGCAAATTCGTATGGTTTGAGGATTGAGATGGCCAAGCCCGTCACCCAGAAAATCAAGCTCGTAAGCACAGCCGGCACGGGCTACTACTACGTGACCAAGAAGAATCCGCGCAATCAGACCGAGAAGCTCGTCTTCAAGAAATACGATCCGGTCGCGCGCAAGCACGTCGAATTCAAGGAATCCAAGATCAAGTAATTGGGACGCCCAGGCTCCGAGTCCGATGATCGGCCCCGCGGTCACGCGCGGCTGTTAGCGGGCAGATCGGCGTGGCCGGGGGCGGACCAAACAAGCCAAAGACCTGAACAGGGTCTGGTCTTGACTTGGTGGCCGGCCGAAACGCGGCGCTAACGAGGAGGCCACTCAACCGCGCTCCGGCCGGCCGAACCCTACGGACCCAGGAGATGCGGCGGACCTGAGCATTCCGCAGGGTTATCTCTTGCAATGGGAAGCCCGTTCGGAGGCGCGCAGGCAGTATCGGCACTGCAAATTCCCCCTAAATTCTTGAGCCTCCCCATCCAAACTGTCGGCGATAGTCAAACCATAAAACAGCCAACCAAGGGACGAAATCAATCCCGTTCATGCGCTTCATAGGATAAAATGCGAGGCATTGTAAACCCTTAAGGTTAAACGCTCAGGTGACACCTCAAGTCCCGGCGGGGCCTCGACAAAGATGCTCAGCCTACGGATTTGGCCGCGAGTGATTCGGGAGACCCCGTCCCGCCAGGTTGTTTAGGCCGCGTCGGCCACCACCCGGTTGCGCCAGTCCCGCTTGGCGCAATAGAGCGCCTGGTCGGCCCGCTTCAAGATGAGTTCGGGCGTGTCGTCCGGGAATTCCAGGGCCGCCACCCCTACGCTGGCGGTGACATCCAGGGTGCCGATGCGCTCTCCGGCATAGAACGGCGCCGCGGCGATGCATTGGCGCAACCGCTCGCCGACCAGATAGGCCTTGGCCAGGTCAGTATCCGGCATGACCACCACGAACTCCTCGCCGCCGAGCCTACAGGCGAGATCGATGCCGCGAATATTGCGCCGCACGCGGGCGGCAAATTCCCGCAGCACGGAATCGCCCGCGTCGTGCCCGTAGCTGTCGTTGACCGCCTTGAAATAGTCGATGTCGAGCAGAAGCACCGAAAGCGGCTTGCCGCGCTGCGACGACTCCTCGAACAGCGTCTTCAGGTGGCTCGTCATGTAGCGCCGGTTGTGCAGCGCGGTCAGCGGATCGAGGATCGCCATCTCGACGGTCTCTTCCAGCCGCGTGCGCAAATAGTCGGTATAGCGCTTGCGCTTGATCTGGGTGCGCACGCGCGCCAAGAGCTCGTTCGAATCCACCGGACGCACGATATAGTCGTTGACCCCCATATCGAGGCCCCTGAGCAGCCGCGCGTCGTCGCCGGGTTCCGTCACGATCATGATCGGCAGGCGTCGGGTCCGGTCCAGCGACCGCACCTGCGAGCAAAGGCGCAAGCCGTCGGCATGCTCCAGGCTCAGGCTTACGATCATCAGGTCGAAATCCCCATCGGGGAGTTGCAACAACGCGCGGGACGGGTCCGTTTCGCGCTGAATGTGATGCTCGTCCTTGAGCGTCTCCATGATGCGCTCCGCCGAGCGATCGCGGTCCTCGACCAGGAGTATCTTGCCGCCGCGACCGAGTTGATCGAGCCTTACTCCGATCGTCGCGGCAAAGCCCATCTGCTCTTCGGTCGATGCGCGCATCAGCATCTCGTCTGTGAGCATCTTGAGCCGCGCAAGATTTTTCACGCGCGTGATCAGCGCGATGTCGTCCACCGGCTTGGTGATGAAATCGTCGGCGCCGGCCTCAAGTCCCTTCACCCGGTCCGAGGGCTGGTCGAGCGCGGTGATGATGATCACCGGAATATGCTGCGTCCGCGGATCGGCCTTCAGCCGCCGGCAGACCTCGAAACCGTCCATGCCCGGCATCATCACGTCGAGCAAGACCACATCCGCCCGTTCCCGGGCACAGATATGCAGTGCTTCCGAGCCGCTGCGAGCGGTGCGCACCTCGAAATATTCGGCCGTGAGCCGCGCTTCGAGCAGCTTTACATTGGCTTCGACGTCATCGACGACGAGAACGCGGGCGGTCATGACGCTGCTACCGTGCCTCGCCGATGAATTGCCTGACCGTGTCGAGAAACATCGATACGGAGATCGGCTTGGAGATATAAGCCTCGCAGCCGCCCTCGCGGATGCGTTCCTCGTCCCCTTTCATGGCGAATGCGGTGACGGCCACGACGGGGATCTCCCGCAGCTGATCGTCCTCCTTCAGCCACTTGGTGACTTCAAGTCCCGACACCTCGGGAAGCTGAATATCCATCAAGATGAGGTCGGGGCGGTGTTCGCGGGCGAGCGCGAGCGCCTCCATTCCGTTCCGTGTTTGCAGCGTCTTGTAGCCATGAGCGTCGAGCAAGTCGTGGAACAGCTTCATGTTGAGCTCGTTGTCTTCCACGATCAGAACGGTTTTCGTCATCGGCTTGGGCCCTGGCGATTCGGTCGGCCCATGATGGGCGAACTCCCCGTAATGCGCCATGGCGCTTGGAGCCGGTCTAACCCTCCAAAACATCTGGCTCTGCTCCCATCCTCGCGATGAAGCGATTTCACCGGAAACCCGTAACCAATTTGTTTAGGCCGGCGGCAAAGCCAGCGGGAAAAAGGGAATTTTTTGCTTCGAGCCTGCCCAAAGTGGGCTCGGCAATTGGGCCGTTTCGGGTAGGCAAGGAGCTCAATGCAGCGCCGCTCACCTGCTCAGCGGATTAGCGGCATTCCGGCGACTTCAGATATTCCAGCGCCGTCAAAGTGCCGTGAATCGAAAAATCGCCGTAATCGATCAACAGCTCGCGGCTCACACCGTTTTCGTAGATGCGGAAATCGATCTGATAGCTTGGCGTCAGATCGCCGCCCTTCGGCTCGAAATAGCCGATCGATACCGGCCAGGAGGCAAGCTCGCCAAGACCCTTGTCCTCGGCCACCGGCTCCAGCTCGGCATCCCCTCCCGGAGGTACCAGCTTGCCGATAAAGGCCGTCGTGTCGTAGACCTTCTGGCCCTTCTCCGAGCCATCATAGATCCGCGCCTGAAACATCACTTCGCCCTCGCGCGCCGCTTCGATCAGCGCGAGGCTGTGTTGTGTCGGAAACAACACATGACCGGTAAGGTCGAGCTCGGCATGCGCGGGCTGACTGAGCTTCACTTTGACCGCCTCGTTGGGTGTCTCCCGGACCGCGCGTCCCATGGTCACGTCGCCAAGCTTGTCATTCAGGTATTGCGCGGACTGGAAGCGGAATTTCTGCCCGTCGCCCTGCTCCCAGGTCGACGATCTGAGGTCGGTCAAGTTGGTTTGTCCTTGGGAGTCGGTCATGTGCGTGACCATACGCATATTGAGCGAATAGCCGTCGCAAGCCGATCCGGTAAACTCAAACACCATGCGCCCATCGATGCCGGTGATGCCAGACGCCGACCGGGCATTGTCCAACGTCATTTCATAGATGGCGCGGTGGGGCGCGAGCTTGTTCGGCTCTTTGGCCGCCAACGCCAGTGCATGGCCGGAGCAGATCGCGCCGAGCAGCGGCACGGCCAATACGGTCCCGAGACGCCGGCAAAGACTGAGCATATTGGCTTGCGTCCTTCTGAAGGTTTCGGCTCAACCGTGCCCGGCAAATGGCCGAAGCCAATCGTTTTTCGCATCAACCGCAGTCGCCGACAAGGGGACGGTCTTGGCCGGCCTGCTTGCAGCCATCACCGATTTGCTTGATGGTTTAAGCCTGTATGGCGAATGGCTCAAAAACGATCGGAGGCGGCATGGCAGGAGAGATCGAAGCCCGGCTCAAGGCGCTTGGCCTCGCCCTTCCCGAGGCGAAATCCGCGATCGGCTCCTATGTTCCGTTCCTTCATTGCGGTGGCCAGCTCTTCATCTCCGGACAACTTCCGCTCAAAAACGGTAAGCTCGTCGCCGAAGGCAGGCTTGGCGCCGACGTCGATTTGACGCAAGGGCAAGAAGCGGCGCGGGTTTGCGCGGTCAACATCCTTGCGCAGGCGAAAGCGGCGTTGGGCGACCTCGACCGCATCGTACAATTGCTGCGGCTCAACGGCTTCGTCAATGCGAGCCCCGATTTTGCCGATCACCCCAAAGTGCTCAACGCCGCCTCGGACCTGATGCTGGAGATCCTTGGCAACAAGGGTCTGCACACGCGCATTGCGGTGGGCTGCGCCTGCCTGCCGCTGAACGCTGCCGTCGAGATCGATGCGATCTTCGCGGTAGACTAGGGCCCACGATGGCCGAGCTCTATTGGTTGAAGCGGCCGATCGCCCATCGCGGGCTGCATGACCATGCCAAGGGCATTGTCGAAAACAGCGCCTCGGCCGTACGCGCCGCGATGGGAGCTGGCGTCGCGATCGAGGTCGACGTGCAATCCGCCGCAGATCGCATGCCGATCGTGTTTCACGACGCGACGCTCGACCGGTTGACGTCGGAGACTGGCCCCGTCGCCGCGCGCAGCGCAGAAGCGCTTGCGAAGATTCCCCTGCGCGACAGCAAAGAAAGCATCCTTTCGCTGCCCGCCCTGCTCGCCCTCGTCAATGGCCACCTGCCGCTGATCCTCGAAGTGAAGAGCACCTGGACCCGCGCTGGCGACTTCGAGCGCAACATCGCCAAATTGCTCGAATCTTATCCCGGGCCCGTGGCCGTGATGTCGTTCGACCCGTATTGCGTTGCCGCGTTCCGCCAGCTTGCCCCACTCCTGCCCCGCGGGCTCGTCGCCGAGCGCTTCGACGATCAGGACCATTGGCCGCAGCTGTCGTTTGGGCAGCGCTTGGCCATGCGCAACCTCCTCACCGCCGCCATCGCGCGGCCAAACTTCATCGCATACGATATCGACGCGCTACCCGCGGTCGCACCGCTCGTCGCGCGGTTCGTGTTTGGACTGCCGCTCATTACCTGGACGGTGCGCAACGAGGAGCAGCGCGAGCGCGCGCTGCGCTATGCCGACGCCATGATCTTCGAAGGGATCGCGCCTTAGTCATGGGCGATATCGAGAGACTGCCAAGTGGTCCGCGCCAGGCAAGCGCCGACACATTCCTCGTGCGCACGGTATCGTCGATCGCCGACGTGCCGGCTAAGGATTGGAATGCTTGCGCCGCGTCCCATCATAACCCGTTCGTTTCGCATGCTTTCTTGCGCGCGCTCGAAGCAAGCGGCTCAGCCGTCGCCGAGACCGGGTGGCTGCCGCAGCATTTTCTCCTCGAAGACGCGGGCGGCATGCTGCTCGGCTGCATGCCCTGCTATCTCAAAGCGCACAGCCAAGGCGAATATGTCTTCGATCACGGCTGGGCCGACGCCTATATGCGCGCCGGCGGCCGCTACTACCCAAAGCTCCAGGTCTCGGTGCCGTTCACGCCCGTCACTGGCAAGCGTGTGCTGGTACGCCCCGGCGCAAACAGCGCCGAGCGCGAAGCGCTTCTGCTTCAGGCCGCAATGCAGATCGCCGACCGGCTAGGTGTGTCGTCCCTGCACATCACCTTCCCGACGCGCGCGGAATGGCAGCTTGCCGGCGAGATCGGACTGCTCCAGCGCACCGATCAGCAGTTCCATTGGCAGAACGAGGGCTATAGCAGTTTCGAAGACTTCCTGGCGGCCCTCGCCGCGCGCAAACGGAAAGCCATCAAGCGCGAACGCCGCGACGCAGTGAGCGGCGGCATCCCCATCGAATGGGTGACGGGAAGCGATCTGACCGAGGCGCATCTCGATGCCTTCTTTGCCTTCTATATGGACACGGGATCGCGCAAATGGGGCTCTCCCTATCTCACCCGCGAATGTTTCAGCCTGCTGCGCGACAGCATGGCCGACCGCATTCTGCTGGTGCTGGCCAAACGTGCCGGCCGCTATGTCGCCGGCGCGTTCAATATCATCGGCGAGGAGACGCTCTACGGCCGCTACTGGGGCGGCATCGAGCACCACCCCTTCCTGCATTTCGAGGTCTGCTACTACCAGGCCATCGACTTCGCGATCGAGCGCAAGCTCGCCTGCGTCGAGGCTGGCGCACAAGGCGCGCACAAGCTCGCCCGCGGCTATCTCCCGAGCGAGACCTATAGCGCGCATTACATCGCCGATCCCGGCTTGCGCCGCGCCGTCGCCGACTATCTCAAGCGCGAGCGGCGCGAGGTCGCGCGCGAAATCGCCCTGCTCATGCAGGAATCGCCCTATCGCCGCAATTCCCAAACTCGGCTATAGAGAGTGGCCATGGCCTATGACGACGGCAACATCTTCGCCAAGGTGCTGCGTGGCGAGATTCCCTGCCACAAGCTCTACGAGGACGAGGACACGCTTGCCTTTCTCGACATCATGCCGCGCACCGAAGGCCACACCCTCGTCATCACCAAGGAGAAGGCGCGCGACCTGTTCGACATTCGCCCCGAGGCGCTCGGCAAACTGATGGCCGTGGTGCAGAAGCTTGCGCCGAAGATCAAAGAGGCGGTCGGCGCCGAGGGTGTGCTGATCCAGCAATTCAACGGCGCCGCTGCGGGCCAGACCGTGTTCCACCTCCACGTCCATATCGTGCCGCGCAAAGAGGGTGAGCCGTTAAAGCCGCATGCCGGCGTCATGGCCGATCAGGCCAAGCTCGCCGCCACCGCCGAAAAGATCAGGAAGAAACTGACGTAGGGCTACTTCGTGCCGAGGGGGACTTTTGGCACGAGGCTCACGCCGACGCTGCGGCCGCGCGAGGCACGCGGCTTGCGCACGCCGCGTCTGCTGCGCGGCTTCGGTCCGCCGGACTTAGGTGGACCTTTGGGACCGCCGTCGTCCGGCCCCTCGCCTTCGGAATCGCTCTCCTCGGGATCGCGCGGGCGAACCGGCGTGTCCGGCTTCAGATATTCGAAGCCGAGCACTTTCTCGCCAGCCTTCTCTTCGACCAGCACGCGCACGATGCCGCCGTCCTTCAGCGCGCCGAACAAAATCTCCTCGGCGAGCGGCTTCTTGATGTGTTCCTGGATCACGCGGGCGAGCGGCCGCGCGCCGAACTTGTCGTCATAGCCGCGCTCGGCAAGCCACGCATTCGCCTCCGGCGTCAGCTCGATGGTGATATTGCGGTCGCCGAGCTGCGCCTCGAGCTGGAACACGAATTTCTCCACCACCTTAGCGATGATCTCTGGCGTGAGATTGGCGAAAGCAATCACCGCGTCCAACCGGTTGCGGAACTCGGGCGTGAACAGGCGATTGATCGCCTCCTCGTCGTCACCCTCGCGTTTGGAGCGGTTGAAGCCGATCGCCGCCTTGGCGAGGTCCTGCGCACCGGCGTTGGTGGTCATGATCAAGATCACGTTCTGGAAATCGACCCGCTTGCCGTTATGGTCGGTCAGCTTGCCGTGATCCATCACCTGCAACAGGATGTTGAACAGGTCCGGATGCGCCTTCTCGATCTCGTCCAGCAGGAGCACGCAATGGGGGTGCTGGTCGACGCCGTCGGTCAGAAGGCCGCCCTGGTCGAAGCCGACATAGCCGGGCGGCGCGCCGATCAGCCGCGATACCGTATGCCGCTCCATATATTCGCTCATGTCGAAGCGCAGCAGCTCGACGCCGAGCAGGAGCGCAAGCTGGCGGGCGACCTCGGTCTTGCCGACGCCGGTCGGGCCGGAAAACATGTAGCAGCCGATCGGCTTGCCGGGCTCGCGTAGCCCCGCACGCGACAACTTGATCGCCGCGGCAAGCGCCTCGATCGCCTTGTCCTGGCCGAACACCACGCGCTTCAGATCCCGGTCGATCGCGCGCAGCACCTCCGCGTCGGATTTCGACACGGTCTTCGGCGGAATCCGCGCCATGGTAGCGATGGTGGACTCGACCTCCTTGACGCCGATCGTCTTGCGCCGCTGCCGCTCTGGCACCAGCATCTGCGAGGCGCCGGTCTCGTCGATCACGTCGATCGCCTTGTCGGGCAGCTTGCGGTCGTGGATGTATTTCGCCGACAGCTCGACCGCCGATTTGATCGCCTGGCTCGTATAGCGCACGCGGTGGAAGTCCTCGAAATAGGGCTTCAGCCCTTTGAGGATCTCGATCGCGTCGGGCACCGACGGCTCGTTCACGTCGATCTTCTGGAAGCGCCGGACGAGCGCCCGGTCCTTCTCGAAGTGCTGGCGATATTCCTTATAGGTGGTCGAGCCGATGCATCGCAGTGTGCCGGACTGAAGCGCGGGCTTCAGCAAGTTCGACGCGTCCATCGCCCCGCCGGAGGTCGCGCCCGCGCCGATCACCGTGTGGATCTCGTCGATGAACATGATGGCGCCGGGATAGGCTTCGATCTCGCGCATCACCGCCTTGAGCCGCTCCTCGAAATCGCCGCGATAGCGCGTGCCGGCGAGCAGCGCGCCCATGTCGAGCTGGAAGATGGTGGAATCGGCGAGCACCTCCGGAACGTCGTTCATGACGATGCGGCGGGCGAGCCCCTCCGCGATAGCGGTCTTGCCGACGCCCGGATCGCCGACGAACAGCGGATTGTTCTTCTGGCGGCGGCACAACACCTGGATTGTGCGCTGAATCTCCTGAGTGCGCCCGATCAATGGGTCGATGCGGCCCGCGCGCGCCTTCTGATTGAGGTTAATGCAGTAGACCTCGAGCGCATCGGCGCCACGCTTCTTCTCCTCGCCGCCCTCGACCGTCGCAGCATCTTCGTCGACTCCGCGCACGGCGCGCGGCTCGGACATCCCGGCCCGCTTGGCGATGCCGTGGCTGATATAGTTGACCGCATCGAAGCGGGTCATGTGCTGCTCTTGCAGGAAGAAGGCGGCATGGCTCTCGCGCTCGGCGAAGATGGCGACGAGCACATTGGCCCCAGTCACCTCCTCGCGGCCCGAAGACTGCACATGCGCCACGGCGCGATGAATCACGCGCTGGAAGCCGGCGGTCGGCTGCGCGTCGCCATGCGTGTCGAGCACGAGGCCCGAGAGCTCGTTGTCGATATAGCCTGTCAGCTTGTCGCGCAACAGGTCGAGATCCACGTCGCAGGCGCGCATCACCGCCGCCGCGTCGCGGTCGTCGATCAAGGACAGGAGCAGATGCTCCAAGGTCGCATATTCGTGACTGCGCTCATTGGCGTATTGCAGAGCGCGCCGCAAAGCCTGCTCGAGACTGGTCGAAAACGAAGCCACCTAAATCCTCACTCCTTCTCCATCGTGCACTGTAGCGGATGCTCATGCTGCCGCGCAAAACTTGTCACTTGCGCTACCTTAGTCTCAGCGACCTCGTATGTGTAGACCCCACAGATGCCGACGCCCTTTTGGTGGACATGCAGCATGATGCGGGTCGCCTCCTCCGGCGGCTTATTGAAGAAGCGCTCGAGCACGTACACGACGAAGTCCATCGGCGTGTAGTCGTCGTTGAGCAGCAGCACTTTGTAGAGGCTCGGCCGCTTGGTCTTCGGCCGCGTCTTGGTGATGATGTGGGTGCCGGTATCGTCGCCCCGGCGAGGATCGCCGTTCCGCGCCATCGTCAGCCTATTTGGCGTTTCATTCTGCATTTGCCAAGGAGCGGCTGCTGCGTCGCAACCTTTGCGTCAATTCTAGCGGCAACCGGCACGTGACCGCAAATTACGGCTCTCCAACGTCCATAACATAGTGTGAGTTGCCGACAGGAAAACGGCGAAAAAAAAGACCCGGGATGAGCCCGGGCCTTTTTCAATGGGAAGGTAAGCTGGGGAAACGCCGTTACACGACCTTCTTGGTGAAGGCAGACTCGACCGGCTTGTAGGCATCCTTGGCAAGGCCGACATACATCTCACCGAGCTTGGACATCTCGGCGACATACGCGTCATAGGCCTTCTTGGCGTACTGGGAC